>JBOGDL010000032.1:0-9179 GCA_050701815.1 Micromonosporaceae bacterium | reverse complement strand
GCACCCGGCGTGACCTGCTCACCGTGGTCGGCGAGGTGGACGAGCGGATCCTTGAGGTGTTCGCGGCGGCGTACGAGGACACCGCGCGGGAGTTCGAGGTGGTCTTCGACATCCTGTTCCCCGGAGGCGAAGGGCGGTTGCGGCTCACCGAGCCCGATGACCTGCTCACCACCGGGATCGAGGTGGAGGCGCGTCCGCCGGGCAAGAAGGTGAAGCGGCTCTCGTTGCTGTCCGGTGGGGAGCGTTCGCTGACCGCGATCGCGCTGCTGGTGGCGATCTTCCGGGCCCGTCCCAGCCCGTTCTACCTGCTGGACGAGGTGGAGGCGGCGCTGGACGACGTGAACCTGGGCCGGCTGCTCAACCTGATGCGGGAGCTGAAGTCGACCAGCCAGCTGCTGATCATCACGCACCAGAAGCGCACCATGGAGATCGCCGACGCCTTGTACGGCGTGAGCATGCGCAACGGAGTCTCCGAGGTGATCAGCCAGCGGCTGCGCGAGACCGAGGAGGTCTGAGGGCGTGCTGCGGGAGCCTTGCGACGCGTTGCTGATCGACCTCGACGGCGTGGTGCGGGTCTTCGACCCGGACCACATCGCCGACGTGGAACGGCGCCACGGGCTGAGCGAAGGGCAGTTGCGGGAGATCGCCTTCGAACCGGATCGGCTCCGGCTGGCGGTCCTCGGGACGGTGTCGCATCAGGAGTGGATGGACGGCGTCGCCGCTTCGCTCGCTGGTGAGGTCGGGGAGTCGGCGGCGCAGGCGGCGGTGGCCGAGTGGAGCCGGTATCGGGGCCGGGTGCAGCCTGAGGTGCTGGAGTTCGTGGCGGAGCTGCGTACCGCCGGCGTGCCGGTGGGGTTGGCGAGCAACGCGACCGACCGGCTGGACGCTGACCTGACCGCGCTCGGGCTGACCGACGCGTTCGACGTCGTGGTGAACTCTGCTGTCATTGGGCATTGCAAGCCGTCCCGCGAATACTTTCTCGCCGCCTGTGAGGCGCTCGGAGTCACGCCGGGAAGTTGCATGTTCGTGGACGATGACGACCGGAACGTACGGGGCGCCCGCGTAGCTGGGTTGTCGGCGTACCGTCACACTGGCGTGACCGATCTGCGTTACGTGCGCGCGGCGCTGCGGGTGCCCGCCTGAGGTTCGCGTGCCGGTCCCAGTGCAGGCGCCGAACATGCGCTTGACCGGCGAGGAGATGACGTGTCTGAGGCCCTGGCCCCGTTCGTGAGCCTGGCGGGTGTGCTCGTGTTGTTCGTGGCGATCGGCTGGATGATCTCGCCCGCGTTCCGGGGATGGCTGAAGTTCAAGCTGGGACGCGCGCTGTTCGTGGTCGCGCTCGCTGTCGTGGCGATCGGTTTCCTCGCGTACGACTGGTGACGGCGGAGCGGGGCCACGCCTGTACGGGTGTGGCCCCGCCTTCAGGTTGCTGCGCTAGACGACATCGGTTCCGGACGGCTCGACCGGGACCCGGATGGCGGGTCACCAGTGCTCACAAGCCAGGGTGTCCCCATGGCCGTTATGGTTCTACGCCTGACGTGAGCGCAGTGGGCGCTGGTCCCGCGTTGAGGATGACGGTGTACGCGATCTCGCTAGGCGATGACGGCGCGGAGCTGCGCCCGCTGGAGCCATGGCAGGCTGAGGAGTTTCTGGCTCACATTGACCGGGGGCGGGAGTTCATCGGGCAGCATGTCGGGCTGGCCGACGTGGTTGTGGACCTGGAGTCGAGCCGCGCTTTTCTGCAGTCGTACGCGGAAAAAACAGCAGCCGACGCGGGGCGGATCTACGGCGCCTGGACCGACGGCAAGCTGGTCGGCGGGGTGCTTTTCCGAACCATGGACGTGCAGCAGGGCACCGCGGAGGCGGGCTGCTGGCTGGAGCCGTCCGCAATCGGCAAGGGTCTGGCGACCCGGGCCTCGCGCGTGATCATCGATTGGGCGGTCGAGGAGCGGGGGATCCATCGCGTGGAGTGGCTGGTCTCGTCGGCGAACCAACCCAGCATCGCGGTGGCTCGCCGGCTCGGGATGAGCAGGGATGGCGTGCTGCGGGAAAGCTACCTGCGCCAGGGGGAACGGCACGACATCGAAATCTGGTCAGTGCTGGCGCCGGAATGGCGGTCCGGCAAGCGGGCGTCTTAAGAGAGCTGGTTTCGCTCCAATGTGGTCAGCTCGGTGCTGCCCGGCGCGGGCCGGCGTACCCCGTGCAGGGCGAGGTGCGCCGAGCGTCCCTGGTGCGTGAGCAGACCCAGCGCGTTCTGGAAGTACGGGCCGGCGACCTTGTGCCACCGCATCGACGCCCGAGTGTTGCCCGCGAGCCGAGCCAGGGCCCTGCCGATCAGCTCAGCGCCCCTGGTCCAGCCAATGTGAAAGCCCATCCTGAGGGCATGCGGCGCCTGGTGGTGCAACGGGGAGCAGGTGATCTGGTGGATCGGCGCCGCCGCAGCGGCGAGGGCCGCGCCGCCGGGCCGTCGAGACCAGTCCGCCTTAGCCAGGTACGTGTGGTGCACGTCTCCCGAGAGCACGGTCACGGTGGCGGGACGGGCGCCGAAACGACCTTGAGCGACATCCGCGAGCAGGTCGCCGAGCCGGTCGAAAGAGCCGCGAAAGGCGGCCCAGTGCTCCAGGTCCACGGCCTGCCGCAGCCATTCCGACGCAGCGGCGACCCGCCGGCGAGGAGACCGGCACAGCGTCTCGTTCCAGCCTTCGACCTCATGGATCGCGGGGGGCAGCAGCCACGGCAGCGACGAGCCGATCACCAGGTGGTCGTAGTCGCCGGGTAGCTGCTCAAGCAGCCAACGCCATTCGGCCTCCGGGAGCATGTCCCGGTGGGATTCGTCGAGCACCCGGCTGCATCGGGTGTCCAGCATCAGCACCCGGGTGCGCCCCAGGTCGATCCGGTAGCTCCAGCGCGGGCCAGACGCCCCGTCGGCTTCAGCGTCGGCGGAGCGCGCGAACTCTCTCAGCACCACGGCGGCGTCGTCGGCGTCGTGCACCGCTTTGAACAGCGGATCGTGGGCCAACTCGTCCGGGGAGAGGTTGCCGAGATGCTGGTAGACCCAGTACGACGCCAGCGCGCCGGTGATGCGCTCCTGCCACCAGGGCTGCTCGCGGATCATGCGGCGCCAGGCCGCCGAGGTGTTCCAGTCGTCGATCACCTCATGGTCGTCGAAGATCATCATGCTGGGCACGGTGGAGAGCAGCCAGCGCAACTCAGGGTCGCTCCACGACTCCAGGTACAGCTGCGTGTACTCAGCGAAATCAGTGACCTGGGTGGCGGGTCGGTGGCTCTGTTGCCGGCGCCGGCGTCGACGACGACGGAGGAAGCGCCGGGTGCCCGGCGAGGTCTCGTCGGCGTACACCTGGTCGCCCAGCATGATCAGGTAGTCGGGGAAGGGCATCTCGCCGGCGGCCAGCGCGATCGCGTACGTGTCCAGCGCGTCGGGCGGGTAGCCCAGGTCGATAGCGCGCTGGGTGGAGTGCCGGCAGGAGCCGAACCCGAGCCGCAGCGGCGCGTCGTGATTCAAGGTGCGGATCACGCTGGGTGGGAACGGGGAGCCTGGCGGCGGCCACACCGGTTGCCCGTCCAGCCGCACCTGGTACGGGGTGGCGGCGCCTTCCGGCAGGCCCGTGACTGTCACCAGCGCGTAATGGCGCCCGTACGCGGTGAATGTGGCACCCTGGCTCCGGGCAGGTCCGGCCCGGACCTCGACCACGCAGGGACGGTCGATCTGCAACCAGATCGTGGCGCGAGCCGCATCGACCCAGCGCAGCACGGGGCCGAGCAGCAGCTGCGGGCTCGCGGTGACGTCGGTCATCTCAGCAGTCTGCCGCAGGTCAGGGAACCGCGTCGAAGGGCGGCACGGTGATCACTTCGCGTCGTGATCACCAGACCGTGTGTCGCCATGCACGGTGGGGGTCGCGGCTCACGTACCGGAAATAGATGGGCAACGCCAGGGCAACCGCGCCGAATCGTGCGAGGACACCCCGTATCCCCCGTTGGCAGCAGGCAGCCCGGCGCTGCCGACGACAACGAGACTGCACATGGAAGGATTCAGGGCATGGATTTCGTGGTCGTGGCCGTGATCGTGGCCGTGCTGGCGCTTCTCGGCGCGCTCGCGCTGGTGGCGCCGAAACTCCGGCGCCGACCCCCGACGACACCAGAGCGATCTGGTCAGACCGTCGTTGACGAGGCCGCGCCAGAGCGATCCGGTCAGGCGACTGACACCCTGCCGGCGCCAGAAGCGCCCCCGGCCGAGGCCCCGACACCGGTGGAGGCGCCAGAGCCCACCGCGGGCAGGCTGGTGCGGCTGCGCACCCGGCTGTCCCGCTCCCAGAACGTGTTCGGCAAGGGCCTGCTGAATCTGCTGTCCCGTGACCACCTGTCAGAAGACGACTGGGAAGCCGTCGAGGACATGCTGCTCTCGGCGGACGTCGGGATGCAGGCCACCACCGAGATCACCGAACGGCTGCGTGAGCGCACCCAGATTCTCGGCGCCCGCTCCGGCGGTGAGCTTCGCGACCTGCTGCGTGAGGAGCTGGTGGCCGCGCTGGACCCGAAGCTTGACCGTGCCCTGCGCACCGGTTCCCACGGCGACCGGCCCGGGGTGCTGCTGGTCGTCGGGGTGAACGGATCCGGCAAGACCACCACCTGCGGGAAGATCGCCCGGGTGTTGGTGGCGGACGGTCGTACTGTGTTGCTGGGCGCCGCGGACACGTTCCGCGCCGCCGCTGTCGACCAGCTCGCCACCTGGGCGGAACGGGTCGGCGCGGAAGTGGTTCGGGGCGCCGAGAAGCAGGATCCGGCGAGCGTCGCGTTCGACGCGGTGCGGCGGGGCGCCGAGTCGGAGGTGGACACAGTGGTGATCGACACCGCAGGCCGGCTGCAGAACAAGGTCGGCTTGATGGATGAGCTCGGCAAGGTGAAGCGGGTCGTGGAGAAGCACGGCGAGGTGGACGAGACTCTGCTGGTGCTGGATGCCACGACCGGTCAGAATGGCCTGCAACAGGCCCGGGTGTTCACCGAGGTGGTTGACGTGACCGGAGTCGTGCTCACCAAGCTCGACGGCACCGCCAAAGGCGGCATCGTGCTCGCGGTGCAGCGACAGTTGGGTATTCCGGTGAAACTGGTGGGGCTCGGGGAGGGGCCCGACGACCTCGCTCCCTTCGACCCAGAGCAGTTCGCCGACGCGCTCGTCGGCGAGGCGGGTTGAGTCCCAACGCACCGCGGAGAGTCGGGTGACCCAACAAGAAATCCCCCTGCACGGTGGAAACACCAGCAGCGTGTCGCGGTTGGGCGACACGGTACGACGTAACACCGGGCCATGGACCCGGGCAGTGCACGCGTTGCTGCGTCACCTCGAGGCCGTCGGCTTCGACGGGGCGCCGCGGGCGCTCGGCATGGACGACCGGGGCCGTGAGGTGCTCTCGTACATCGAGGGGGAGTGCGGCGAGTACCCGCTCGCGCCACACTGGACCACCGACGAGGCGCTGGTCACCGTGGCCAAGATGCTGCGGATGTTCCACGACGCGCAGTACGGCTTCCACACCCCGCCAGGCCTGGTGTGGCGCTCGTTCGGCCCGCCGCCACCGGACACTGAGGTGATCTGCCATCACGACGCGGCGCCACACAACGTGATCTGGCGCCCTGACGGCGCCCTCGCTCTGATCGACTTCGACCTCGCCTCGCCCGGGGCGAGGATCTATGACGTGGCGTACGCGGCCTGGACCTGGGTGCCGTTGTTCAGTGATCGGGACTCGCACACCTTGGGCTGGAAGCGTCCGGACCGGCCGCGGCGGCTGCGGGTCTTCGCCGACTCGTACGGGTTGACGCCACGCGATCGGCACCGGTTGGTGCAGGTCATCCGCAAGCGGATCATCGACCACGTGGAGGGGATCCGACGGATGGCGGCGGCCGGCGACCCGGCGTTCGTGCGGATCGTGCGCAAGGGCCACCTCCGGCGTCCGATGCGCGACCTGCGGCTGCTGGATCACGAACGGCACATCCTCGAGTACGCCCTCCGTTGAGCTGACGCGATGACCGGCGACGAGCTGTTCCGTGACGATCCGCCCCGTGACAGGGCGACCGGCGGTGAGCTGTCCCGCGACGGGGATACCCACGATGGGCTGCCCCGCGACGGGCTGGGCCGTGAGGGGCTGCGGCGGCTGCTTCCTGCGGACTTGCCGGTGGTGGAGCGCAGCGCGGTGCGGCTGGTGGTGCTCGACTCCGACGACCGGATCCTGCTGTTCTTCACCAACGACATCGGCAACCCCGACCTCGGCACCTGGTGGGAGCTGCCGGGCGGCGGCATCGACCCGGGGGAGACGTACCTGCAGGCGGCCGTGCGGGAGCTGCGCGAGGAGACCGGGATCGTGATCACTCCGGATCAGGTGGGCCCGGCGAGTTGGCGGCGAAGCGCGACGTACCGGTACCGCCGGGAGCGGCGTTTGCAGCATGAGGTGGTCGCGACCGCTCGGCTGTCAGGGCCCGGGCCGGACATCGACGAGTCGGGTCGGTTCGAGTACGAGAAGCTCGACTACACCGACTTCCGTTGGTGGCCCGTCGCCGAAGTGATTGACAGCGGCGAACGCTTCTACCCGGGCCGGTTGCCAGCGTTGCTGCCCAGGCTGCTGGCCGGGGACGAGATCGACGAGCCCTTCGAACACTGGTCCTGACGCCGTCCTCCGGCTTGGCCTCGGGGACCTCGTTCAAGATCGCTGTTTTGGGGCACAAGAGTGCGCCGTGAAGTGAGACTTCAGTCTGTGCCCCCAAACAGCGATCTTGCTTCGGTACGAGGTCGCTGCGGCCTGGCTACGATCCCGCACGTGACCATCTCACCGCCAGTCCCTCCTGGTGTGGAGGCCGCCGAGAAGCTCGCGTCCAGCTTCGGTTTCCAGAAGAGCTGCACCCGCGAGGTGGGCCGGTTGTTGCGGAGCCTGGTCGCATCGAAGCCCGGTGGCGTGATCGCCGAGAGCGGCACTGGATGCGGCGTCGGGACCGCCTGGATGCGCAGCGGCCTCGGCAACGGCGCTCGGCTGGTGACCGTGGAACGCGAGCGGGGCTTGGCGCGGCGGGTCGCCGCCGGGTACGCAAAAGATGACTATGTCACGGTCCTGCAGGGGGACTGGCTGCTGCTCGAGGAGCACGCTCCGTTCGATTTGTTCTTCTACGACGGCGGAGGCAAGCGCGATGACCGTCAGCGGGTGGTCGATCTGCTGGCGCCGGGCGGGATCCTGATGCTGGACGATTTCACCCCATCGTCCGAGTGGCCCCCGGTCTTCGAGGGCGAGGTTGACGAGCTTCGCCTCTTCTACCTGGAGCATCCTGCGCTGAGCGCTGTCGAGATCATGACCACGCCGAGCAGTTCCGCGATCGTCGGCGTGCGATCGAGCTGACCAACCAGTAGCCGGCGGGAGGGGCGTTCATCGCCTCGTAACACAGATGCTCGGGTCGTAACAAAGCTGCACACGCCCGTAACAACTCAGAACATCGACTGAAACAGGCATCGGCCAGGCTCGACGCATTCGGCCTGGGGCAGCGCTGCCCTCTGCCGACGGAGGTGAACCGCCGAAAGGGGGCAGCGTGCCTGAGATCGATTCCGGAAACACCGCCTGGGTGCTGACGGCCAGCGCGTTGGTGCTGCTGATGACACCTGGCCTGGCGCTGTTTTACGGCGGGATGGCGCGCTCCAAGAGCGTGCTCAACATGATGATGATGAGCTTCGGCGCGATCGGCGTGGTGAGCCTGCTCTGGGTGGTTTACGGACACAGCCTCGCCTTCGGCGACGACGTCGGCGGTGTGATCGGCAACCTCGACCTGGCGGGCCTGCGTGGGCTGGTGGACACCGGGGACAAGGGCGGCATTCCGGACCTGGTGTTCTCGGGATTCCAGATGATGTTCGCCGTGATCACCGTGGCTTTGATCAGCGGCGCCATCGCCGACCGGGCCAGGTTCGGGCCGTGGCTGCTGTTCGCGGTGCTGTGGGCCACGTTCGGGTATTTCCCGGTGGCGCACTGGGTGTGGGGCGGTGGCTGGCTGGGAGAGCTGGGCGTGATCGACTTCGCCGGCGGCACCGCGGTGCACGTGAACGCCGGGGCCGCGGCGTTGGCGTTGGCGCTGGTGCTGGGGCGGCGCCGGGGCTGGCCGAAGGAGGCCTTCAAACCGCACAACCTGCCGATGGTGCTGCTGGGAGCGGGCCTGCTGTGGTTCGGGTGGTTTGGCTTCAACGCCGGCTCGGAGCTGGCCGCGGACGGCATCACGGCGGTGGCGTTCCTGAACACCCAGGTGGCCGCGGCCGCCGCGGTGATCGGTTGGCTCCTGGTGGAGAAGCTCCGGGACGGCCGTCCCACCACCTTGGGCGCGGCGTCCGGCGCGGTGGCTGGCCTGGTCGGCATCACACCTGCGTGCGCGGTGCTGGAGCCGCTGGGAGCGATCGCGTTGGGCCTGATCGTCGGCGCCGTCTGCGCCCTCGCCGTCGGGCTGAAATACCGCTGGAGGTACGACGACTCGCTGGACGTGGTGGGCGTGCACCTGGTGGGCGGGGCGATCGGCTCGGTGTTGATCGGGTTGCTGGCCACCCAACTGGTCACCGGCCCGGACGGCGCCAAGGGCCTCTTGTACGGCGGAGCCCTCGGGCAGCTCGGGCTGCAGTTCCTGGGGGTGGCGGCGGTGGCCGCGTACTCCTTCGCCGTGGCGGCCCTGCTGGGGTTGCTGATCGAGAAGACAATCGGCTTCCGGGTGCTGCCGGAGGTGGAGATGACCGGCATCGACACCGCGGAGCACGCCGAGTCCGCGTACGACTATCTGGGTCTGTCCGCTGGCGCCTTTGGCCGGCCTTCGGCGCCTGGCAGGCCGGTGACCCAGCAGCCGGTTACCGAGCAGCCAGTTACCGAACAGCCGGCGCCGGAGCAGCCGGGCACCCCGCAGCCGGCGCCGCAGCAGCCGGTGACGGCCAGCGTTCGAAAGGAGCAGTAGATGAAGCTCGTCACGGCGGTGATCAAGCCGTTCCAGCTGGATCCGGTGAAGGAGGCTCTGGCTGCCCTGGGGGTCGCGGGGTTGACCATCAGCGAAGTGCAGGGTCACGGCCGCCAGAAGGGTCACACCGAGGTGTACCGGGGCGCCGAGTACACCGTGGAGTTCGTTCCCAAGATCCGGATTGAGGTGCTGGTCGACGACCTGGACGC
>JBOGDL010000031.1:0-3597 GCA_050701815.1 Micromonosporaceae bacterium | reverse complement strand
TCGACGTGGACCCGGACGCGCTGGCCGGGGTGCTGCGCCACCTGGCCGGCTTCGACGTTCGCTCCCTGCTCAGCCAGCCGCCGTCGCTGGAGCAGCTGTTCATGCGTCACTACGGCGCCGCGCCGGGCGCCGATGAGCCAGCCGCCACAGCCGGCCAAGCAGGCGCCGGCAAGCCTGCGCAGCACGCGGCCGGGGGCGCGCGATGAGCGCCTACACGGGCACTGGCCGGTTGGTCCGGCTGGCGCTGCGCCGGGACCGGATCCAGTTGCCCATCTGGATCCTCGGCTCAGCTGTGCTGCTGGCGGCTGGCGCCGCCGCCGTCGCTGACGCGTTCCCCACCCACCAGGATCGGGTCACCGCGCTCCAGGGCGCCGGCGCCAGCCCAGCGGTGCTGGTGATGCGCGGGGTTCCCGTGGGGGCCGACCTGGGCGCCTTGGCGAACTTCCGGAACCTGGCTTTCATGCTGGTGCTCGCGGCGTTGATGAGCACGTTCGCCGTGATCCGGCACACCCGGCAGAACGAGGAGACAGGCCGGGCTGAGATGATCGGCGCCGGCAGCGTGGGCCGCTACGCCGGGCTGACCGCCGCGCTGGTGGTCACGTTCGGGGCGAACCTGCTGCTGGGCGTGGCGCTGACCGGCGCGCTGGTGGCCAATGACCTGTCCACGCCGGGAGCGCTGGCTTTCGGCGCGGCGACCGCGGCCACAGGTATGGCCTTCGCCGGGATCGCCGCGGTGGCGGCGCAGCTGTTCCGCAGCGCGCGCGCCGCGAACGCGTTCGCCGCCACAGCGGTCGGGGTGGCTTTCCTGGCACGTGGCGTCGGCGACGCGCTCGGCGAACGGGCGCCGGACGGCATCACGGTGACCAGCTCCTGGGTGTCGTGGCTGTCCCCACTCGGCTGGGGAGCGGCGGTGCGCCCGTACGGCGACGAGCGCTGGTGGGCGCTAGCGCTGCCGGCCGGGTTGCTGGTGATCTCCGTGGCGGTGGCGTTCGCGCTGGTGAGTCGCCGTGACCTGGGGGCCGGGCTGATACCGGACCGACCGGGCCCGGCCACCGGCGCGCTGCGCAACCCGTACGGATTGGCCTGGCGGCTGCAGCGCGGCGCCATCTTCGGCTGGGTGATTGGCAGTGCCCTCTTCGGCTTCGGAATCGGGACGCTCGGCGACGCGGTGAAGAACGGCATGTCCGACAGCAAGGGCGCCGCTGAGTTCATCAATCAACTCAGCGGCGGCGCCGTGGCCCAGCTGGTCGACTCGTACTTCGCCGCGATGATGAACACATTCGGCGCGCTGGCCGCCGGCTTCGTGATCCAGGCGTTGCTGCGGCTGCGCTCCGAGGAGGCGGGCGGCCCGGCGGAGGCGTTGCTCGCCACCGCCGTCGGCCGGGCCCGATGGATCGCCTCGCACCTGCTCTGCGCGGTGGGTGGCGCGGCGGCGATGCTGCTGCTGGCTGGCTTCAGCGCCGGGCTCGCCGACGCCGCAGCCGGCGGCGACGTGGGCGTGGGCGTGCTGACCGCGGCCGGTCTGGTGCAACTGCCGGCGGCGCTGACCGTGGCTGGTTTCGTGGTGCTGGTGTTTGGCGGGCTGCCCCGGCTCGTGGTGGCGCTGGCCTGGACCGCCCTGGTGGTCAGCCTCGCCTGCGGCTTGTTCGGCGACCTGTTGGGCCTGCCCGAGCCGGTGCGTGACCTGTCGCCGTTCAGCCACGTGCCGGCGATTCCGGCGGCGGATGCGACGCCTGGGCCGATCCTGGCGTTGCTCGCGGTGGCGGCCGGGTTGGCGGTGGCGGGATTGGCGCTCTTCCGGCGCCGGGACATCGCGCCCTGACCAGTCGGCGGCATTCGCGTCAGGCATCCTCTCGCTGGGAGAGGTAGGGTCCGCGCCGTGGACTACCAGGACTACTGCCGCCTCACCGGCGACCAGGTGGACCGTTTCGTGTCCTTGATTTCGGCGGCCGACTGGGCGACCCCGGTGGCGACCTGCCCTGGCTGGAATCTTGCGAAGCTGGTGGGGCACGTCGGAGCGGTCCAACGATGGGCCACCGAGACGGTGCGGACCAGCGCTGCGGAACGACCTCGCATGCGACGGTTCACCGACACCATCCCTTCGGACGTCGACGCGCTGCCGGGATGGCTGGCGCAGGGCGCCGAGCAACTGTTGGACGTGCTGCGTACGGCCTCCCCTGACCAGCCCGTATGGGCCTGGGGGCCAGATCAACATGTCCGGTTCTGGCCCCGGCGGATGCTGCATGAGGTGGCGGTGCATCGGCTGGACGCCGCGCTCGCACTCGCCGCCGGAGACGTGACGGCCGCCCTCGCCGCCGAGGACACAGGGACGGCGCGGACGATCGCCGACGACGGCATCGGCGAGTTCCTCACCAACGTCCCCAGCGCGCAATGGGTCCCGGGCGCGAGCGCGGTCAACGGCGATGGGCGCACCCTCGACTTGGCCGCATCCGACACCGGGGCCACGTGGCGGATCGCCTTGCAGGAAACCGGCTACACCTGGCAGCGTCGCGAAGCCGGCGCGGCTGAGCCCGCGTACGAGGCGGATGCGACCGCCACCGCGCCGGTCGTGGAGCTCTACCTCTTCATGTACGGGCGGGTCCCGCCCCGCGCTGTCGCCGGTGACGCCGAGCTGCTGTCTCGATGGACCGCCGCGACCCCGCTCTGACGCGTGCCGTCCCTGGTCGCTGCCCGCTCTCGGCCACGGCGACTCCGGTCAGGGCACGCTATTGGCCGACCTCCCGTCGATCCGCTGCCGCAGGAAGTCAGCGTCACGGTCAGCCTCGGAACGGGCAGCGCGTTCCACCGGCAGGCTGGATCTAACCGGCGGCGCGATCGGCCAGCGGGCGTCGTCGCAGCGTCTTGTCCGCCAGCGCGGCCGGCCGGAAGCCGCTGTTCGGGTCGTACACATTGGTCCAGGGCGGCACGATCTCATCGATCCGGTCGATTGTCGCGTCATCCAGGGTGAGCGAGGCGCCTTTGAGCAGCGACTCAAGCTGCTCCATGGTGCGAGGTCCGATGATCGCGGACGTGACCCCGGGGTGGGCGACCACGAAGGCCACCGCGAGCTGCGGCAGGGTGCAGCCGAGATCGTCCGCCAACTCGACCAGCTTCTCCACGGCGTCGAGCTTTGCGGCGTACTCAGGAATCGATGGGTCGAACCGCTCGGGGCGAATCACGGGCCGACCTGTGGACAGGTCCGCCGGCTGCCCCTTGCGGTACTTGCCGGTGAGAAACCCGAACGCCAGCGGGCTCCAGGTCAGCACCCCCATGCCGTACCGCTGGCAGACCGGGAGCACAGCGGCCTCGATCCCCCGGGCCAGGATCGAATACGGCGGCTGCTCGGTGCGGAACCGCATCAGACCGCGACGGTCGGCGACGTGGTGCGACTCCACGATCTCCTCCGCCGGGAAGGTCGAACAGCCGAATGCGCGGATCTTCCCCTGGCGCACCAGGTCGCTCAGCGCGCCGAGTGTCTCTTCCACGTCAGTTGAGGGGTCGGGGCGATGCACCTGGTAGAGGTCGATCCAGTCGGTGTCGAGGCGGTTGAGGCTTTCGTCGACCGCCTTGATGATCCAGCGCCGTGAATTGCCGCTG
>JBOGDL010000030.1:0-7952 GCA_050701815.1 Micromonosporaceae bacterium | reverse complement strand
CACCTCGCGCGGCGAGCCCGCAGGCAGCCTCCACGCCGAGCAGGCCACCCCCGAGAACCACCGCCCGGTGTGCTGGGCTCGTCATGATCCGGCGACAGTCGGCCATCGTGCGGAATGTGGTCGCGCCGTGGACCAGGTCGCCGTCTTCGCTGGTCAGGCCCGGGATCTGGGGCAGCCACGGGCGGCTGCCGGTGGCCAGGACGAGCGCGTCGTAGGGCGTCGTCGACCCGTCCGCGGCTGTCACCAGACGGCGCCGCCGGTCGATCGACACCGCCGCCACGCCCCGCCGCACCTCGACTCCTGCCGGCTCCGGCAGCACCACGTCGGTTTCCCGGGCAGCGCCCGCGAGCACCGATGAGAGCAGGATCCGGTTGTACGGCCGGCGCCGCTCAGCCCCGAGCACCGAGACGGAGCAGCCCCGGCGATGGAGTTCCTCGGCGACCCGTACACCCGCGATTCCGGATCCGATGACGACAGCTCTCATGGCGCCCCCGCACCGGAGTCGGCGGCGGCCGGGGCCGTGATGTCGGCGGCGTCCTGGGCCACATCCGCGGCCGCCACCGACACAGCGCAGACCTTGAACTCGGGCATCCGGGATGTCGAGTCGAGCGCCGGGTTGGTGAGCCGGTTGGGACCCTCCCAGTGGAACGGCAGGAACACCGTGTCGGGTCGGATGTCGCTGGTCACCCGGGCCGGCGCCGTGGTCGATCCGCGCCGGCTCCTCACCGTGACCGGGTCACCGTCGGTGACTCCGATCCGGGTGGCGAGATCCGGGTGCAGCTCGACGTGGCAGTCGGGCGCCGCCGCGGTCAGCTGTGGGATCCGCCGGGTCTGGGCGCCGCTCTGGTAGTGGGCGAGCACTCGTCCGGTGGTGAGGTAGATCGGGTATTCCCGGTCGGTGTCCTCGGCGACCGCCCGGAACTCCACCGGTGTGAACCTGGCCCTGCCGTCCGGGGTGGGGAACCGCTCGGTGAACAGCCGCGGTGTGCCCGGATGGGACCGGTCAGGACACGGCCAGAACACCCCGTCCTCGGCCTCGATCCGGTGGTACGTGATCCCCGCGTAGTCCGCCGGCCCACCCGCCGACGCCCGCCCCAACTCGGTGAACACCATCTCCGGGTCGGTCGGGAACTTCTCCCCGCAGCCGAGCCGTGCGGCGAGCTGATGCAGGATCCACAGATCGGTGCGTGCCCCCGGTGGGGGAGCGGCCGCGGCTCGGCGCCGGATCACCCGACCCTCCAGATTGGTCATGGTGCCGTCCTCCTCAGCCCACTGGGTGCTCGGCAGCACCACGTCGGCGAGAGCGGCGGTCTCGGAGAGCACGAAGTCGCTCACCACCAGCAGGTCGAGGGCGCGCAGCCGTTCCGCGACGTGCCCCGATCGCGGCGCCGACACCACCGGGTTCGAGCCGAACAGCAGCATGGCGCTGGGGCCGGTCCCGACGCCGATTGCGTCGAACAGCTCGTACGCGCTGAGTCCGGGCGGCGGCAGGTCGTCCGCGGAGACGCCCCAGACCGTCGCGACGTGCTGCCGAGCGGCCGGGTCGTCCAGCCTGCGGTACCCGGGTAGCTGGTCGGCTTTCTGCCCGTGCTCCCGTCCGCCCTGGCCGTTGCCCTGGCCGGTGATCGTGCCGTACCCGCTTCCGGGGCGGCCGGGTAGTCCGAGGGCGAGCGCCAGGTTGAGGAACGCCGTCGCGGTGTCGGCGCCCTTGCTGTGCTGCTCGGCGCCACGCCCGGTCAGGATCATCGCCCGGTTGGCGTGGGCCAGCCGTTCCACGGTGCGCCGCTGGTCCGCCACCGGCACTCCGGTGATCCGTTCCACCCGTTCCGGCCAGTACCCCATCGCCGTCGCCCTCACCTCGGCGAACCCGCTGGTCCGGGCGTCGATGTAGGCGGTGTCCAGACATCCCTCGGTGATCGCGATGTGCAGCAGGCCGAGTGCCAGCGCCAGATCGGCGCCGGGGGTGACCGGCAGGTGCAGCGACGCCTGCGCCGCCGTGGGGGTACGCCGTGGATCCGCCACTATCAGCGCCTCCGGCCGGAAGCGCCGCATGATCGGCGGCATGGTCTCCGCGAGGTTGCCGCCGGCGAGCAGCACCGCGTCCGCCGCTGCGATGTCGGAAACCGGGAACGGCAGCCCCCGGTCGATCCCGAATCCCCGGACCCCGGCCGCCGCCGCGGACGACATGCAGAACCGGCCGTTGTAGTCGATGTTCGGGGTACGCAGCGCCACCCGGGCGAACTTGCCCAGCGCGTACGCCTTCTCGTTGGTGAGCCCGCCGCCGCCGAAGACAGCGACCGCGCCGGGACCCTGGTCGGCCTGGATCTGCCGTACCCGGTCGGCGACCAGGTCGAGCGCGGTGTCCCAGCCGGCGGGTTCGAGCCCGCCACCTCGTCGTACCAGGGGGGTGGTGAGGCGTTCCGGGGTGTTCAGCAGTTCCGCGGCTGTCCAGCCCTTCTGGCAGAGCCGGCCCTGGTTCACCGGGAAGTCCCGGGGCATGATGTCGAGGCGAACCCCGCTGCCGCCCCCCGCATTGCCGTCCGCATTGCCGGAGCCGGCAGGGGTCAATGTCATGCCGCACTGCAACGCGCAGTACGGACAGTGCGTCTCGACCGGCCCGCTCGACAGGCGCCCCCGCGGCTGGGCTGCTGGGTCCCGGGAAGCCTCCTCGGGACCCGTCGCCTTCGGCCGCTGTGTGACCTGCGCGGATGCTGCATCGGACATGGGTTGACAGTGGCGGGCGGCGGTTTCGGCGCCGATAACCGACTGTTTCGACGCTGCTACAAAGCCCTCACCATCGACCTGCGGCGCGGGGAACACCGGGTCCCGCCTCGGACGGCTGTGTCGGGCACGGTTCACACCCCGGCGTACGCGAGGCTCGGAGACCGGGCCACCAGGAAACGGGTCCGCAGGTAGTGCCACCAGGTCACGCCGACCATCACCGCGTACGTGCCCAGAAAGACGTACAGGGCGGTGTTGAGGGAACCGGTGGTGGCGATCGACATCCCGAATCCGCGCGGGATCAGGAAGCCGCCGAAGGCGCCGATCGCGGCGGCGAGTCCGATCACCGCGGCCGCCGACCGGCGCCCGAGCAGCAGCGCCTTCTCCTTGGCCTCACCGGGTTCGGCGTCTTCGGTGAGCCCTGATGCCTGCAGCGCCTCCGCCCGGAAGATCGCCGGGATCATCCGGTACGTGGACCCGTTCCCGATGCCCGTGGTGACGAACAACGCCAGGAACGACGCCAGGAAGAACCAGAAACTCCGGGCGTCCAGCGCGACCAGCACCCCGACCACACCCACGGCCATGAACCCGAAATTCCAGGTGGTGACCCTGGCGCCGCCCACCCGGTCGGACAGCCAGCCGCCGAACGGCCGGGACACCGAGCCCACCAGCGGCCCCAGGAACGCCAGGTACACCGCTGGCATCGCGGGAAACTGGGACGTGATCAACAGCGGGAACGCGGCCGAGTACCCGATGAACGAACCGAACGTACCGATGTAGAGGAACGACATCACCCAGGTGTGCTTGTTGCGCAGCACCGTCAGCTGCTCTGACAGCTTCGCCTTCGCCGCCGTCAGGTTGTTCATGAACAGCCAGGCGCACGCGGTGGCGGCCACCACCGGTACCAGCCACAACAGCGGCGCGTTCTGCAGGTACAGGCCCGGTGATTGCGTCGCGCCGACCAACCCGACCGCGGTCACCAGCGGCACCAGCAACTGGACCACCGCGACTCCGATGTTGCCGCCCGCCGCGTTCAGGCCCAGCGCCGCGCCCTTGTGCCGCTCCGGGTAGAAGTACGAGATGTTCGCCATGCTGGAAGCGAAGTTGCCGCCGCCGAGGCCCGCCGTGGCCGCCGCCACCAGGAACATCCAGTACGGCGTCGCCGGGTTGCTGACGCACCAGGTCATCAGCGCGAGCGGGATCAGCAGTAGCCCCGCCGAGACCGTGGTCCAGTTCCGCCCCCCGAACCGCGCCACCGCCGCGGTGTACGGGATCCGCATCAACGAGCCGACCAGGTTCGGCACCGCGACCAGCCAGAACAGCTGGTCCACGGAGAAGTCGTACCCGGCGGCCGGCAGGCTGACCGCCACCACGCTCCAGAGCAGCCAGATCGAGAAACCCAGGTGCTCGGCGAAGATCGAGTAGATCAGGTTCCGCCTGGCGATCGACTTCCCCGTGGTGTGCCAGAAGTGGTCATTCTCAGGATCCCAGTGGTCGATCCAGCGGCCGGGTCCGAGTGATCGTGTGAGCACGGCGTGCCTTTCGTAGGTGGCGGCTTCGTTTGCGGCGGACGCTAGGCACGTGGTGTTTCCGCGGTGTGTCGCCACCGTGTTGTCGGCGGTGAACTCAGCCTCACGGGGTTGCCCGGACGCCGGTGAGACGGTCCACCCCGCCGACCCCGTTGGTGATATCGGTTTTATGGCTCTGCCCCACGGCGGCCCCGCCGGTTGTTGAGATCTTGAGGTTGCCGCGGCCTTGAGCATGCGGATTTGCGCCATGATCTGGGTATGGACCGCGTCACGAGGTTGACGGCGCGGGACTGTCCTGATCTTGGCTCTGGATCACTTCCGGTGGTGACGGAGCGTCCCGTTCATCCATATTGGATACTGCTGCGGGTGTGATGCTGTTCGAGTTGTCCGCGTCGTGTTCGCTGGTTTGTCGCCGCTGGTCGTGGAGGGGTGAGGGACGAGAATGAGCAGATCCTGGTGCGGGCACGCACTCCGGCGCAGACGGTGCCTTGTCCGGACTGCGGCGCAGCCGCCGCACGGGTGCACGGCTATCACGAACGGACTGTGAACGACGTCTGCGTTGATGCGCGTCGGGTGCTGCTTGTGGTGCGCATGCGTCGGCTGGTCTGTCCGACATGGCTGCCGCCAGACGTTTCGTGAGCAGGTGCCCGGTGTGCTGGAGCGTTATCAGCGGCGCACGTCGCGGCTGGCCGGGCAGGTCGGCGCGGCTCGGTTGCTGTCGGCGACCGGCCACCCATCTCGCCTCGCAGACCAAGCTAATGCCCACCCGCCCGGACAGCCTCAGCGACAAGCAGCGCCGGCTGCGCTACGAGCTCACCGCTGCCTGCCCCGAGATGATCGACCTGACAGACCTCGTCCGCTCATTCGCCGAACTGCCGCGTCCGCAACACGGCAACAGCCAGCGACTCGACGAATGCATCGCCACCGCCAGGGCGGCCAGCCTGCCCCACCTGCACGCCTTCACCCGGGATCTCGACCAGGACCACGATGCCGTCCACGCAGCCGTGACCCTGCCCTACCACAACGGCGGCGCCGGAGGGGTGAACACAAAGACGAAACGGATCATGCGACAGATGCACGCCCCGCGCCGGCTTCACCCTGCTACGCCACCGCATCCTGCTCGGCTGACCTCACTCACGGTCACCACCGGTGGTGATCCAGAGCCAAATTCCTGACACTCCCGTTAGCAACTTGATGTGCCCGTGTTCAGCGGGGTAGCGGACGGCGCGGTGGGCTCGATGACAAAACCTGCCGGCGGTGGCCCGCTGACCGCGGGTCGCGTTCCGTTTGGCGATGTTGCAGTCAGTCCCTGCGGGACGTGGGCCCCACCCACAAGCATCGGCGTTGATCACCGCGAGCATCGGGGCAAGGCCACGGTCACCGGTAGCTGTTGCCTCGCCGTCGCAAGCCACAGTCCACAGCCGGTCCAGCAAGTCGGTTGCAGCGTGGGCCCCACATGGGCCTCACATCGGCCACTAGAGATCAGCAAAAATTCGGCGCTGGGAGTAAAAGACCAGGTCAGAAGGGGTATGAGGGGCGCGCCCGGCAGGATTCGAACCTGCGACCGACGGATTAGAAGTTAGCTGTCGGCCGTGGTAGGGCCTGTCAGCCTGGCCTGGCTGGTAACGCTTTGTCCGCATATGAATGCATGTCAGCTCCCCGTTCTGCCGCGTGGTCGCGGTGGGTGATTCCCGGTTGGGCCTCACATGGGCCTCACATCGTATAGCCAGCTTGTCGCCGGGCTGTGTTCGTGGAAGGGCGGTCGGTGATCGCGAGGGTCACAAGCTCGTCTGCTTCGAACAGCGGATCAAGCCAGCCGCGGATCTCATCGCTGGCGGTTCCGCGCGATCCGATCCATCCGTCCTGGAAGAGCTGGGTAAAGCGTGTGTTGTTCAGGTGTCGTTGTGTTAGCCAGTTCTCATTGTCATCCCAGGCGATCCTTAAGTTGCCGCCCTTGGTGGAGTCCGCTGGTGAGTTGTGCATGAGGTCGACTAGGTCGAGCGGAAGGTAGAGGCCCTTCATAAGATCAGCGGACTTGCCGTCGTAGTCGTGCGGCCTGACGACCTTTATGTATCGCGGCTCCGCGTTTAGTCGATACTGCGCCACACTCGTGGCAACCTTGTCGGTTCTTAGCTGCCGCATCAGCTTGATCTGTTCGGCCAGCTTCTTGTCGCCTCTGTATGCCCACCGGTTGCCGACCTGTGTCGCCTCCGGGCGCATCCGCTTGTATTGGACGAGAAGGCCGCTGTGGCGAGTGGCGTCGTAATAGATGAGGTCGCATCCTCGGGTGTGCTCCAAGTCTGTCCTGTTTGTGTTGAGGACCGCGAGCTTGCGGCCATCCCTCAGCGGGATGATCACCCCACGTGCGTTACGTCGCGCACGCTGCCCGAGGATGCCGTCGAACCGACCGGCGTCGAAGTCGATCAACGCATCCTCGTCGTTGTAGCCGAGTAGCACGGTCTCAAGGTGGGTGCGATTCGGGTCGATTTCATCAGAGGGCACCATCAGTTTCCGGCCGACGCTGCCGGGGTCGCGGCCCACGTTCGCAAGCTCGGCGGCCAAGCCCAGCGCGTCTTTCTCTTCAGCCAGAAGGTGGCGGCGAGCGATGCTCAGGTCTTCAACGCCGCGAGGCGAGCCGGCGGCTCGCTCGATTAGATCTGCTGCATCAGGTGCGAGGTCGGTTAGCGCCTGCTTAAAGGAGATCGAGCTCGTCTTGGGAAGGGCGCGCTTCCTGGTCAGCGCTGAGGCGATGTGTGGCTTGGTCTGAGGCGACAGACGTTCTGCGATATTGGCGGTAGGCACAGGTCGCTGCAAGAGTGAGATCTCTGCGATTTCGTATCTGCGGCTGAAACTTGTTACCCGGATGCCGCGGCGGAAGGTGCCGATCGCGACAACTGCTGATTCAGCGTCCTGCGTCGGGGAGCAGATCGCAGCGACGGCGTATTTGGGGAGCTCATCCTCCACAGGCGTGGTGTCGGTGTAGCTGTCGCGATGTAGCACTCCACCGCGCGCCACGCGACCAACTGGCTGATGATCAACAAAGATCGGGAGCATGCTGAGCCTTCTCAAGAGCTGAGGGTGGAATTGTCGATCAACATCATTGTCCCAACTGGACGCGACGAAGCCTGGACGCGTCCAGTGCGCTTGCCGCGAGAATCCTGGCTGCGGCGATGGGTAGTCGCAGTCTGCTCAGGCAGGTCTGGTCCACAGGAAGCGCCTCAGCGGTGGTGGCTCGCAAGCCCACAGCAGGTCCATGATCTCCGTGTTGCGGACCCGGCGCAGCCGAGCAACTCGGCGGCAAGCGCAGGTTGGCACCGCGGGCAGGGTGCCACAAGGAACTGCGACGTGTTGGCCGGAGCCTTGGTGGTGGAAGCGCCCTACGCGCTCGGCTAACCCCGAGGATCAGTGCCAGGCCACCCGCCGCGGTCATGCGTCGCGGTGGAACTTTGTGGAGCCGCCCGGACTCGCCCAGGGTGGAGGAGGAGCCCTGTGTGGTGCGCGCATGAGGAGTGCGCACTGGGGATGGGAGTACATCTGGGTTTCTGATGCCAACGGTGGGTGATGGGCCTTGGCAGTCGATCCGAGATGGCGACGTCTTCGTATCAGCCTTGCTTGCCAAGCGGACATGCCTGCCGGTGGCAAGCCCCTGGTCTCGGATGTCTCTCAAGAATGCTTGGCTCCACTGCCCTCGTGTTCGGCCGC
>JBOGDL010000029.1:0-17858 GCA_050701815.1 Micromonosporaceae bacterium | reverse complement strand
TCGAGCTTGCCGAGCAGGTGACCTCCGAGGCGCTGGGCGCCGTGCCGGCGGCCTTCAACTGCGGCGCGGACGCGGTGCTGCTGACCGCGCTGGTCGCAGCCGCCGCCCGGTGGCGCGGCGAGTCGTCCGACTCAGCCCGCGCGAGCGCCGGGCTGCTGGTGAATCTCGAAGGCCACGGTCGGGAGGCACTCGCCGGCGCCCCCGACGTCGACGTCTCCGGCGCCGTCGGTTGGTTCACCACCCAGCATCCGGTACGGCTGGACCCGGGGCGGGCGGCGGCGGAGCAGTTCTGGGATCCGTCCCGGCCCGAGCCGGGCGATGCGTTGAAGCTGGTCAAGGAGCAGCTGCGGGCGGTTCCCGACGCCGGTCTCGGATGGGGCCTGCTGCGCTACCTGAACCCGGACACCGCCCCGACGCTGGCTGCGCTTGCCGTGCCCGACCTGTCGTTCAACTACCTGGGACGGTTCTCCGGCGACGACGCGGCGGGCGGTGAGCTGCTGGGCACGGCCGAGGACGGGGCGCCGCTGCGGCATGCGGTCGAGATCGACGCGATCGCGGTGGACCGCGACGGAGCGCTGCGGCTGGCCGCCGCCTGGTCGTACGCCCAGGATGTGTTGACTGAAACCGAGGTGCGGCGGCTGGCTGATCTCTGGCAGGAAGCGATCGGTGTGCTGGCGGCCCACGCCGGTGAAGAAGGCGCCGGCGGCCACACCGCCTCCGACTTCGCGCTCGTGGATCTCTCACAGGACCAGCTCGCGATGCTGGAGCGCGGCCTATGAGCGAGCACCAGCGAGCGAATCAGACAACACAGCGCGGAGGTGCCTCATGGGTGTTCGCAGCGAAGCGAGAACGCCCATGAGCGGACGTGTCGCCGACGTGCTGCCACTGTCCCCCGCCCAGGAGGGCCTGCTCTTCCTGGCGTTGCGGCACGACGACGGGCCCGACCCGTATCTGGTGCAGGCCCGGTTCCGCACCTCGTACGGCGCGCCGGTGCGGGAGGCGGTGACCGCGCTGCTGCAGCGGCATCCGAATCTGCGCGCCTGCTTCCGGCATCAGGGGTTAAAGCAGCCGGTGCAGGTGATCCCGCGCGAGGTGTCGATCCCGTGGCGGGAAGTGACCGGCGCCGATGCGCGCAAGGTGATGGACGAGGACCGGGCGCTGCGGTTTGACATGGAGCGGCCGCCCTTGGCGCGGGCCACCCTGGTGCGCGGCGCTGGCGGCGCCGGCGGTGATGATCTTCTGCTGACGTTCCACCACATCTTGCTGGACGGCTGGTCAATGCCGGTGCTGGCGCGAGAGCTGGCGGCGTTGTGCGCCGGCCGGCCGTTGCCCGCGCCGGCTCCGTATCGGGCCCACCTCGCCTGGCTGCGCCGGCAGGAGCAGGGAGCGGCGGAATCGGCGTGGCGGCAAGCGCTGTCAGGGCTGGAGCGTCCCGCGTTGCTGGCGCCGACGGAGTCGGGCCCGACAGATGACCTGTCAATGCTGGATGTCGAGCTCTCGGCTGGGCTGACCGCCGCGCTGACGCGGCGCGCGGCCGAGTCCGGCGTCACCCTCAACACCCTGACGCAGGTCGCGTGGGCGCTGGTGCTCTCCCGGATGACCGGCGTGGACGATGTGGTGTTCGGGGCCGTGGTCTCGGGCCGGCCGTACGACCTGCCCGGGGTGGAGCAGATGGTCGGCCTGCTCATCAACACGTTGCCGGCACGGGTTCAGCTTCGCGGCGACGAGTCCGTAGAGCAGCTGCTCCGGCGGGTCCAGGACGAGCAGTCGAGGCTGGCGCCGCACCACCATGCCCGGCTGGCGGACGTGCAACGCGCGGCAGGGCTCGGCGAGCTGTTCGACACGGTGCTGGCGTTCGAGAACTTCCCACGGGAGGCGGCCCCGTCCCGCGACCCCCACCTCGGGGCCACAGCCGGCGGCGCCGCTCGCGGCGCTGGCGCCGTCGATCCTGAAGTGCGGCTGGTCGAGGTGCGGGACTCCACGCACTACCCGGTGACGCTCGCCGTCGTCGGGGGCAAGCGAATGCTGCTGCGGCTCGGCTGCCGTCAGGGGATCGCGCCGGGCCTGGTGGCGGCGCGGATGCGGCGCGCGTTGCGGCAGCTGGTTGACGGTCCCGGGCGGCCAGTCAGCCAGGTGGATGTGCTGCCGCCTGAGGAACGTGAGGCGGTGCTGGCGGCGGGCCTCGGCGCCTCACGCCCCGATCTCGACTCGCCGGCCACGGCGCCGGTCCGGTTCGCCGAGCAGGTCGCCCGTACCCCGGACGCGCCGGCGCTGCGATCACCCGAACGGCAGCTGACGTACGCGGAGCTGGCGCAGGAGTCGGACGTCGCGGCGACCACACTCTCCGCCGCCGGGCTGCGCAGCGGAGATGTCGTGGCGCTGCTGCTGCCACGTACGGCGGAGCTGGTGGTGTGGCAGCTGGCGGTGCTGAAGGCGGGAGGTTGCTACCTCCCGCTTGACCCGGCCCAGCCTGCCGCACGGCTGCGCCGGTTGATGGAGTCTTCGCACGCCCGGCTGGCCGTGACCACCGCCGCCACTGAATGGCTGCCGGAGATGGTGCGCACGCTGCATCCGCACCACACCGCGCCAGCCCCGGAAAGCCCCGGCGCCGCGCCAGCCCCGGCGAGCCGCCCCGCCGAGGCGCCCCCGAACCCGGCGATCTCCCCCGACGATCCTGCGTACGTGATGTTCACGTCCGGCTCGAGGGGGGCGCCGAAAGGGGTGGTGGCGCCGCACCGCGCCATCGTCGACCTGGCCCGGGATTCGCGGTTTCAGAGCGCGGCGCACCAGCGGGTGCTGTTCCACAGCCCGCACACGTTCGACGCCGCCACGTACGAGGTGTGGGTCCCGCTGCTCAACGGCGGCGCTGTCGTGGTCGCCCCCGACGAGGCGATCGCCCCGGACACTCTGAAGCGGCTCCTGCCCGACGAGGGCATCACCGGGCTGTGGCTCACCGCCGAGCTGTTCCGGGCCGTCGCCGACCTGGCGCCAGAAGTGCTCGCGACCGTGTCTGAGGTGTGGGCGGGAGGTGACGTGCTCTCGCCGGAGGCGGTGCGCCGGGTCCGGGCACGCTGCCCCGACACCGTCGTGGTCAACGGGTACGGGCCCACCGAGACCACTGTGTTCGCCACCGCCGGGAGCGAGCACATCGGACGTCCCCTCGACAACACCCGCACGTACGTGCTGGACGCCCGGTTGCGGCCGGTTCCCGCCGGGACGGCAGGCGAGCTGTACCTCGCGGGGGCGGGGCTCGCGCTCGGCTATCTCGGAGCGCCGGGGCTCACCGCGGAGCGCTTCACGGCCGACCCGCACGGGCCCCCCGGCGCCCGGATGTACCGCACCGGCGACCTGGTGCGGCGTCGCCCGGATGGTGACCTGGAATTCATGGGACGCGCCGATGGCCAGGTCAAGGTGCGCGGGCACCGGATCGAACCGGGTGAGGTCGAAGCCGGGCTCAGCGAGTGCCCCGGCGTGATCCGGGCCGTGGTCTCGGCACGGGTCGGCCCGGACGGCGGGAAGCTGCTCGCGGCGCACCTGGTGCTCGCCGCTGACACCGCGCTCGACCAGGTGCGCCAGCATGCCGCTGCCGTGCTGCCTCGGCATCTGCTGCCATCCGCGTGGGCCCGCATCGACGCGGTGCCGCTGACCCCGCACGGCAAGGTGGACTGGGCCGCGCTGCACCCGCCGGCCACAGCCGTGACCGGGGCCGGAGCTGGAGCCGGGGCTGGCGCCGCAATCGGCGCTGGCGCCGGGGCCGGACAGCCGCCGCGCACCTTGCGTGAGGCGGCGCTGTGCGGGCTGTTCGCCGAGGTGCTGGGCGGGGATCGACCGGTCGGGCCGGACAGCGACTTCTTCGAACTCGGCGGCCATTCCCTGCTCGCGTTGCGGCTGACCTCGCGGATCGAGGCGACGCTCGGGACGCGTACCCCGGTGGCGGCTGTGTTCTCCGCTCCCACCCCGGCCACACTCGCCGCTGCCCTGGGCCACGGGGACGTGGAAGCCGCCGGGTTCGCGCCGCTGCTGGCGCTGCGCGCCGACGGTGACCGCACCCCGTTGTTCTGCCTGCACCCCGCGTTGGGCCTGGGTTGGGGGTACGCGAGCCTGCTGCCGCACCTGGCGCCGGGCCGCCCGGCACATGCCCTGCAGACCCCGGCGTTGCAGGGGCAGACCGACCTGCCGGACACCATCCCGGAGCTGGCCGCGCAGTACCTGCACCGGATCCGCGCGGTCCAGCCGCATGGCCCGTACCTGCTGCTCGGGCGCTCCTTCGGCGGCCCGCTCGCGCACGAGATCGCGGTGCAACTGCGAGCCGCCGGCGAACCGGTCGGGTTGGTGGCGGTGCTGGACGCCATGCCCGCCCCGGACGACCTCCCGCCTGAATTGCTGGAACCGGCCGCGATCGAGCGGCGGGCGCTGGGCAACCTGCTGCGCAACGAGGTCCCGGGCGCGCGGGTCCCCTCCGGGCCGGATCCCCGCGCGGAGACGTTCGCGCTGGTACGGGCGGGCGCCGGGGTGCTCGCGGGGTTCGACGACAGCCGGATCGAAGCCCTGCATGAGGCGAGCGCGCGCCACATCCGGCAGGCCTTCACCTGGCGCCCTTCCCGGTACGACGGGCCCGTGACGTTGTTCTCCGCGACCCGCACCCCGGAGGCGACGACAGAGCAGAAAGCGGACGCCTGGCGGCCGTGGGCGTCCGCGGTGGAGGTGCACGAACTCGACTGCGGGCACAGCGAGGTGCTCAACCCGGAGCCGGTCGCCGTGATCGGCGCGGCTGTCGAAGCCATCCTGCGAGGGAAGTGACGTGGACACAGGAATCGACCTCGAGGTGACCGAGGAGTACGAGTTCCCGGTCTCCGACGCGCAGAGCCGGTTGCTGGTGCTGGAGCAGCTGGACCCGGGGTCCGCGCAGTACCACGTCCCCGCCGCCTTCGCCGTGCGCGGGCGGTTTCACGTCGACGCGTTCCGCGGCGCCATGGACGCGCTGGTGCGGCGGCACGAGTCGCTGCGCACGGTGTTCCGCGCCCACCGCGACGGCACGCCGGTCCAGATCGTCTCCTCCCACGGACGCGCGGCGGTGCGGGTGGAGCAGGACGTGCCGGCGTCCGAGGTGGACGCGCGGATGCGGGCCGAGGCGCAGCGCCCCTTCGACATCGCGACCGGGCCGCTGCTGCGCGGCGTCGTGTACGCCGTCGACGACGCCTCGCACCGGGTGCTGCTGGTGGCTCACCATCTGATCTGCGACGGGTGGTCGCTGCAGGTGATCTTGAGGGACCTGTCGGAGGCGTACCGGGCGGTCGTCACGGGGCTGCGGGCGGAGCTGCCCGAGCCGTCGCTGCAGTTCGGTGACTTCGCGGTGTGGCAGCGGGAACGGCTCGGCAACGGCGACTACCAGGCTGGGGTCGAGCACTGGGCCCAGCAACTGCGCGGCGCCCCGGAGACGGTCCCGTTGCCGCTGGACCGGCCCCGCCCGGCGGTGCGTTCCACGGCCGGCGGCAGGGAGCGTTTCCCCCTGGACGCCACGCTGCGGCGACGGCTGGCGCAGGTAGCTCGCACGCAGGGGGCGACCCCGTTCATCGCGCTGTTCGCCGGCTACGCCGGGCTGCTCGGGCGGCTCACCGGCAGCGAAGACCTGGTGGTCGGCTTCCCGGTGTCCTGCCGGGACCGGCCCGAGCTGCAGGACCTGGTGGGCATGCTGGCCAACACGGTGGCGCTGCGCGTCGACCTGAGCGGCGACCCGTCGTACGGCGAGCTGATCGGTCGGGTCCGAGACCAGCTGCGCGCCAGCGGGCCGTTCCAGGAGGCGCCGTTCGAGGCGGTGGTGGACGCCGTGGCCCCGGCACGGGTGACCAGCCACGACCCGGTGGTGCAGGTCTTCTTCGGGTACGACGACGACACCGACATGACGCTGCGGCTCGCCGGCGCCGAGACCTCCCGTGTGGTGCTGGATCTGGACGCGGCCATGTTCGACCTGCACCTGCAGGTGGAACGGTGGGGCGACGACCTGGCCGCGCAGCTGATCTACCGCGGCGAGCTGTTCGAGGCGGCAACCGCACGCGCCTGGGTGCGAAGCTTCACCACCCTGTTGGACGAGCTGTCACGTCACCCGGGCGCCCCGCTGTCGCAGCTCGAAGCAGTCCCCGCAGCCGACCGGGCCCGGGTGCTTGCCGCCGCCGACCACACCGCGCAGGCGGCGCCGGCGGACCGTCTTGTGGTCGACCTGGTGGCGGAGCAGGCCGAGCGGCGCCCGGACGCGACAGCCCTGGTGTGTGGGGCGGTGCGGCTCACCTACCGGGAGTTGATGGCTCGGGCGGACGGATTGGCGGCGCGGTTGCGCGGGGCCGGGGCGCACTGCGGCGCGGTGGTGGGGCTGCTGCTGCCACGTTCGGCCGAGATGGGAATCGCGGCGCTGGCGGTGTTACGGGCGGGCGGCGCGTACCTGCCGCTGGAGACCGCGAACCCGCGCTCCCGGTTGGCGCACATGGTCGCCGACTCCCGAGCGGCTCTGGTGCTGGCCTGCGCCGAGACCGCCGAGCTGGCGGCCGGGTTGGGAGCGTCGGTGCTGCGCGTCGACGAGTCTGCGACCCCCGAATCCGACCCCGATGCGACCCTGGGCGCCCTCGGTGAGCGCCAGCCGGCCGGGCCGGCGGCCCCTGCTGGGCCGGGCGATCTGGCGTACGTCATCTACACCTCCGGGTCCACCGGCGTTCCCAAGGGCGTGGCCGTGGAGCATCGGGCCCTGGCCAACCTCGCGTACGCGGTGCGGCACGCGTTTCACGTCACCGACCAGGACCGGGTGCTGCAGTACGTCTCGTTCGGCTTCGACGTGGCCGTCTCCGACCTGTTCTTCTGTTGGGCCGCCGGCGCCGAGCTGCACATCGCGGCCGAGCACGAGCGGCTCGGTGACGCGCTTGTCGCGCGGCTGCGGGAGTCGGCGATCAGCTACGCGTTCCTGCCCCCGTCCGCGGCGATGATGCTGCCTCCCGACGCCGACCTTCCGCACCTGCGGACCCTGGCGGTGGGCGGCGAGGCCTGCCCCGCCGAGCTGGTGCAGCGGCACAGCGTCGCTGGTCGGCGCATCGTCAACGGGTACGGGCCCACCGAGGCCGCGGTGTTCTCGGCCGTCGCTGACCTGCGTCCCGGTGCGCCGGTGGTGATCGGGCAGGCGGTTCCGGGCGCGGCCGCGTACGTGCTCGACGCCAGGCTGCGGCCGGTCCCGGCCGGCGTCGCCGGCGAGATCTACATCGCGGGGGCGCTGCTCGCGCGCGGCTACATCGGACAGGCCGCGATGACAGCGGAACGGTTCGTCGCCGACCCGCACGGGCCCCCCGGGAGCCGGATGTACCGCACCGGGGACCTGGGTCGGATCGACGCATGCGGGGCGCTGCACTACCTGGGACGCGGCGACACGCAGGTGAAGCTGCGTGGCTTCCGGATCGAGCTGGGCGAGATCGAGGCGGTGTTGGCTGGCGTCCCCGGCGTCGTGGTCGCGGCGGCTGCCGTGCATGGAACCGGCGCCCAGCAGCGGTTGGTGGCGTACGTGGTCGGGACGGCATCCGACCAGACGCTACGGGCCCGGCTCGGCGAGCGGCTGCCCGGCTACATGGTCCCGGACGCGTTCACGCACCTGGACGAGCTGCCGCTGAACCGGTCCGGCAAGATCGACCGTTCCCGGCTGCCGGTGCCCGCGCCGACGCGTCCGGGTTCGGCGCAGTCGTACGCGGCGCCACACGGTGAGACCGAGGCCCTGGTGGCGGACGTCTGGTCCCGGGTGCTGGACGTGGACCGGGTCGGCGCCCACGACAACTTCTTCGACCTGGGCGGCAACTCGGTGCGGCTGCTGGCCATGCTGACCGGGCTGCGGGAGTGGTACGGCGAGGACGACCTGACCCTGGTCGACCTGTTCCGCCACCCCACCGTCACCGCGCTGGCCGCGCACCTCGACCGACGCGTGGCCGCAGATGACCCGTCCCCAGCCACCCAACGTGGCTCCGACCGGCGGGTCCGGCGAGCCGCGGCCACCCAACGGCTCCGCAACCGGAAAGGCGCCAAGCGATGACTGTGCCGACCGACGCGCCCGAGGGCGCCAAGGCGACCGACGGCGCCATGGCGATCGTGGGGATGAGCGGACGCTTCCCCGGCGCCCGCGACCTCGCTGAGTACTGGGCGAACCTGCGCGACGGGGTGTGCTCCATCTCCGAGTTCACCGACTCCGAGCTGCTGGAAGACGGCGCGGACGAGAACGAGATCCGGCGCGGCGACTACGTGCCCGCCAAGGGCTATCTGGCCGACGCGGACCGGTTCCAGGCTGACGTGTTCGGTTTCAACGGCGCCGAGGCCGCCGCGCTCGACCCGCAGCACCGCTTGCTGCTGGAGACTGCCTGGTCGGCGCTCGAGAACGCCGGCTATGACCCGTTACGCGCCCCCGCCCGCACCGGCGTGTACGTCGGCGGCTCCCCCACCGAGCACATGCTGGCCGCCGCGACCGATCCCCGGCTGGCCGCCTCGATCGGCGCGATGCAGGTGCGGATCCTCACCGACCGGGAGTTCCTGGCGCCGTGGGTGTCGTACCGGCTGGGGTTGGACGGGCCCAGCATGACCGTGCAGACGGCGTGCTCAACCTCGCTGTCCGCGGTGCACGTGGCAGCCCAGGCGCTGCTGCTCGGCGAATGCGACACGGCGCTCGCCGGCGGCGTGGCTGTCGACTCGGTGCGCCGACGCGGGTACGTGCGCCAGGAAGGCGGGATCTTCTCAGCCGACGGCCGGTGCCGCCCGTTCGACGAGAAGGCGACCGGCACGGTGCCGGGCAACGGGGTCGGCGTGATGGTGTTGCGGCGGCTGGAGGACGCGCTCGCCGACGGCGATCCGGTGCGGGCCGTGATCCGGGGCTCCGCCATCACCAACGACGGCGGCGCGAAGGTCGGGTTCACCGCGCCGGGTGTGGACCAGCAGACCGCGGCGATCATCGAGGCGTGGTCCGCCGCCGGGCTGGACCCTGCCGCGGCGCAGTACCTGGAGGCCCACGGGACCGGCACCGACCTGGGTGACCGGATCGAGCTCGCGGCTGCCGCGGCCGGGTTCAAGGGCGCGCAACGGATGGGCATCGGGTCGGTGAAATCCAACATCGGTCACCTGGACGCCGCCGCCGGGGTCGCCGCGCTCATCAAGGCGGTGCTGATGCTCGAGCACCGGACCTTGGCGCCAACCGTCAACAGCGACGGCACGCACCCGGTGCTGCGGTCCGGGGGCACGCCGTTTCACCTGGTCGACAGCTGCGCCCAGTGGCCCCGCCCGGAGGAGGGGCCCCGGCTGGCGGGAGTCACGTCGATCGGGATCGGGGGCACGAACGTTCACGTGGTGCTCTCGGAGCCGCCCGGGCGTACGCCGGCAGTGGCGGCACACGGCGTGCAGGTGCTGCCGCTGTCAGCCCGTACTGAGGCTCAACTCAACGTGTTACGCAGCGCGTTGGCCGGCGTGCTGCGGGGCGACACCGGGCCGTCGCTGGCCGATGTGGTGCACACCTTGCGCACCGGCCGCAGGCCGCTGCCGGTCCGCTCGTACGTGGTGGCGGCCGACGCCGCCGAAGCGGCGGCGAAGCTCGCGAGCGGCGCCCGGGAACCGCACCCGCTGGGCGAGGCGTGGCTGGCGGGCGAGGACGTCGACTGGCCGGCGCTGCCGGGCGCGCGGCGGGTGAACCTTCCGACCTGCCCGTTCGCGGGGGAAAGCCACGGCGCGCTGTCCCTGGCGTCCCGGGCTGTCGCGGAGCGACACGACTCCGAGCAGCCGGACCAAGAGGCCGCCTCGGAGGAGAAGGGCCTGGAGGCGACAGTCGCGGGGGCGTTGGCCGAAGCGCTCGGGCTCGAGTCCGGCGACCTGGACCAGACGTACTTCGCGGCCGGCGGTGACTCGCTCACCGCCGTGCACCTGGTGGGACGGCTCCGCGACGAGCTCGGCGTCGACGTCTCCATCGAGCTGTTCCTCAGCGACCTCACCCTCGCCGAGATGACGGACCGCATCGTCGCGGACGCCTCCGCCAACGGGCCCGACACACTCAGTTCCCTGCTGGACGAGTTCGAGGCGGAACCGGGACGCTGACCCAGCGGCGTCGCATCCACACCAAGGCGGGCGGCCGCGTCGCGACCGCCCGCCCCCAGTGGTGAAGGCTAGAACGTGGAGACGTTGAGCAGCTGCTCTTTGGTGCTGTCGCCGTCGTCGGTGTTGTTCCAGTCGGTCGTGCCGGCGGCCTGCAGCGCGGACTTCACGCCGCTGGGCGAGGCGCCGGCGTGGGTGGCGGCGTAGAGGGCCGCGCCGCCGGCGACGTGCGGGCTGGCCATCGAGGTGCCGGAGATGGTGTTGTACGCGTCGCCCTTCCAGGTGGAGAGGACACAGACGCCGGGAGCGATGATGTCGACGTCGGCGCCGTAGTTGGAGAAGTCGGCGAGAGTGTCGTCCTGGTCGGCGCGGCAGGTGGCAGCGCCGCCGCCACCGGGCTGGCCGTTGAAGTCGGCGAGCGCACTGACGGTGATCACCTCGTCGTACGCGGCGGGCACGAAGGTCGACGAGTTGGAGGCGGAGTTGCCGGCGGCGACCGCGTACGTGACGCCCGCGGCGACCGAGTTGCAGATCGCCTGGTGCATCGCGTCGCCGTTGCTGTCGCCGCAGTTGCCGTCGTCGGCGCCGGAGCCGCCGAGGCTCATGTTGGCGACCTCGATCTCGTTCGCGTGCGCGGTCACGTAGTCAATGCCGCACACGATGTCGGCCCAGGTGCCGGACCCGGCGTTGTTGAGCACTCGCACCGGCCACACCCTGGCGCCCGGCGCCACACCGACCACGCCGTCGCCGTTGTCCAGCGCGCCGATGGTGCCGGCCACGTGGGTGCCGTGACCGTTGCCGTCCTCCGCGCTGGCGCCGGTCGAGCAGTTCATCGCGCCCGTTGTGTGGACGTTCAGGTCAGGGTGGCTGAAGTCGATGCCGGTGTCGATCACAGCCACGTCGACGTCGACCCGCTGGTCGGCGCCGTCGATAGCGGCGGTCGGGCTCTGCTCGGCGTCAACGCGGTCAACACCGGTCGGCAGAGTCTGCGCGGTCGTGTGCGCGACGCCGTCCGGCTGCACGAACTTCACCCGGTCGTCGGCGGCGACCCGGGCCGCGGCCACGGCGCTCATCCGGGTGGAGTACCCGCGCAACGCGTGCGAGTAGAGGTGGTTGACGTCCAGACCGTGTGCGCTGGCGTGCTGTCGGGCGACGTTCGAAGCGCTCACGCCGTCGTTCAGCACAACGATGTAGCCGGACGGGGCGCCATCAGCGGGCGCCGCCGAGGCGGCTGTGGCGGTGGCTGGCGCCACCCCGAGAGCAAGCGCGAACAGCGTCGCTGCGTAGGTCGTACGCATCGGGTGTCCTTTCTCCAGTGAAGGAATGGGCATGCTCCCCCGATGCGTACGGCACATCAGAGCCGTACAGCAGCCGCGACACTCGGCGACCGATCCGGTCCCGACGAGCCGCGATACCGAAAGAATGACCAAACCGACGCCGGGCGTAAATGGCCGAAGCGACAGGTTGCGGTGAACCAGGCACAAGAAGGGAAAACCCAAGCGAACGGCGATGAGCGTCAAGGTGGCTGAGCGGGGTGAGCCACCTTGCGTCCCCCGGCAACCTGCCGAAGCCGCTCCGCTCCGGTTCCACCGTTAGGCGCGGCCGCCCCGGATCACCGGCAGGGCTTGCGGGGCGCCGTCGCGGGCGAGGTCGAGCAGTGCGTCCACATCGAGGTGCTCTTCAGCCGCATCGGCGAGCCGGTCGATCCATTCCTGCCGCAGCTGGGCGAACGACACGTCCCCGACCTGGAAGCCGGAGGCGCCGCGCAGTCGGGCGACCTCGACGAGCCAGGCCCGCCGGAACGCGTCCCCTTCGAACACCCCGTGCCACAGGGTGCCGAACACGGCGCCGTCGCGTACCCCATCCAGGAACGGCTCACCCCCGGACACCGTCACCTGCCCGTGATGGATCTCGTAACCAGACGCCGGCGCCCCCAACGCCTCACCCGACGCCAGTCGAAGCGCTTTGCCGCGGTGAAACCGGGTCTGGGCCGCGAGCAAACCCAGGCCAGGAGCTGCCGCGCCCGGGTGACCTTCGACGCCCTCGGGGTCGGCGACGGCTTCGCCGAGCATCTGGTAACCGCCGCAGATGCCGAGCGCCACCCCGCCGGCCGCGACGTGGCGTGCGATCGCGTCTGCGAGGCCCCGGGCGCGCAGCCAGGCCAGATCGTCCAGGGTGGCGCGGGTGCCCGGAAGCACCACCGCATCAGCGCCGGCGAGACCTCGCGGATCGTCCACGAATCGCACCGCCAGGTTCGGCTCGATCGCGAGCGCGTCCAGGTCGGTGAAGTTGCTGATCCGGGGGAAGCGCACCACCGCGACCTGCAGCGTCTCCCCTGAGGGGCTGCGAGATCCGTCTCCAGGGGCCGTCCGCTCCTGCAATGCCAGGGCGTCCTCCGCGTCCAGCCACAACTCGCTCAGCCACGGCAGCACCCCGTGGATCCGGCGGCCGGTGATCCGTTCCAACTCGTCCAGACCGGGCCGCAGCAGGCCGAGGTCGCCACGGAACTTGTTCACCACGAAACCCGCCAGCAGCGCCTGGTCGTCGGCGTCCAGCAGCGCGACCGTGCCGAAGAATGCCGCGAGCACGCCGCCGCGGTCGATGTCACCCACCACCACCGTCGGCAACCCCGCGTGCCGGGCCAGCCCCATGTTGACGTAGTCGCCGTCGCGCAGGTTGATTTCCGCGGGGCTGCCGGCCCCCTCGCACACCACCACGTCGTGCCGGCTGCGGAGGTCGTCGAAGGCGTCGAACGCCGCTCGGGCCAGCTGCCGGCGCCCGTTCGCGAACTCGCCCGCCCGCAGCCGTCCCGCCGGAGCGCCCATCACCACCACATGGCTGCTGTGGTCGCTGCCCGGTTTCAGCAGCACCGGGTTCATCGCGGCCTCCGGCTCGACCCGGGCCGCCACCGCCTGCACCCACTGGGCGCGCCCGATCTCGGCCCCGCCGGCGATGACCATCGAGTTGTTCGACATGTTCTGAGCCTTGTACGGCGCCACCCGGACCCCACGTCGCGCGAACGCCCGGCACAACGCCGTGGTCACCACGGTCTTGCCGGCGTCAGACGTGGCGCCGGCGACCAGCAACCCGGCGCCGGTCACTGATGCGCCGAGAAGGCCGGTTCCACACCCGGTGGCAGCGGAGTCGCGAAGGTGTTGAGCGAAACGGCGAGGGCCGTGTAGTAGCCGAACAGGAACACCAGCTCGACCAGGCCGCGCTCGTCGAACACCTCGCTCGCCGCGCGGTACACCTCGTCGCTGACGGCGCGGTCCCGCAGCAGGTCCGCGCACAAGTGGTACGCCGCGGTCTGCTCCTGGTCGAGCCCGTCGGGCAGCTCGCCGGAGCGCAGCTGGTCGATGGTGGGCTGCGGCATCCCGTTGTGACGCGCCACCGCGACGTGGGCGTGCCACTCGTACTCGCAGCGCCATTCCCGCGAGATCATCAAGACCACAAGCTCACGCACTGACGCTGACAGGGTGGATTCGAATCGCAAGATCTCCCCGACCCGCTGCAGGCTCTGCCCCAGCGCCGGGCTCACCAGCATGGCATTGAACGGGCCATGCAAGCTGCCGTCCGCAGCGGTGACCGGGAACAGCCGCGGCCCGGACGCGCGCTTGCCACCGGTGATCGCCTCGTAGACCTGCCGCTGGGCCTCCGAGAGTTGGGCGGGGGTGAGTGGGGTGAGTCGAGTCATGCTGCTCCTCACGTGGGACGGGGCCCCTCGGCGCTCGAAGGATGCGGGCGTGCCCGGGTGAGCGGCGCCGGTCCAGACGTCGGCGGCGGCTGGCGCATCACCCCGATCACCGGATCGTAGGGCCCCGCTGGTCCCAGGCGCCTTCTGCCGCCTGCGGCCGGCGCTTCGTGGGAAGCAAGGTCGCGGGCCCGGCAGCAACCGGGCCCGCCTGTCACCGCTTTAGAGGGAGGTGCGGAAGGGGCCGCTGATCTCGTACGTGATGCCGCCGGAGCTGCTGCCGCTGGGGCCGCGTTGCGAGGAGAAGTAGAGCCGGTTGCCCGCGGGGTTGAACGCGACCCCGCACAGCTCGGAGGCGGACTGGCCGGTGACCCGGGCGAACACCGCGACCACATCGTCCGGTGTGATCACGCAGATCTCCATGTTGCCGCCGTCCTCGGCGACGTACAGGTCACCGACCGTGGCGCCGGTGATGTTGTCCACGCCGGTCAGCGGCGGGCTGCTGGTGAGGTTGTCGTCGTACGCGATGGCGATGGTGTTCGCCGCCGCGTCGTACGCCCAGACCCGGTTGTCGCCCTTGGTGGTGAAGAAGCACGTGCCGTCCCGGTGGTAGGCGCCCTCGCCGCCGTTGAACCGCTTCGCTCCGGAGACCTGGTTCCGGGTACGGGTGGAGCTGCCGCCCGGGTCGGGAACGTTCGCCCAGGACAACGCCCCGCTCACCTCCCTCAGAACCTGCAGCGTGCCCGACGAGAGGTCACCCCAGGTGGTGGGGATGAACCGGTAGAAGCAGCCGTCTGACTCGTCCTCGGTCAGGTAGATCACGTGCCGGTCCGGATCCGCGGCGGCGGCCTCGTGCTTGAACTGACCCATCGCGTCTCGCCGGATCGCGGCCTGGTCGCCCCACGGGTCGGTCTCGTACACGTAGCCGCGGTCCACCTCCTCACACGACAACCAGGTGTCCCACGGGGTGGCCCCGCCAGCGCAGTTGGTGCGGGTCCCGGACAGGATCGGGTAGGCGTCGACAATCTGCGCCGAGCTGTTGAACTTCACGGCGCTCACCCCACCGGCGCCAGCGCCGAGCTCGGCGTTGGACACGTAGATCCAGCCGGCGCCGTCGGCGAAGCACGCGCCCCCGTCCGGAGCGCCGTGCCAGAGGTGGGACGTGCCCGAAACGGTCTGGCTGGAGCGCGCGATCACCCGGCTGCTGAACCCGGCCGGCAACTGGATGCCGTTCGAGTCGGCTGATTGCAGGCTCCCGTACGGGCTGGGCCCGGTCTGCGCCGGGTAGGCGAGGGCGCTTTCAGGGAGGGTGAATCCCAGCGCAACTGAGGTTCCGCCGACGACAGCCGTACGCAAGAAGTTGCGGCGTTCCACGGCTTGCTCCTTCCATGAGTTCCCAGCATGGCGAGCTGCCACTGCGCCCCCACCGCAAGCGGGCAGCACAGCGAATGTAAATGGACACAGTGGACCAGTCCAGGCGTGCCAGGTGAACTCTGGTTGTCCAATCGGGGTCGGCCCGCCACCGGGAAACCGGCGGTGCTACAGCTGGTGTTGCTGGCCAGGTTCGGCGAAGCTGACCCGCCCGTCGAAGTGCTTGCGCACATGGCCCTCGGTCTCGGCGGCCTGGCTGAAGTCCGACAGGTGCGTCACGACCAGGTGATCCACGCCGGCCTCGCGGGCGAGCCGGCCCGCCTCGGCGCCACCCATGTGCCCGTGCGCGGTGAAGTCGCGACCCTCTTCAGTCGGGTACGTGGCCTCGGCGAGCAGCAGCGCGGCGCCCCGGGAGAAGTCGATCAGCTCATCGGTGAGGCCGGTGTCCGAGGTGTAGACGAACCCGAGCTGCGGCAGCCGGATCGAGATGCACGGCACCGGGTGGAACGCCCGCAGCGTGTCGATCTGGATGCCCGCCACCTGGAACGAGTCGCCTGGTTCCACCTCGTGGATCGGGAACTGGGTGGCGATCGGGGTCGCCATTTCGGGGATGGTGGGGATGCCGTGGATCTGGTCCAGCGTCCGCAAGTAGTCACCGATCCCCGTCGGGCCGTACAGCGGGACCGGCGGCTGGATCACAGGGAACGACCGGTGGTAGCCGAACGGGGGCACGTCCGCTGAATGGTCGGCGTGCTGGTGGCTGATGATCAACGCGTCGATGTGGTCGGTGAGGCCTCTGGCCGCCAGCCCGGCGAGCACGCCCGGACCGCAGTCGATGACCAACCGCACCGGCATGCCCGAGCTGCTGGCCACTTCCACCACGTAGCCCGAGGCGGGCCCGCTGGCCCCGGGTGACCCGGCTCGGCAGCCGATGACCGTCAACACGCCGCTCACTGCTTCACCGTCGCTATCTTGGTGTGCGGGCGGAACGCGACCCGTACCGTCTCACCGACTTTGACTTCGGAATCCGCCAACAAGGACACCCGGCGCCCGTTGGACAGATCCCCGGACACCAGCCACGAATCGCCCCCGTACTGCACGGTCAGCACGTGCAAGGGCGCGCCGTCAGGACTCAACTCCAGGTCGCCGGGCCGGACCGCCGCCGCGACCGCCGCCGCGACCGCCTCAGACTTTCGCGTCGAAGCGCGTCCACCAGAGAGGGCGGGCAGCCCCTGCGTCGCCTGGGGCAACGGCAGACCGGGGGCCAGCTCGTGCCCACCATCGGCGCCCTCGGCAATGGCGACGACATGGGCCTCGCTCACGAACTCCGCCACGAAGCCATTGGCCGGGGCCGCCCACAGTTGCTGCGGCGAGGAGTACTGCTCCAACCTGCCGTCACGCATCACCGCGACCATGTCGGCCATCGCCAGCGCCTCGCCTTGATCGTGGGTGACCAGCAGGGTGGTCACCCCGCTGCGCGCCAGCAGCGCCGACAGGTCGGCGCGCAGCTGCTTGCGCAGCTGCGGGTCGAGCGCCGACAGCGGCTCGTCCAGCAGCAGCACCCGGGGGTTGGTGGCCAGCGCCCGGGCGATCGCCACCCGCTGCCGTTGACCGCCGGACAGGTCGTCGGGACGGCGGCCCGCGAACTCGGCGATCCGGCACAGCTCCAGCGCCTCGGCGACCCGGCTGGCCCGTTCGGGCTTGCCGACCTTGCGTGCCCGGAGCCCGAACTCGACGTTCTCAGCGACCGTGAGGTGGCCGAACAGGGCGTAGCTCTGCGGCACCCACCCGACGTTGCGCTTGTCAGCCGAGACGCCGAGGGTCTCCTTGCCGTCCAGCAGCAGGTGGCCGGCGGTGGGTGTCAGCAGTCCCGCGACGTTGCGCAGCAGGGTGCTTTTCCCGCAGCCGGACGGCCCCACCAACGCGGCCACCTGCCCGGGCTCGACGCTGAAGGAGACGTCGTCGACGGCGTTGGCCGTGGCGGCTGCGTACCGGTACGACAGCCCGGAGCAGACGATGGACGTGGCTTGGGACGTCATGAAGATGCGCTCACTTTCGCTCCACCGAGTCGTTCCAGCACCACCGCCGCCGGCACCACGAACGCCAGGAACCACACCGTGACCGCGGACGCGATCTCGATGCCGTCCTGCTTGTGGCTGGAGTGCAACTCCATCGGCAACGGCGGGTCTGTGGGCGAGAACAGGAAGAAGGACACGTTGAACTCGCCCAGCGACAACGTGACCACCAGGATGACCGCCGCCAGCAGGGCGACCTTCACCTGTGGCACGGTCACGGTCAGAAACCGGCGCACCGGCTTGGCGCCCAGCGTCAGCGCGACCTGCTCCAGCTCCAGCAGCCGCCGCCCGCCCAGCACCGGGGCGATCGCCGCGATGAAGAACGGCAGCGTGTAGAGCACCTGGCCGGCGACCAGCAGCACTCCGGTGCGCTTGTGATCGGCGCCGTACGCCATCAGCAGCCCGATCGCCAGAGCGATGCCGGGGATCGCCAGCGGCGTCTGGGTGATCGCCATCGCGAACCGCCGACCGGGGAACTGCCGGCGGGCGAACAGCCACGACGCCGGGAACCCGATCGCGATGTCGAGGACCAGCACGATGATCGCGATCTGCAGGCTGTAGGCGAAGTTCACCCACACCTTGTCGAAACCCTGGATCAGCCAGTCGAACGTGAAGCCGCCGCTGTAGATCCC
>JBOGDL010000028.1:0-32293 GCA_050701815.1 Micromonosporaceae bacterium | reverse complement strand
TCGGACGTCATGTACTTGCTGAGTTCCGCATGGTCGAACAGGCGCAGCAGCTCCGGCCGCAACACCGGCAGCGCCTTGCGCTCCAGGTGCACCTCGTCGCCCGACGGGGCGAGAGAGCAGACCAGGTTCACCTTGCGCCACTCGGAATCCATGGCGGGGAAGTCGTCCCGGGTGTGCCCGCCGCGACTCTCCTCACGCTCCAGCGCGGCGCGCGCCGTGCACTCCGACACCACCAGCATGTTGCGCAGGTCCAGCGCCAGGTGCCAGCCCGGGTTGTACCGGCGGCCTCCGGGCGCGCCCACCGCGGCCACCCGCTTGCGCAGGTCGATCAGCCTGTCCAGCGCGGTGGCCAACTCCTCCTTGCGCCGGATGATGCCGACCAGCTCCTGCATCGCCTGCTGCAGCTCGTGCCACACCGCGTACGGGTTGTCGCCGTCCCGGTTCAGCGGCGCCAGCGCGGTGGCGACCGCGTCATCGACCGCGGCTTGGCGCACAGCGGGGCGGGTCTCGCCCAACCCGTCCAGGTAGCCGACCGCGCCGTCGCCCGCCCGCTTGCCGAACACCAGCAGGTCTGACAGCGAATTGCCGCCCAGCCGGTTCGAGCCGTGCATCCCGCCGGAGACCTCCCCGGCGGCGAACAAGCCGGGCACGGAGGTGGCGGCGGTGTCGGCGTCGACCTCCACCCCGCCCATCACGTAGTGGCAGGTGGGGCCGATCTCCATCGGCTCCTTCGTGATGTCGACATCGGCCAGCTCTTTGAACTGGTGATGCATCGACGGAAGTCGCTTGTGGATGAACTCGGGGCTGCGCCGCGACGCGATGTCCAGGAACACGCCGCCGTGCTCGGTGCCGCGGCCCTCTTTCACCTCGGCGTTGATGGCGCGCGCCACCTCGTCGCGGGGCAGCAGCTCAGGGGGCCGCCGGTTGTTGTCCGGGTCCTCGTACCAGCGGTCGGCCTCGTCCTCGGTCTCGGCGTACTGCTTGCGGAACACGTCCGGCACGTAGTCGAACATGAACCGCTTGCCCTCGCTGTTGCGGAGCACACCGCCGTCACCACGTACCGACTCGGTGACCAGGATGCCCTTCACCGAGGGCGGCCACACCATCCCGGTGGGGTGGAACTGCAGGAACTCCATATTGATCAGCTTCGCGCCGGCCCGCAGCGCCAAGGCATGCCCGTCGCCGGTGTACTCCCACGAGTTCGAGGTCACCTGGTACGACTTGCCGACCCCGCCGGTGGCGAGCACCACCGACGCCGTCTCGAACAGGATGAGCTCGCCGGACTCGCGCACGTACCCGAAGGCGCCCGCGACCTTGCCGTCGTCCAGCAGCAGGTCGGTGATCGTGGTCTCGTCGTACACCTTCAGCCGGGCGAAGTAGTCGCCGAACTCGGCCTTGTCCTCCTGCTGCAGCGACACGATCTTCTGCTGCAGGGTTCGGATCAACTCCAGGCCGGTGCGGTCGCCCACGTGCGCCAGCCGGGGGTACTCGTGCCCGCCGAAGTTGCGCTGGCTGATCTTGCCGTCCTTGGTGCGGTCGAACAGGGCGCCGTACGTCTCCAGCTCCCAGATCCGTTCCGGCGCCTCTTTCGCGTGCAGCTCGGCCATCCGGTAGTTGTTCAGGAACTTGCCGCCGCGCATGGTGTCGCGGAAGTGCACCTGCCAGGTGTCGTTCGGGTTGACGTTCGCCATCGCGGCCGCGGCGCCGCCCTCGGCCATCACCGTGTGCGCCTTGCCGAACAGGGACTTCGAGATGATGGCGGTCTTCTTGCCGGCCAGCCGGGCCTCGATCGCCGCTCGCAGCCCGGCGCCTCCAGCGCCGATCACCACGACGTCGTACGAGTGTCGTTGAATGTCAGTCATGTCCTTCACCCCACGAACCGAAGGTCGGTGATCCAGCCGGCCGCCACGGCCATCACGTAGAAGTCAGTCACGGCGAGCGTGCCCAAGGTGATCCAGGCCAGCTCCATGTGCCGGGTGTTGAGCGACGAGACGTATCCCCAGAGCCGGTAACGCACCGGGTGCTCGGAGAAGTGCTTGAGTCGCCCGCCGATGATGTGCCGGCAGGAGTGGCACGACAGGGTGTACGCCCACAGCAGGATCACGTTGCCCCACAGGATCACGTTGCCCAACCCCAGGCCGAAGCCGGACGGGCTGTGCATCGCCAGGATCGCGTCCCAGGTGTTGATGATCGAGATGATGAACGCGGCGTAGAAGGCGTACCGGTGGGCGTTCTGGAAGATCAGCGGGAACCGGGTCTCGCCGGAGTACGACTTGTGGCCGTCGGGCACCGCGCAGGCCGGCGGGGAGAGCCAGAAGGCGCGGTAGTACGCCTTCCGGTAGTAGTAGCAGGTGAGCCGGAACAGCAGCAGGAACGGCAAGCTGAACGCGGCGTACGGGAGCAGCGGGTTGTCCGGCAGCACCCGGCCGAAGTGCGCGGCCTCCGGAACGCAGCCATCCGAGACGCAGGGGGAGTAGAACGGCGTCAGGTAGTGGTAGTCGTCAACCCAGTAGTAGTTCTGCATGAACGTGCGGAACACCGCGTACGCGACCCAGATGGTGAGTCCGGCAACGGTGAGCAGCGGCGGCAGCCACCATCGGTCGGTGCGCAGGGTCTTCGCCGCGATCGCGGCCCGTGGACGCGCGCCGGGCGGGGGCGCCGGCTCAGTCGCCGTGGTCGTCATTCTCTGCTCCTCGTCGCATGCCTGGGCCACGACCTCCTAGACGCGACCCTCGCCGGCTGAGCGTGGGCGGCGATGTCGGTGGTCACCGCTGGTGGGCGTCTGGGCCCAGCGCGCCAGGCTCCATGCGAGAGACACGCCCTAGCGGAGGCTCTGACAGCCACGCTCCGTTCAGTCGGTGCACAGGTTACGCCGCAACCTGGCCACCTCGTGTCCAGGGACGTGCGCATGTGACCAGATGGTCCCGACTGGAGGCGGGGCAGGAGGCTTTGTGACGGGTCCCGAGCTCGTCCGCGAGCGGGGGCGCCGCTGAAGCGGCCCGATCACCCGGGCGTGGGGCGACAGTGCAAGAGACTGCTGAGGTCGCGGGGTCAGTCGCAGCCGTGTTGGCTGGCGATCATGTCGATCTGGCGGGCCAGCTCGACATCCTTCCCGGTGACGCCACCCTCCGAATGCGTGGCCAGGCGCATGGTCACCTTCCGCCACCGGATGTCGATGTCGGGGTGATGGTTCGCCTGTTCCGCGGCATCGGCCACCGCGCTGGTGAAGCGGATCCCGGTCAGGAATTCGGGCGCGGCGAAGGTGCGCGCGATCGCGTTGGTGTCACCGGCCCAGCCCGGAATGGTCTGCAGCTCGGTGTCCAGCTCGTCTTGGGTGAGCACGTTGACCATGGCCCCCACGCTGCCCTGATTCACCCGGTAACGCAAATCAGAGCAAGGCGCGGCAGGCTCAGGGCTGGGTTGGTCACACGGGACTGCGCGGCTGCTCAGGGCTGCGCGTCGCGGAGCCGGCGCGGGTCGATCTCCCGTCCCGGAAACCGGCGCAGGTACTCCTGCTCCAGCTCCCGGGTCCGCCGGTGATGCACTTCCAGGGCCGCGTCGGACCCGTGGCGCAGGGTGTCTGACCTGGTACGCGAAAGACTGTTGATTTCGCGTACCAGGTCGTCGTCAGAGAGCTCCTCGGGAGGCACGCCGAGGCCAGGCTCTGATTCGGCGTTCATCACTGCCCGCTCGCATCGCGGCTTCCCGGGTCGACCTCGCCCCGCCAGCCGCCGGTCTGGACTCCCCGCGCCTCAATGAAACTCTTGAATCGGCGCAGGTCTTCCTTGACCTGTGCGCCCACCATGCCGGTCATGTCGCCGACCTTCTCGGTGGCGCCTTGTGGCTCGTAGTCCAGAGCCAGCCGCACCGTGGTGCGGGCGGCGCCTTCCGACAGGAACATCACCGTGCCGTCGTGCTTCGGCCCGTTGACCACCCGCCAGGTGACCTGCTGGTCCGGCTTCTGATCGACGATCTCAGCGTCGAATTCGCGTTTCACCCCGCCGATCTTGGTGGTCCAGTGGGTCATGGTGTCAGTGCGTTGCTCCACCTTTTCGACACCGCCCATGAACTCGGGGAAGGTCTCGAACTGCGTCCACTGGTCGTACGCGGTGCGCACTGGCACGTCAACCTCGACCTGTTCGGTGATGACACTCATCAGCAGCGCTCCATCTGTTGGGGTATGTGCGGTCAAACATCCCCTTCCCACTCATCCGGCACGTGACACACACCCAGGTCAGGACGCTGCGCTGGCGGGCGCCACGCCCAGGGATCAGGACGTTGCGCCGTTCGGGCGCAGGGCCTCGGCGATGAAGCGCATCTCCGCCTCGAGCACGTCCTCAGCAACGCTTCCGGCGGTGATCCGGGTCAGGTGTGAGACAGCGGGTTCGCCGGCTGCCTGCACCGCCGCCGCGAACCGCTCCGTGTGCCACGCCACGTCCCCTTCCTCGGACGCGTGCAGCAGCACGGGCCGACGCAGCTCGGCAGCCTCGGCGGCGAGGTCGTGCCGCGCGTACGCCTCCGGGTTCTCCTCGGGCAATCCGAGGTAGCGCTCGGCGTACCCGGCGCCCAGCCGGGACCAGTCCACCACCGGGGACCCGGCCACCGCGGCCGCGTACACCTCGGGATAGCGCAGCGCACCGGCGATGGCGATGGAACCCCCGAATCCAACCCCCCGGATCGCCACCCGGCTCAGGTCGAGGTCCGGGTGTTTGGACGCGGCCACCGCGAGCGCCTCAGTCTGGTCGGTGAGGGTCAGATCCCACACCCGGCGGTGGATCAGCTTCTCGAAGCTGGGGGAGACCCCGATCGCCCCGCGGCTGTCGATCACCACCACGGCGTACCCGCTGTCGGCCCGCCACTGCTGCCGCCGCCATCGTTCCCGGGCCGCTGTCACGCCCTGCCTGGCCGGTCCTGAGACGACTTCCACCAGCACCGGCAGGCGTCGGCCCGGCACGTGGTCAGCGGGATAGAGCACCCCACACGGCAGCCGCCGGTCGGTCACCCGCAGCAGCGCCGGTCGCGGCGGCGCGGACTCCGCCTCGGCGTGCGACGCGATCTGGCACGTGCGCTCACCCCGATACGTGGTCACCTGCGCGCCGGCATGGTCCAGCGACTGCGAGCTGATCACGTACGCGTCGCCGGCCGCGTGCCCGCGATGCCACCCCGGGTTGGGTGTCAGCCGGGTCACCTCGGGATTGCCGGAGCGACTGGCGAGGCGCAACCGGTAGACATGCTGCTCGCTCGGTTCGCCTTCGCTGCCCTCCACGATCAGGTCGACCACGCCCTGACCGGGCCGTGAGGAAGGCCCCGGCATCTGGCCGCAGAGCCGGCGCACGTGCAGCCACGGAGGAGTGAGCAGGGCCCCGTCCGCGAACAGGCAATGGGTGTCGACCGAGTCCACATTCAACTCGCCGCCCAGCACCACCCGGCCGTCCGGCAGGTACGCCGGCGTGCCCGGGGTGATCGTGACCCAACGCGGATCGTCCAGCTCGGCGTGGACCTGGGTCTCACCGGTGCGGACGTCAACGGCCAGCACCAGCGCATGATGCTGCACCCGGGGCAGCACCGTCACCAGCGGGCCGTTGTGCCAGTCCCAGGCGACCGAGGCCAGGTGCGGGTACGTGAGCCGGTCCCACCGCACGTCCACCCATGACCCGTCGAGGTCGAGCAGGTGCAGGCTGACCGCAGGGGGGCGCAGCCCATCGGCTCGCCCGTTGCCAGCCTCCACCCGGAGCGCCAGGATCCGGTCCCCGTCCGGCGCCCACCAGTAGCCGCGACGCAGCCCGAACACCTCTGTCGCCACCGGGTCGGGCTCGCCCCAACGCACCCTGGGCTCGCGCCCCGGGTCGGCCGCGAACCCACTCGCGCCGGCCCCGCCAGACACGCCGTCCTGGCCGGTCGTGCCTTCCTGGCTGTGACCGTCGCCGGAGCCGCCTTCACCGGCCAGCAACGTGTCCGCGCCCCGCTCGTCAATCACCCGCAGGCTGCCCTGGGTCAGGTACGCCAGCCGAGCGCCGGTGGGGTCGGGGCGGGGCGTGCGAGGCAGCCCCGCCGTGGACAGCTCCTCCACGCCGCGCTGCGCGCTGACTCGGATCAACCGTCCGGATGACGTCCCGACCGCGGTCAGGCAGGCGCGGTCGGCCGCGTACTGGTCGAGACCGTGCTGCTCGGTGAGCAGGCGCTCCTCGCCGGTCTCGAGGTCAAGCACCCAGAGCCGGTTGGCGGGGTCCGCGAGATCCTTCGCACGCAGGAAGAACAGTCGTGAGCCGTCCTGTGCGAGCGTGATCGTGTGTGGCGTGCCGGCTCGGTGAGTCAGCTGCTCATCGCCAGTGTGATCCATGCCTCGATCGTGATGGTTCAGGGCGTGTAGGTCGAGTTCTGCGCGCTTTTTCGCGCCGTGTTTTTGTTGCCGGGCACGTGTCAGCGCGCGGCGCGCCGCTGGGACACTCCCCCCCGGGGCGCCTCCGAGGGCCGACCGGGACTTGTGAACCGGGCCCAAGTCGTGCTGCGTACAGTGAGCGGGTGCGTGAGCGGGCGAACCGGCGGAGCGTGATCTTTGTGCACGCCCATCCGGATGACGAGGTGGTGGGCACCGGGGCAACCATGGCTCGGTACGCCGCGCAAGGCGCCCGGGTGACTCTGGTCACCTGCACACTGGGTGAGGAAGGCGAGATCCATGTGCCCGAGCTGGCAGGCTTGGCGGCCCACGCGGCCGACCAGCTTGGCGGCTATCGGATTTCCGAGTGGCACGCCGCGTGCGACGCGCTCGGGGTGACCGACCGTCGATTTCTGGGCGGCGCCGGGCGGTACCGCGACAGCGGCATGATGGGACTGCCCACGAATCAGCATCCGCGTGCGTTCTGGAACGCCGATCTCACCGAGGCCGCGGGGCTACTGGTGAAGGTGCTGCGTGAGGTGCGGCCGCAGGTGCTGGTCACGTACGACCCGAATGGGTTTTATGGCCACCCCGACCACGTCCAGGCGCACCGGGTGGCGACGCGCGCTGTGGAGCTGGCAGCCGATGCGGAGTTCGACCGCGACAGCGGCCCCGCCTGGCAGGTGTCGAAGGTGTACTGGACCGCGGTGCCGCGCAGCGCGCTGGCACGTGGCATGGAGCAGTTCCGGGCTTCGGCGGACAACCCGTTCGCGGGTGTTCAGGACGTGGCTGACCTTCCCTTTGGCACTCCAGACGAGCAGGTGAGCGCCCAAATTGACGGGGTTGGGCAGGGCGCGCGGAAGACTGCCGCGATGCGCGCTCACGCCACCCAGATCCCCCCTGATTCGTGGCTCTTCGCGCTGGCGGCCAACGCGGGGGCCGAGGCGCTGGGGATGGAGTATTACGTGCTCGCGGCGGGAGAGCGGGGGCCTTCCGGCGACTCGTCCCGGTGGGAAGACGACCTATTCGCTGGGCTTGACGTCGACGATCCCGCTGTGCCGCGGACGTGATGACGGTGATGGCCGCGGGCTCAGCGTCTGCAGGCTCCGGACGGCCACCGGCCAAACCCGGGGACGGCGGGGCCCGATCCGGCGGCGCGGGGGACGATCCGTCGAGCGCAGCCGGCGCCGGGAGCGGCTGGGAAACCGGCCTCCGGGTAGCCGGTGGCGCGCTTGCCGTGTGGGTGTCGCTGTTGAGCGCGATCGTCGAAGTGTTCTGGGTGACGCTGCGAGTCGAAGGTGTCAGAGCCCCGGTGTCAGTGCTGGTCGCCGTGGTGGTGAATTTCTCGTTGCCGCTGCTCACCCGATGGGTGACGGGGTCCCGGCACGCCGCGATGCTGCCCGCGCTGGCCTGGTTCGCCGTGGTCCTGTTCTTCGCGCCTGGAACCACCGAGGGTGATGTGGTGCTCGCCGGCAACGACTGGGTCGCGCTGACCCTCCTGCTGGTGGGTTCGGTCGCCGCCGGGGTCGGCGGATACGTGGCGCTGTCGAGGACCCGGTAACGCGGCTTGACGCTGCCCGATGACGCGGCGTCGTCGCCGTCCAGAGCGGGCTCCGCGACGCGGCCTTGCTTCACGGCACCGGCCCACTGGTCGCGGTGAGTGTCCTGGCCCGGACAGTTAGACAGCCTCCGATGTGTCGATCTCGGAAGACGCGAATTACCATGCGGTGCGGGCGTCCCAAGCGCCCCGTTCTCGCGGCACGTGGAACGGCGAGGGCGCACCCCCTATTGAAGGCGTTGACAAGTGAGTCCGTCCCACGAGTCCGGAACCCCTCCCGCGGGATCGTCACCGTATCCGCGCCACTCAGCGGGCAGCGGCAGGTGGCGCAGCGGAGACTCGGACCAGACAACCGAGATCACAGCGGCGTCGGGGGGCGCCGCGTCAGCAGATGACGACGCGACCATGCCCGGACTCGCGGGGTACGGGATCAACCCAGTGAACCGGGATCCACGTGACCAGCCGCCGACCCAACGGATTCCCATCTCGGATCCGTCCAGCGCCGACGCTTTTGCCGCCGGGCACACCGCGTACCTGCCGGTGCCCGGGGGCGGCTACGGCAACCCACCGGGCGCCGGCCCGGGTCGTCACGGCGCGTCCAGGCCTGACCAGCCGGGGTTCGGGCCCCAGCGCCAGGGCGGTCCGGGATACCCGCCGCCCCCCTATTTCGGGGGAGGGCCGCCGGCTGGAGGGAAGGGCAAGAAGCAGCCGCCCTGGCTGATCCCGGCGATTGCCGGTGCCGCCGCGCTGGCACTGGTGCTGACGCTTCTGGGCGGGGTGATGGTCTTCGCCGGGGAGGTCCCCGGTGGCACCACGGTGCTGGGAGTCAACATCGGAGGCCGCACCGTTTCTGAAGCGGCGGATGCCCTGAAGAAGGGTCTCGGCAAGCGGGTGGACGAGCCGGTGCCGCTGCGGATCGGCAAGTCCAAAGGCAAGGTCGATCCCGCGAAGGTGGGGCTGAAGGTCGACTATGTCGACACGGCCCGGAAGGCCGCGGAAGGGTGGCCGAACCCGTTCACGGTCCTCTTTGGAGAACGCACAGTCGCGCCCGTGGTCTCGGTGGACGCGGAGAAGCTGGACAAGAAGCTGCAGAAGCTGGCGGCGTCGTCGACCCAGAAGCTGAGCCGTCCAGCCATCCAGTACCGCGGCCTGACCCCGAAGCCGACCTACCCGGGTTCCGGGAAGGGGCTCGACGTTGATCGATCCGCGCAGGCGTTCCAGGACAGCTGGCTCCGGTCGCAAGCCGTGACCGTGCCGATCGTCGAGATCAAATCGGTGACCAGCAGGGCCGACGTGGACCGGATGCTCAAGAAGCTGGCCAAGCCAGCGGTTTCCGCTCCGGTCACGGTCACCACGTCGAAAGGCGACGTGACCATTGAGCCAGAGGCCATCGCCAAATCCTTGATCATGGAGTCAGATGAGGAAGGCGAGATCATCCCAGAGGTTGACACCAAGAAGTTGGGGAAGGCGGCCAGGGATGCTCTTGCCGAGGTGGAGACGCCGGCCAAGGACGCCAAGATCGAAGTGAAGGGCGGTGACCCGGTCACCTCCGGCGAGCGGGCCGGCAAGGAGATCGACATGGGCAAGCTGGCGAAGGACATGCTGCCCGTGCTCCGCAAGCCGGACTCCCGCGAGGTGCAGGCCAAGCTGGTCGAGGCCAAGCCGAAGCTCACTGAGGAGAAGATCGGCAAGCTCGGCATCAAGGAGAAGATCTCCAGCTTCACCACGTACTTCCCCGGCGGTGAGGACCGCAACAAGAACATCCTGGTGATCGCTGATGAGGTGGACAACGCCTTGGTGATGCCGGGCAAGACGTTCAGCCTCAACGGATACACCGGGGAACGCAGCTACGCGCAGGGGTACGTCGACGCCCCAGTGATCATTGACGGGAAGATCAAGAACTACGTCGGTGGCGGGATCTCACAATTCGCCACCACGACGTTCAACGCCGCCTACTACGCGGCGCTGGAGGACGTGTACCACCAGCCGCACGGCTACTACATCAGCCGCTACCCCTCGGTGATCGAGGCGACCGTCTTCTACCCCAGCCTCGACTTGAAGTTCAAGAACGACTCCCAGTACGGCGTGCTGATCGACACCTCGTACACCGACAGCTCCGTCACGGTCTCGATGTGGAGCACCAAGCGGTACGACATCAAGACCAAGTGGGGTAAGAAGCGCGACCACACCCAGCCCAAGACGGTGCACCTGAAGGAGAAGGACTGCCTTCCGACGACGGGGATTCCTGGGTTCAAGCAAAGTGCCTGGCGGATCTTCCGCAAGGATGGCGAAGAGGTGAAACGGGAGAAGTTCTCCTGGCATTACAAGGCTGAGCCCAAGTTCGTCTGCGACAAAGAGTGAACCGGCGGCCGCGCCCGCCGGGCCGGGCGCGGGAGGCTGCGATCGGAAGGACAGCGGGGAGCATGCGATGAGCAACTGGTGGGAGGCGCAGATCCGGCGGTTTCGCCCGGTGGCGATTCTGTTAGGCGCTTTGGCGGCCGTGAACGCGGTGGCGCGGCTTGTCGTGTGGCAGGCCGGGGTCACGGATGACGAGCACCAGATGCTGGTGGGCTTGCTCGCATCCGCCATCGCGGCGCTGCTCTGCGTGCCCGCCGGGGTGCGATGGGCGTACCGCTGCCCGATGTCCCGGGTGGTAGCCGACATCGGGCTGGCGATTGTGGTCGCGGCGCTGCTGGTGGTGCTGGTGGGCCCGTACTTCGGGGGTTCAGAGCCGTTGGCGGAGGGTTTCGGATTCGCGGCCCGTCAGTTCCTCTTCTACGGCGGCGTGATGGCTTTCGGCGCGATGCTCGGTGTGCTCGGCGTGATCGCGGCCGGGAAAGACTGGAAGAGCCGGGGCTACAAGCGGTACGAGGATCAGATCCGGAAGCGTCCGAAGCGGGTGTGACGCGCCTTATCGCGGCGCGATCCGGTCCAGATACCGGTGGTGGGTGCTGAAGCCGAGGCTGCCGTAGAGCGACCTTGCCGCCTGGTTGTCGGCTTCCACCTGCAGGTAGCCGCGCTCCGCGCCGCGCGCGCGGGCCCACCTGGCCAGGGTGCGCACCAGGTGGCGGGCCAGGCCGCGACGTCGCGCATGAGGGACCACCTCCATCAGCGACAGCCCCAACCAACCCTGGTCCACCACCCCGCGCCCGATCGCCAGCAGGCTGCCGGAGGGCTCCCGCAGCGAGGCGAACACCGGCTGCTCAGCGCCCAAGAGCACCTGGCTGGCTACGGCCGGCAGCGAACCCTTGCGATTGCGGACCACGGAAAGCCAGTCCGGGCCCGGCTGATCGGCCAATGTCACATCCAGCGCGGTGCTCGGCTCCGGAACCGTGGGCTGGGGTGCGAGCGAGGCTTCGGCCAGTGGTGGGGTTTCGGCCAGCACTGTGGCCAGCGGCCCCGTCTGCACCAGCACGGTGTGCGTGGTGCTCCAGCCGCGGGATACGAGCTGCTGGTCCAGCTCATCGAACCCGGGCAACGGCACGGTGAAGCGGGCGGGCAGGTCGCGGGCGGCGTACCAGGCGCGCACCCGCTCCAGGGCCGCGTCCAGCGGCATCCCCGGACTGCCCAGCGGCAACACCGAGTTGGCCCGGTTCGTCCAGCCGTCCGCAGCGCGCAGCAGCCACCCGCCGAGCTGCTCCGTGTCGGGAGCGGGCCAGCCGGCCGCTGTCACCTGCTCCAGCGCGATCACATCTCGGGTCGCCGGACGAGGCGGCGGGCTGGGCGGTGTCGGTTTTTCGGCGCCAGGAGGTGGGCTTGGCGGCGCCGCCCTGGCCGTACGACGGGGTGGCCGAGGTGGAATCGGCTTCGCGGCGCCGACCGCGGCTCGTCGTACCGTGACGTCCTGACCGGTGGTGTCACGGACCGTGAGGTTCACCTCATCGATGTGCACCAGCTCGCCCAGCACATCCGAGAACAGCGGTCGGCCATCCCGTTCGCCTATCACGTGGCGCACCACCACCCGGCGCCCTATATCACGTTGTGTGAGCAACAGCGCCCTCCTGTCCGCTCCGAACCGGCTGCAGGGATACTAGGCTTGTGTAAGCGCCGGCCCAGCTGTCAGCCAGTGGTTTTGGGATGGCGCAGCTTCCCGCGGACCGTCGTTGCGGAGAGGAACGACCCGTGACCTACATCATCGCCGAGCCATGCGTCGACGTGCTCGACAAGGCCTGCATCGACGAGTGCCCTGTTGACTGCATCTACGAGGGCAACCGGATGCTCTACATCCACCCGGACGAATGCGTGGACTGCGGAGCCTGCGAGCCGGTGTGCCCGGTGGAGGCGATCTTCTACGAAGACGACGTTCCTGAGCAGTGGAAGGACTACTACTCGGTGAACGTGGATTACTTCGAGGATCTTGGCTCGCCTGGCGGCGCCGCCAAGACCGGCAAGATCGATAAGGACCACCCGTTGGTGGCCGCGTTGCCACCGCAGGGCGAACACTGAGCACTCACCCATCGGGCCGATCGCCTGCCGATCGGTTGCCGCGCTTCCCCTGGGACACGCTCAAGGCGTGCAAAGAGAAGGCGGCACGCCACCCGGACCACGCCGTGGACCTGTCCATCGGCACACCGGTCGACCCGACCCCGCCGATCATCCGGCAGGCGTTGGCGGAGGCCGCTGACGCTCCCGGCTACCCGCTCACGGCAGGGTCCCTGCCGCTACGGCGTGCTCTGGTGGACTGGGCCCAGGCCCGCTGCGGCGCCTCCGGGCTCGACATCGACGGAGTGCTGCCGGTGAGCGGCACCAAGGAGATCATCGCGTGGCTGCCCACCTTGTTGGGGATGGGCGAGGGCGACGCCGGAGCGTATCCGTCGCTGGCGTACCCCACGTACGAGGTGGGGCTGCGGCTGGCCGGAGCGCAGCCGATCGCGGCGGACTCGTTGGTCTCGTTGGGGCCGGCCCGGGTGAGGCTGTTCTGGCTGAACTCGCCCTCCAACCCGACCGGCCGGGTGCTGCCGGCCGGGCACCTGCGCAAGGTGGTCGACTGGGGCCGGGAACGAGGCGCTGTCGTCGCCAGTGACGAGTGCTACCTGGAGTTGGGGCACGACGCGGAGCCGGTTTCGATGCTGTCGGTGTGCGACGGCGACTACACCGGTGTGCTCGCGGTGCATTCGCTGTCGAAACGTTCCAACCTGGCCGGGTACCGGGCAGGCTTCGTGGCGGGAGACCCCGCCTTGATCTCCCAACTGCTGGAGCTTCGCCGGCAGGCCGGCATGATCATGCCAGCGCCGGTGCAGGCGGCGATGGTCGCGGCGCTGTCCGACTCCGAGCACGTCGCGGCGCAACGGAAGCGGTACGCGGACCGCCGGGTGCTGCTGCGGGCGGCACTGGAAGGCGCCGGCTTCCGAATCGATCATTCCGAAGCGGGGCTCTATCTGTGGGCGACCCGGGACGAAGACTGCTGGCAGACCGCCGACTGGTTCGCCGAGCGGGGGATCGTGGTGGCGCCGGGCGACTTCTACGGGGCGGCCGGGGCGCAGCATGTCAGGATCGCCCTCACCGCGACCGACGAACGTGTCGCCGCGGCAGTGGCGCGCCTCGCCTGACCCGCCCCAGGGTGGCTGACCCCGGAGGTGCCGGCCGCGTCACCGCCGGCCGCCTCAGTTATGGGTGTGCAGCTCGGTGTTGAGCTCGATGCCTGTGCCGGTGCGGGGCCGGGCTTCGATGGCGCCGGTGACGGAGTTGCGCAGCAGCAGCAGCCCGGACTGGCCCGACAACTCCCTGGCTTTGACGACGCGCTGGTCGGGCAGCGTCACCTTGGTGCCCGCGGTGACGTAGCAGCCGGCCTCCACCACGCAGTCGTCGCCCAGCGAGATGCCGATGCCCGCGTTGGCGCCGAGCAGGCACCGTTCGCCGATCGAGAGCACCTGCTTGCCGCCCCCCGAGAGGGTGCCCATGATCGACGAGCCGCCGCCGACGTCCGACCCGTCGCCGACCACCACTCCGGCTGAGATCCGGCCCTCCACCATGGAGGTCCCGAGGGTGCCGGCGTTGAAATTCACGAAGCCTTCGTGCATCACGGTGGTGCCCGCCGCCAGGTGGGCGCCCAGGCGGACCCGGTCGGCGTCAGCGATGCGCACCCCCGGTGGGACCACGTAGTCAGTCATCCGAGGAAACTTGTCCAACCCGAAAACCTGCAGCCTCCGGCCGGCCGTACGGGCGCGTGCCCGTACGGTTTCGACCTGGTCGGCGGGCGCCGGGCCGAGGTCGGTCCAGGCGTTGTTGGCAAGCAACCCGAAGATGCCGTCGAGATTGGCGCCATGGGGCTGGACCAGCCGATGCGAGAGCAGGTGCAGCCGCAGGTACCCGTCGGCGGCGTCCTTGGGCGGGTCGGCCAGCGAGCTGATCAGCACCCGTACCGCCACGGTGGTCACGTCCCGGATCGGGTCGTGGCCGACAGCGCCGGCCAGGTCCCCCAGCGCCGCGCGCGCGGCCTTGTCGTCCAACCGCCGGACGCCGGACCCGGGCGCCGGCGGCGAGGCCGATTGCTCGCCGAGGCCGAGTTGCCCGGCCGGAAACCAGGTGTCGAGGATCTGGTCGTCGTTGCCAAGGGTGGCCAGGCCATAGCCCCAGGCGCTCTCCGTGGAGTGTCCGCTCACGAGGTACCACGGTAGCCAGCCCCTGGATGGTGAGCGAGCACACCCCTCGCTGGGCCAGAAACCCGGATGAAACTGTGCCCGCGTCGCGGGAGCAGTGGGTCAAGCGCGATCGTGCTCACCCGCCCCACCAGACGCCCACCGGCGCACGCGGCGCCGACATGCCTGACGGACGCTGCCAGCGCGGGTCCGCCCGTGGTTGAGCCCGATCCACGGCGCCCGCCGGTGGTCGCGCAGCAGCGAAACCCAGCCCCTTAGGCAGGAAGGGATCTCCTCATGCAGTTGGCCCCGTACCGCCGTGTGCTTGCCCTGCCGGGGGTGAAGCCCCTGCTGCTGCTGTCAGTGTTCGCCCGGGTGCCGGCGCTGGCTGGCGGCATGGTGCTCACCCTGTACGTGGTGCTGGACCTGCGGATGGGATTCGGGGCGGCGGGCGCGGTGTTCGCGGCGTCGATTCTGGGCCGGGCGGTGGGCGGCCCGGTGCTCGGCCGGCTGACTGATCGGCATGGACTGCGACCGATGGTGGTCTTCGGCGTCGCCACATCGGCGGGTTTCTGGGGCTTCGCTGGTCTGATGAACTACCCCGCGCTGCTCGTCATGGGCTTCGTGTGCAGTGTGGCCGCGCCGCCGGTCTTCACGATCTCCCGGCAGTCGATCGCCGCGCTGGTGCCGGCCGAGCACCGGCGCCCCGCGTACTCACTGGACTCGGTCGGAGTCGAGCTGGCGTACATGACGGGCCCGGTGTTGGGCGTGCTGGTCGTGACCCAGTCGTCCACCCAGCTGGCCATCTGGGGCGCTGGCGCCGGGATCGTGTGCAGCGGCCTCGGGTTCTACTGGCTGAATCCACCGTTGAAAAGTCGGGACGAGATCGCGGCGGAGCAGGCTGGGGCGATGTCGCCGCGGATTCGGTTGCGCACCTGGCTGCGGCCAGAGCTGGCAGCCGTGCTGGTCGCCACGGCCGCGGCGACCGTGGTGCTGGGCGCCAGCGAAGTCGCTATGGTCGCGCTGCTCAAGCAGGCGCAGGAGCTGCCCTGGACCAGCGCGGTGCTGATCGCCTGGGGCGCGTACTCGATCGCGGGGGGTCTCGTCTACGGAGGGCTGCGGCGGGCGCCAGGGCCGATCCCGCTGGTCGGGTTGCTCGGCCTTTTCACGATCCCGTTGGCGTTCGCCGGCGACTGGTTCTGGCTGGCGGTGCTGCTCTTGCCAGCCGGCCTGCTGTGTGCTCCCGCATTGGCTTCCGGCGCGGACGTGATCAGTCGCGGCGCCCCAGCCACGGCCCGCGGCGAGGCGATGGGGTACCACAACGCCGCGATCAGTGTGGGGCTGGTGATCGGCACGCCGGCGGCGGGTCACGTCATCGACCTGGTGGGGCCAGCGTGGGGGTTTGCGGTCGCTGGCGGCGCTGGAGTGGCGCTGGCCGGTGTGGCGCTCCTGGTACGCCGCCTGGAGGGCTCAGATCGGCCTGAGCCGACGTCCAGCGGCCCGCGCGCCGAGCAGTCCGCCCCGTTGGCAGGCGCCGCCCAGCCAGTAGGGTCGGCGGATGGGATTCAGCTCTGAGGTGCTCGCCGACCCGGTCGCGCTGACCCGCGCGCTGGTCGACATCGAGTCGGTCTCCGGCAACGAACGTGAGATCACCGACGCCGTCGAAACCGCGTTGCGGTCCAGCCCGCTGCTGCAGGTGGAGCGGGACGGCAACGTGGTGATCGCCCGGTCCGGGCAGGACAGCGGCGCGCCCCGGCAGCGAGTGGTGCTCGCGGGACACCTGGACACCGTTCCGGTCGCCGGCAACCTCCCGGCGCGGGTGGAGGGCGACCTGATGCACGGATGCGGCACCGGTGACATGAAGGCCGGGGTGGCGATCGCGCTGCACCTGGCGGCGACGCTTGCCGACCCCGCGTACGACCTCAGCTACATCTTCTACGACTGCGAAGAGGTGGAGGCCGAGCGCAACGGCCTGACCCGGATCTCCCGGACCCGCCCGGAGTGGATGCAGGGCGATCTGGCGATGTTGCTGGAGCCCACCCACGGAGTGGTGGAGGGCGGTTGCCAGGGCTCCATGCGGGCCGTGGTGCGGGTCGCCGGCAAACGGGCCCACTCGGCTCGCAGCTGGAACGGGGTCAACGCGATCCATGGCGCCGGCGCGATGATCGAGCGGTTGCGGGCGTACCAGCCGCGGGTGGTGGAGATCGACGAGTGCACGTACCGCGAAGGTGTGAACGCCGTGGCGATCAGCGGCGGTGTCGCGGGCAACGTGATCCCCGACGAGTGCGAGGTCACCGTGAACTACCGGTTCGCGCCGGACCGCAGCGAAGCGGAAGCGGAGGCGCACCTACGTGAGCTGTTCGCGGGATACGAGTTGCGCCTGACCGATTCAGCCCCCGGCGCCTTGCCTGGGCTCAGCGCGCCGGTGGCGCAGAAGTTCCTGGCCGCGGTGGGCCAAGCGCCACGCGGCAAGCTGGGCTGGACCGACGCGGCGCGCTTCTCCGCGATGGGCGTGCCCGCAGTCAATTTCGGTCCCGGCGATCCCAATCTGGCCCACACTCGTGAAGAGCATGTGGAGATACCCCGGATCATCGAGGCCGCTGACGTGCTGCGTCGCTGGCTGAGCGGAGGCTGACATGACGAACGGCTTTGCGGAGGGTGACCTCACCCGCGCCGTTGCCCACAGCGGCGTCCGGGGCAATCCCGTTGATCCGGGCGTACCGGCCGACCCACACGAGCGGGGGCAGCGGGGCCGAGGTCGCGCCAGCCGCAGCACCACGGACCAGCGGCTGCTCGATTCCCGGATGCCAGATCAATGGCTGCACACCGACCCCTGGCGGGTGTTGCGGATCGTGTCGGAGTTCGTGGAGGGGTTCGAGTCGCTCGCTGACCTCGGGCCAGCCGTGAGCGTCTTCGGCTCAGCCCGGAGCAAGGCTGGCGGGTCGGAGTGCCAGCTCGCAGAGAAGCTCGGCGCCGCGCTCGCCACCGCCGGCTACACCGTGATCACCGGGGGAGGGCCGGGGGTGATGGAGGCCGCTAACAAGGGCGCCGCGGAGGCCGGTGGGCTGTCAGTGGGGCTGGGCATTGAGCTGCCCATGGAGCAGGGGACCAATGAGTGGGTCGAGCTGGGCGTGAACTTCCGGTACTTCTTTGTCCGGAAGACCATGTTCGTGAAGTACGCGCGCGCGTTCTGCGTTCTCCCCGGCGGTTTCGGCACCATGGACGAGCTGTTCGAAGCCCTCACCTTGGTGCAGACCAAGAAGGTGACCCGGTTCCCGGTGGTGTTGCTGGGCTCGGACTACTGGCAGGGGTTGGTGGACTGGCTCCGCAACACCATGCTCGAGCAGGGCAAGATCAACAGTGCTGACCTGGACCTGTTGTGCGTCACCGACGACGTGGACGAGGCGGTGCGGCACATCCAACAGGCAGAGGCTGACCGGCAGGCGCCGCGCGAGGTGGAGCGTGCCGCCGGCCAACCGCCGGTGGAGAGCTGAGGTGGCTGCGATCGGCGTGTTCTGCGCCTCGTCGCAGACGATCGACGCCAGACACCTCGACTTGGCCCACAAGGTCGGCGTGGAGCTGGCGCGACGCTCCGCGCGCGGAACGGTTGCTGGAGGACCTGCTAGAGGGGTGTCGGCGGGTGTTCGTGCGGGCCGGTCCGGCGGTGAGGAAGCTCTTGCTGCACCATCTCGACTCGGGGACCGCCCACTGGTCGGTGGTCATGGAGCTGCTCGAGGTCACCAACCAGCGGGTCGTCGAGGCTTCGCAGTGGCGACCCCCCTCCGTGAGCCGCTGACCAGCCGGGAGGCGACGGTGCTCCGCTACCTGCAGAGCACGCTGTCCAACCACGAGATCGCGGCCGAACTGAGCCTGTCGGTCCACACCGTCAAGACCCATGTCCGCAACATCTACCGCAAGCTCGGCGTCGCCCAGCGCCGGGAAGCCGTACGCACGGCCCGCGAGCAGCAGCTTCTCTGACGACTTCGAACTCCTACCCGGAACGAGCGAAACCCACCCCGCGAGGGTGAGTCGATCTCATCCTCGTAGACCCAGGATCGGTAGAGACGCGGGCACGCCCGGGGTCATCCGACCGTGGGCCCGGACGTGTTCGGCAGCCGGACGGGAGGAGGAGACATGACGTCGTCAGCGTCTGGTTCCGTCCTACAAGATCGCGTGGTCGTGGCAACGTACGACACGTACCGGGAGGCCGAACGGGCGGTGGACCACCTATCCGACGAGGGGTTCCCTGTACAGGGCACCCTGATCGTGGGAGGTGGCCTCCGGCTGATCGAACATGTCCTGGCCCGCCAGACGTACCTGCGCGCCGCGGGCATGGGCGCCGCGGCAGGCGCCTGGTTCGGCCTGCTGATCGGGCTCTTCTTCGCGATCTTCACCAATAGCACGGCGTCATTCCTGGTCGTGCTCCTGTCGGGGGTCATATGGGGAGCAGTCGCAGGAGCCGTGTTCGGCGCGGTCGCGCACTGGTTGAGCGGGGGTAGGCGGGACTTCGTCTCCACCAGCCAACTGGTGGCGGAGCGGTATGAGGTCCTCGTCGAACCGGAGCACGCCGACAAGGCTCGGGAGCTGCTCGCCAGCCTTCGATGATCACGCAATCGGCGGACCCGGCGCCCGGCCGCCTCACATCTCCCACGGTACGAGAAACAGGAGAACGACCCGTGGACAATAACCGCCTGCTCACCTGGTTGCTGGTCGCGCGAGGCGTACTCGCGATCATCTTCGGCGTCATCGCCGTAGCGTGGCCGCGCGTGACCGTACTCGCGTTGGCGTTGCTGTTCGGCGTCTTCGCCCTGGTCAACGGCGTCGGATTGTTGATCGGCGCATTCCGCAGAGGCCGCGACGTCGGGCAACGCATCGGATACACCCTCGCCGGGCTGCTGGGTGTCGCGACCGCCGTCATCACCGTCGTGTGGCCCGGCATCACCGCACCGGTGCTCGCCATCCTGGTCGGCGCGTGGGCGGTGGTGACCGGCGTCGGCGACATCTGGTTCGCGACCCGGGAACGTGGCCAGGATGGTCGCCGTCGTCGGCGTGCTGTCCGTCATCGCCGGCGTCCTGATCCTGGTGCAGCCGGCCATTGGAGCCGTGGCGAGCGCCCAGGTGATCGGTATCTACGCGATCATCGCAGGAGCGCTCATGCTCGCCGCCTGGCGGCTGCAGCGTCGCGGCCGTGCCGCCGGCGCCGGCCGGGTGCAGCCGGCGGCCTGACAGGCGGTCGGATGCGGACCGCCCGACCGGCGCGTCGTGCGGACCGCCCGACCGGCGCGGGCCCAGACCGCCTGACATTGCCTGGCGCCATCCGCGGCGGGGCACCCGGCCCGGGGGGTGCGCCGCTGCGCCAGCTCCGCGTACCCGGGGATCCGCGTACCCGAGCAGCCGGGGAGGACCTGCAGCCATGACCATCGGTCTCGACCCGCACCTGAGCATGGTCCGCCCGGTGGCGCCTCACACTCCTCGGGGCTGCGAGGAATGCCTCCGGATCGGCTCACCGTGGGTGCACCTGCGGCTGTGCCTGACCTGCGGTCACGTCGGGTGTTGCGACTCGTCCCCGCACCGGCACGCCCGGGCCCATGCCCATGTCGTCGGACATCCCATCGTGCGGTCGTTCGAGCCAGGCGAGAACTGGCGCTGGTGCTACGTCCACGAGTCGTACGCCTGACCGCCGGAGCCCGCCGTTGTGACCGAGCCACTCGCGGAGACCCCCGACACCGTCGGGGCGTACCCGCGACTGAGTGAGCAGCAGATCGCCGACCTCGCCGAGTACGGCGAGCGGCGGTCCACCGTGCGGGGCGACGTGCTGTTCCAGGAGGGCGACACCGAATCGGTCTTCTTCGTCGTGCTCGCCGGTCATGTCGCGGTGGTGGATGGCTACCAGACTGACCAGGAGCGGCTGATCAGCGTGCACGGTCCCGGTCGGTTCCTCGGCGAGCTGGGGCTGTTCACCGGTCAACCCACGTTCGTGACCGCGGTGGTCCGCGAGCCGGGCGAGGTGCTGGCCGTACCGGTGCAGAGGCTTCGTACGCTCGTCACGCAGGTGCCGTCGCTCGGCGACCTGATCCTGCGGGCGTGCCTGATCCGGCGGTCGATCCTGATCGGGCTGGGCACCGGGATGCGGATCATCGGCTCGCGGTACTCCCCCGACACCCGCCGGCTGCGTGACTTCGTCGCCCGCAACCGGCTGCCGTACCGCTGGATCGACCTGGAGCGCGACAGGTGGGCCGAGCGCATGCTCCGCGACCTCGGGGTGACGCCACAGGACACCCCGGTCGTGGTCTGCAGCAGCGGTAAGGTCCTGCGCAACCCGAGCAACGCCGAGCTGGCCCGCGCGGTCGGCCTCCCCGTACCTGCGGCACCGCCAGAGAGCAGCGACCTGATCGTGGTCGGCGCCGGCCCCGCCGGACTCGCCACGGCGGTCTACGCCGCGTCGGAGGGCCTGTCGACGGTGGTGCTCGATGCGATCGCGACCGGCGGGCAGGCTGGAACCTCGCCCCGGATCGAGAACTACCTCGGTTTCCCCGCGGGGATCTCCGGCGCCGAACTGGCCGAACTCGCCGCGATCCAGGCGGCGAAATTCGGCGCCAAGATGGCCGTACCGGCCGAGGCGACCGGGCTCGTGGAGGACTCCGGACGACACCAGGTGAGGCTGGACAACGGCACGACGCTGACGACCCGCACCGTCGTCGTCGCCACCGGCGTGAAGTACCGGCAGTTGGAGGTCCCGGGCCTGACGGAGTACGCGGGCGGCAGCGTCTACTACGCCGCCACCCTCGCCGAGGCGCAGCTGTGCCGCGGTGACCCGGTCGCCATCGTGGGCGGCGGCAACTCGGCCGGCCAGGCGGCCGTGTTCCTGGCCCAGTACGCCCCCCAGGTACATCTGCTGGTCCGGTCCGGCGACCTCGGTAAGGACATGTCGCGGTACCTGGTCGACCAGGTGTGGCGGCATCCCGCGATACGGGTCATGACCCACACGGAGGTACGGGAGCCGATCGGCACCGGCGAGGGCCTCTACGCGCTCGTGGTGGAGGACAACCGCACCGGTGAGCGTCGCGAGATCCCGGCCCGGGCGCTTTTCGTGTTCATCGGGGCGGCACCGCGTACCGGCTGGCTCGCGGAGGCGTTGGCACTCGACGAACGCGGGTACGTCCGGACCGGCACGGACGCGCAGTCGCCGGACCACCGTCCTGACTGGCTGCCGTTGATGCTCGAGACCAGTCGGCCCGGCGTCTTCGCGGCCGGTGACGTACGGCGCGGATCGGTGAAGCGGGTGGCATCGGCCGTGGGAGAAGGCGCCATGGCCGTCCGCATGGTCCACGAACGGATGGGATGAGATGAGTACGGATCTCAGCACCACAACGATCCCGGCACGGCCGTGGCGCATGTTCCTGGTGGGACTGGGGCTGTGGATCGCCGCGGTGATCGTCACGTTCCTGACGCACAACCCGAACCTGATCCCCACGGTGGTGCTGCTAGGCAGCTTCCTGGTGCCGGTCACGTTCGCGACCTGGGCGTTCGCCCGCCGCGACACCGGCGAGCTGACGTCGGTGCTGCTGCTCCGTACGTTCGTCGCCGGCGGCGTGCTGGGGGTGCTCGCCGTGTCGGTGCTGGAGGCGTACCTGCTGCACCCGTCGCCGTGGCTATTCGGCGGTGTCGGGCTCATCGAGGAAGCGGTCAAGCTCGGCGCCCTGGTGCTGCTGACCCGGGACCTGCGGGTCAAGACGATGCGGGACGGGATGATCCTCGGCGCCGCGGTCGGATTCGGCTTCTCCGCGTTCGAATCCGCCGGATACGCGTTCACCGCCCTGTTCACCGTCGACGGCCTATCGTTGATGCAGGTGGTTCAGACGGAGCTGCTGCGCGGCCTGCTGGCGCCGGTCGGGCACGGGCTGTGGACGGCGATCCTCGGCGGCGTGTTGTTCGCGACGGCCAGGAACAACGGTTTCACGATCAACGGCAAACTGATCCTCGCGTACCTCGGGGTGTCGGGGCTGCACGCATTGTGGGACTCGATGCACAACATCGCGCTCATCGTGACCCTGCTGCTGACCGAAGGCGAGCAGTACCGGCCGACCCCCAACGGGTGGCTGGTGCAACCGAGCCCCGAGCAGGTCGGCCTGTTCTCGGTGTTGGAGTGGACTGGCCTCGGCGTCATCTCCGTCATCGGGATCGGCTGGCTGGTCACCCTGTGGCGCAGGGCGCCCCGCGCGGGCCGCGCCATGTGGCAGACGCCTTCGCCCGCTTGACCGGTCCGCGACCGGCTACTGACAAGTGACAAGGAGCGCGACAGGCTACTGACAAAGGAGAAGGCATGACAGTGTTCGGTGTGACGAGATTCGAGCGTTTCTTCCGGACCGCGGCCGGGCTCGACGTCGACAAAGACGACCTCAAGCGCTACAGCGACTTCGTATACCAGAAGCTCCACGACCTGATCCTGATGGGAGAGGTCACGGCCGAGGCGAACAACCGGGACCTCATCCAGCCCTATGACTTTCCGATCACCAAGGGGCTGCAGCAGAACATCCATCGCTTCAGGAAAATGGACGAGGAGATCGGGCTGCGGCCGATCCTGCAGCAACTGGCCGCGTACCCGCCGCTCAACCGCACGATGACCGAGGAGACCGAGGCCCGCCTGCCCCTCATCATCGGTGGACTCAGCGTGGCGCTCGCCCAGACGTTCAAGACAATCGACCCCAAGGTGAAGAACCCTCAGACCGAGGACTGGGAACGCGCGTTCCGCCTCTTCGACCTGCTCTTGTAGAACCACCCGCTGTCGGCCTGTCCGCTGATTGTCGGCAGCTTTCGCGGGTGCGCTCTTGATGCACTATGACGCGATGACGCTCATCACCACACCCATGTCGCCGAAGAAGTGGATCACCACCGAACACGTCGCCGCGCTCGGGTTCAACATCACCCACACCGCCCGGATCCGACTCAACACCCTTGCCCGACGCGGCGTACTGACCCGGTTCCGTGACTCTGTGCGCCCTGGCTCCCAGTCCTGGCGGTCGTGCCGGCGCGAGCACTCGAGGCGCTGGTCGTGGCGCACGATGTGCCGGCTGCGTTCGAGGCCCTCGAAGCGGGTGTGGAGTCTCGCCAGCCCTAGGCTCCTGCGGCCCGGTGCGGCGCCGGCGGGCCTCGACTACGGCGGCTAGGGCAAGCCCTAGGCGAGCCCGCGGCGGGCCACCGCCGGGGGACGGTCGCCCCGGATCGAGGCGACCATGTCCAGCACCTGGCGGGTCTGGCGGACCTGGTGAGCCCGGAACACCCGAGCGCCCAGCCACGCGCAGATCGAGGTTGCCGCCAGAGTGCCTTCAAGACGCTGGTCGACCGGCAAGTCGAGAGTCTCGCCGATGAAGTCCTTGTTGGAGAGCGCCACCAGCACCGGCCACCCGGTGGCGGCCATCTCATCGAGCCGGCGCGTCAGCTCCAACGAGTGGTACGTGTTCTTCCCGAAGTCGTGAGTCGGGTCGACCAGGATCCCGTCCGGGCGTACGCCCAGCTCATGGGCCCGCTCCGCGAGCCGGGCAACGGTGCTGACGGCGTCGGCCACCACGTCGGCGTACGCCACCCGGTGCGGACGGTAACGCGGCGCCAACCCGCCGGCGTGTGAGCACACCAGCCCGGCGCCGGTGTCGGCGGCCACGCGGCACAAGTCCGGGTCGGCGCCGGCCCAGGTGTCGTTGATCAGATCTGCCCCAGCGGCGACCGCTCGTTCAGCCACCTCAGCCCGCCAGGTGTCGATCGAGATCACCACGTCCGGGTGCCGGGAGCGCACCTCCGCGATGAAGCCCACGGTGCGGCGGATCTCCTCGCCCGCGTCCACGTCCGGGCCTGGCCCCGCCTTGACCCCGCCGATGTCGATGATGTCTGCCCCTTCGGCGACCCGTTCGGCCACCGCCCGGAGCGCCGCTTCCTCGTGAAATGTCGCGCCACGGTCGTAAAAAGAGTCAGGGGTGCGGTTCACGATCGCCATCACAGCCAGGTCGCCAGGGCCGAAGCTGCGATTGCCAAGCCGGAGGGCGCCCCGGTCGGCAGTCCCAGAGGTGAGATCGGGCGCCTGCGGCAACGGGGCCTCCAAGGGTGGCAGATCGGGGTTGGCGGCCTTGCGGCGGCGGTCTGGCACACCGGGGCGCTGGCGCTTAGGCCCGGCTGCCGTCCCGCACCGTGGCACAGCCTCTGCAGCGACCGTACCCACCTCGCTGGGTGGACGCTCTCCGAGGCCCGCCCCAGGGCAACCGACCGGGTCCGGCCATGCCACGATCCTGTGATGGGGCAATTCCTGCTTGTGGTGGTCGCCGTTTTGATCGTGGGCGGCGTGGTGTTCGGCGTGGTCGCGTTGTCGTCCGGCGCCGACCCTGGTCTGGCGCCCGCGGACCCTGACAGCGCCGCGCGGCGTCTGCCCGGGGATCGTCCGCTGGTCGAAGCCGACATGTCTCGCGTCAAGTTCGACACCGGGCTGCGGGGTTATCGGATGGCGCAGGTGGACGCGGCGCTGGCGCGAATCGGATACGACCTGGGGTACAAGCACGAGTTGATCGAGGCCCTGATGGCCGAGGTGACGGCGCTGCGGGACGGCCGTGAGAATGACGCCAATGTGCTGCGCGCGGCCCGGGAGGCGGCGGCTCGGGGCGGTGGCGATGATCCGCTGTCCGGCAAGCCTGGAGTGCAGCCTCCGCTGAAGGGCGATCACGTGGAGCAGAACGCCAGCCACATGGAGGGCGCCGGTGGCATGGAGGGCGCCGGTGGCATCGAGGGCGCTGGTCGGCACCAGGAGAGCGGTGGCGCGGTGGCGCCGGGCGCGAACTCCGCGGCCGTCCCCGATCACCCTGGGCGCCGCCCGGGGCCGGGCGACGCGAAGCGGGCCGGATGAGCGACCTGGTTCAGGGCGAGGATGGCCGGTGGCGGTGCCCGTGGGGGGTCAGCCCAGAGATCTACCGGGTGTACCACGACACGGAGTGGGGCAGGCCCACGCACGGCGACGACGCGCTGTTTGAGCGGCTCTGCCTGGAGGCGTTCCAGTCGGGGCTGTCCTGGCTGACGATCCTCCGCAAACGCCCAGCGTTTCGGGCCGCGTTCGCCGAATTCGAGATCGCACGGGTTGCCGGGTTCGGCCCGCCGGACGTCGACCGGCTGCTCACCGATGCCGGGATCGTGCGAAACCGCGCCAAGATCGAAGCGGCGGTGGGCAACGCCCGAGCCGCGCTTGAGGTCTCTGGCGGGCTGGCGTCGCTGCTCTGGTCGTACGCGCCGGAGCGGGCTTCGCGTCCCGGCTCGGTCGCCGAGACGCCGTCGACCACCCCTGAGTCACAGGCGCTCGCGAAAGATCTCAAACGGCGTGGCTTCCGATTTGTCGGGCCCACCACGGCGTACGCGTTGATGCAGGCCGTCGGCATGGTCGATGACCACCTCGAAGGATGCTCGGCCTCGCCGGGGCGACCGAGGAGCTGAGGTGTCTCGCCACGGCAGCTGACCCCGGCCGCACGATCCCAGGGGCTCTGCCCCGCGCGCCCCGCAGGCGGGTTCGCGGGTTGTCACGTGTTTGGATGGGTTTGCAAAGAGCAGACCGGCCGCGTGACGGCCGCCCCAGCACGAGCCTCAGGGGGTTGACGTTTCCACGAAGAGTTGGCTGGTGGGAGTTGAGCTGCCGATTGACGCCGCGACACCAGCTGAGGCGGTGCGGCAGTTCTGGTGGCACGTGAAGCAGCTGGGCCCCGACCAGCTGCCCGCGTACGTGTCCCCCGCAGACGACGAGTTGGCGATGCGGGCGTACGTGCTGGGTGAAGAGGTCAACCTCGACCCCGAGGAGGAAGAGGATTGAGCATCTCGCCGACGTCGCCCAGGTCCGATCCGCAGCGCCGCCCGGCGTCGCCCGGGTCTGATCAGCAGCCTGGGTCTGGTCGGTGGGGTGGCGCCCCCGCGTCCGTGGGTCAGGCGATCGACCGGGCCGCGCACCGCAGGCGAGACGCCCAGTGGCTGGCCGAAGCCTGGGCCCGCAGCCGGGTGATGGTGGTGGACGAGCGGGGCCGTGCCCTGGTGACCGACGATCCGCCCGGCCTGGTGCTGTTGGCGCCCGAGGAGGCGCCAGACGGGGAGCGGTTGTTCCTGGGCGTGGACGCCGACGCCAGGCCGTACTTCGCGGTGGCGGGTGTGTTGCCCGAGATGCAAGGTGCGGCGCCGAGCTCGTTGCGCAGCGTCGGCGCCTTGCTCAGTCCACGCGACGCCGATCTCTTCAGCGCCGCCTCCGGGTTGGCGCAATGGCATTCCCGGTACGGGTTCAGCCCAGCCACCGGCGCCCCGACCCAGGTGGAGGAGGCGGGTTGGAGCCGACGTGTGGCCGGAGCTGGCGAGACGCTGATCTTTCCGCGCACCGATCCCGCCGTGATTGTGCTGATCAACGATGGGGCGCCTGGCGAGAACGGACGCGCGTTGCTGGGCCGCGGCGCGACCTGGGCGCCGGATCGGTTTTCCTGCTTGGCCGGGTTCGTGGAGCCGGGGGAGTCGGCGGAGTCCACAGTGGTCCGTGAGGTTGCGGAGGAGGTGGGGATCGTGGTCCGCGAGGTGCGGTACGTGACCAGCCAGCCGTGGCCCTTCCCGGGAAGTCTGATGCTGGCCTTCACCGCGTTGGCGGATCCGTCGCAGCGGCTTCGCCTCGACCCTGCTGAGATGGCGGAGGCGCGCTGGTTCACGCGCGCGGAGCTGCGGGAGCTGTGGCGGCGCCGGCCACCGATTCAGGCATCGGTGGCGTACCACTTGATGGCGGGTTGGCTCCTCGAAGACGAACCTGGTGACTCCGGCCGGAATTGTTAAGCCTTTGTCAATGGCTGGGGCGGGACAAAAGCCACGTCGAGGCCGTACTGTAACGCCCTGATAAGGGCAGCCGATAGAGCTACGGCTATCGCTATCACCACATGGCGTAACCCCTACGTCGATGTTACGGAGAGAGGCTCCTGGCCTTACTCTCCGATGACTCTCTTGGAGTTTGGATGACCTCGCTATCTGGTCGGTGGTCCCGACCGTCCCCTGCGGCCGCGGTGGCGCGTGTTGCCGGGGTCTCCCTCGCCTCAGCCTTGACGGTGCTGCTCTTCGCCGGCCCAGCCGCGGCCGACACCACCATCTCGCTGAAAGAAGCGCACGTCGGCACTGTCGCCGCGGAATTCCAGCAGGAATGCGATGACATGACCCCCGCGAAGGAAGGGCTCGACGGCTGGCACTTCGTGCTGCCGGCCAAGGGCTCGGACGCGATGTTCCTCTCGCTGACCGTGACCTTCGAGGACGCCGACGGCAACGAGGTCGAGAAGCAGATCCCGGGTGACGGGGTCATCGTTCCCAAGCCGGGCGGCGCCGAGGGTCAGCACGCCGTGATCTACACCGAAGCCGGTTGGACCCTGGCGGGGGGCTCCGCGGAGATCACCGGCGAGTCCGAGAGGGGCCCGCTGGACTTCAACCTGTCCCACACCTGCGCCGGCGAGAGCGAGTCGCCTGAACCGACCGAGGAGCCCACTGCGCCGACTGAGGAGCCGACGCTTCCCACCGAGGAGCCGACTGAGGAGCCCACGGAGGAGCCGACCGCATCACCCAGCAACTCACCCGTGGAAGAGGAGCCCAGCGAGGAGCCGGCGCCGGGCGGCTCGCTTCCGGTGACCGGTCTGGCTCTTGGTGGTCTGGTGCTGACCGGGATGGGTCTGGTGGGCGCAGGTGTCGCGATGCGTGCCCTGCGACGCAAGGATGACGGCACGTCTGACGGCGACGACTCCGCCGAGGGCTAGCAAGCCCGTGATCACGTGAGCAGCGTGATCGCACAGCCAGACGATGGGGCGCGGACCGTACGGTCCGCGCCCCATCGCGCTGTCTCAGGCTGCCCGACCGAGCTGCTGCTTGACCTGCACAATGGTCGGGTTTGTCATCACGGCGCCGTCTTCGAACCGCACCGTGGGAACGGTCTGGTTGCCGCCGTTGACGCTCATCACGTACTCGGCGGCTGCAGTGTCTTGCTCGATGTCGACTACCGTGAACTCGATGTTCTCCCGCTCCATCTGTGATTTGAGTCGGCGGCAGTAACCGCACCACGGTGTGGAGTACATCGTCAGCGCCATCGAATTTCCTCCTAGGGGATCAGGCGAAATGTTCGGGGGGACAGGGTGGTTGCCGGGGGCATCTGGCGGGGTTGCGGCAGTTCAGCCAGCCCTCGGCACGCTATTGGGGTGAACGTCGTACCCGACTGGGAGGATGCCCAGCTGTGGCGAGTGACGCAATCGACGTCCTGCACGGGCTCGATCCTGAGCAACTGCAAGCGGTGACGGCGCCGCCCGGGCCGGTGTGCATTCTGGCTGGCGCCGGAACCGGCAAGACGCGTGCGATCACCCGCCGGGTCGCGCACCGGGTGAGCTCGGGGCAGCTCGTCGCGCAACATGTGCTCGCGGTCACGTTCACTTCCAGAGCCGCCGGTGAGATGCGAGACCGGCTTCGCAAGCTCGGCGTGAGCGGTGTGTCGGCGCGTACTTTCCACGTGGCGGCGCTGCGCCAGTTGCGCTATTTCGCCCCGCGGTTGCTCGGCGGAAGGCCGCTGCCGGAGCTGCTGGACAGCAAGGCGCGGCTGGTCGCGGTCGCAGCTTCCCGTGCGGGCGTCTCCGCTGACCGAACTCAGGTGCGCGACGTAGCCGCGGAGATCGAGTGGGCCAAGGCCAGCCTGGCGGGGCCGCCGGACTACCCGGCGGCAGCTGCCAAGGCCAATCGCGAGCCGCCGTTTCCGGCTGAGGTCGTGGCGAAGATCTTCACCGAGTACGAGCAAGCTAAACGCTCGTCCGGGTGGATGGATTTCGAGGATCTGCTACGGGCAGCGGTGTGGGCGGTCGAGGAGCACCCCGACGTGGCGGCGCAGGTCCGGGCCCAGTACCGACACTTTGTGGTCGACGAGTACCAGGATGTGAACCCGCTGCAACAGCGGCTGCTGGAGGCGTGGCTGGGGGATCGGGACGACCTGACCGTGGTGGGCGACGCCAGCCAGACGATCTACTCGTTCGCCGGCGCCAGCGCCGACTACCTGGTGGGTTTCCCGCGCCGGCATGAGGATTGTGTGCTGGTCCGGCTGACCCGGGATTACCGCTCCACACCGCAGGTGGTGGGCCTGGCCAACTCGGTGATCCGCAACGCTCGGGGCGACCACGCCAAGCTGCGGCTGACCCTGACCGGGCAGCGTCCGCCCGGGCCGGAGCCGCAGATCCGGTCGTACGATGACGAGCCGGCAGAGGCAGCCGCGGCCGCAGCGCGGTGCGCTGAGTTGATCGACTCCGGCGCGCCCGCCAGCGAGATGGCGATCTTGTTCCGCACCAACGCCCAGTCCGAGACGTACGAGCAGGCGCTGGCCGAAGCCGGAGTGCCGTACGTGCTTCGTGGCGGGCAGCGCTTCTTCGAGCGTCCCGAGGTGCGCCAAGCGATGGCGGCGATCCGTTCCGCCGCTCGGGGGCCGCAATTGGAGTCCTCATTGTCTGACGGGGTGCGTGATGCGCTGTCAGCGATCGGATGGACCTCTGAGCCGCCCCCGGGTGGCGCGGCGAGGGAGCGGTGGGAGTCGGGCGCCGCGTTGCTGCGCCTGGCGGAGGAGTGGAGCGCGACCCCACCGCAGCCGATCCCGCAACCTGAGGAATCCGCTGCCGAGGATGCGCCGGCGCCGCCGGGTCTGGCGGAGTTTCACGAGGAGTTGAGCCGTCGCGCCGCCGCCCAGCACGCGCCGACCGTGGAGGGTGTGACGCTGGCCTCGCTGCACGCGGCCAAGGGTCTGGAGTGGGATGCGGTGTTCCTGGTCGGTTTGACGGACGGCGTGATGCCCATCTCACATGCCCGAACGCCCGAACAGGTGGAGGAAGAGCGGCGACTGCTGTACGTGGGCATCACGCGGGCGCGCGAGTTGCTGTGGCTGAGCTGGGCAGCGGCGCGGTCCCCCGGTGGGCGGGCGCGACGACCGTCCCGGTTCCTGCCACGCGAGGTCCACGCAGAGCAGGACGGGCAGCAGACCCCGACTCCGCGCAGTCGCAAGCGGCGCGGCGCCGTTATCACCCAGTGTCGGGTGTGCGGCGCCACCTTGCTGGCTGGCGCGGAGCGCAAGCTGGGTCGGTGCCAGGGTTGCCCGTCCAATCTGGACGAAGAGCTTTTCGAGCGGTTGCTGGACTGGCGGATACGGGTGGCGCAAGCGCGTCAGACCCCGGCGTACACGGTCTTCACCGACGCCACGCTGACCGCGCTGGCCGAGCGGCGCCCGTCCAGCACCGAGGAGCTGGTCGAAATCCGGGGCATCGGCCCCCACAAACTGGTGTTGTACGCGGAGCCAGTGCTCGCGTTGATCGGCGGCGCGAGCCCGGAAGATGTGGCGATACCAACGTGAAAGTCCGGTTCACGCAAGGGCCGCAGGAAACTTAGGCGACCTCGAGATAACGACTCCGGAAATTCGATTGCCGACCTACGGCCGGACCGCATAGCCTGCGATCACACGCGCGAACGCTGTCGGCTGTTCGCTGTCTGACGGGATGTCCAATGAGAGAAGGCAGGAGGTGAGCCCGGTGGTGACTTTGATCTACGGAGAGCGTCCATCGATGCCGCCTGCGCTGGCCACTCTTGCTGGGTGCGCGCGTCACGTGAATTCGACTCACCGGGTGCGTCCTGACCTCGCTGGCTCTGAGCAGCCGGCCCAGCCGCTGCTGGGCGGTTGGCTCGGCCTCGGCGACGGTGCGGTCGTCAACCTCCTGGGTGTCGAAGTGGCCTTTGACCGGCGAGCTGTCGGCGGCGGGTGTGGTGTGTCCACCACCTCTGCGCGTTCAGACGTTCGACCGTCCAATGCCGGAGCTCCGGCGACTGATGCCGGGCACGCGGACCGGGTCTACCGCTCCGCCGTCCTGCAGGCAGTCATCGCACAGCGCACCGCAAGCAAGCAGATCAGCGCCGCGCCGGTCTACCGCACGACCGGTGTTGGCGGGGTACCGCCTCGAGGGAGACCGAATTAGATCGGCCGTCAGGCCGACCGGCTCACCTCGAGGCCGCGGAACCCGTAACCGGGATCCGCGGCCTTAATTGTTGCCCGAAGTTGATCATGGCTGGAGATCCCAAGCCATGACGGAGAAGGAAGCGAGGTGACCGGGCGATGAGCCTGGCACTAGCCCCGTTCGAGGGGGCCGTCGAGGAGGGTTTGAAGCTGCCGTGTCGACAGTTCAACCCCGATCTCTGGTTTGCCGAGGCGCCGGCGGAGCTCGAGGTCGCGAAGACCCTCTGCTCTGACTGCCCGCTGCAGGCCGAGTGCCTGGCCAGCGCACTCGAGCGGCGTGAGCCGTGGGGTGTCTGGGGCGGCGAGATCTTCGAGCGGGGAGCCGTGGTGCCGCGCAAGCGGCCGCGCGGCCGGCCCCGGAAGGACGCAGGCGCTGCGGAGGCTCTGGCTCGGGCTCAGGCTCGGGCGCGGGCCCAGGAGCTGACTGGGCGATCGGAGGATGCGGCATGAACGCTTCTCACGCCATGTCGGCGCCGTTAGCAATGCGTACGAGCAACCACCTGTACGTGACCCGTCAGATGACGCGAGTCCAACGACCAAGGAGCAAGGCGATGGATTTGTTACACGAAGCTCTTGCCCGGGCCCGATGTGCGCGGCGCCCAAATGGCGAGACCAGACCAGCACGCGAAGTGGCTGTGACAGCGGCCTGGCGCCGGACCCAGCGGGGCGCTCGGGGGGAGAGCGTCTAGGGGTCTCCGGGGGCGGCGAGGAGCCGGGCGCCAACCGTTTTCCGG
>JBOGDL010000027.1:0-4874 GCA_050701815.1 Micromonosporaceae bacterium | reverse complement strand
GGCGCCACCTTCACCTTGCGCCGACCCGCGTCGAACGCCACCACCGGGGTGTCGGCGCGGCTGGGCGACTCGTCCCGTCGCAGCCCGGCCGCCCACGCGTCGTACGGCGCCAACCCCCGCTCCAGCGGCTCGACCTTGCGCAGGCCACAGCAGGTGTCAGGCGAGCGGTCAAACAAACGTGGCCCGTGCTCCCCGTCCTGCTGACCCACGGTCTGGTCGGGCCGGATCGATCGCACGTTCACGGGCAGGGTCGCCGAGACGATGTCACGGACGCGCAGCGTCTCGTTGAAGTGCAGGCCGGTGTCGAGGAAGACCACGTCGACCCCGGGCGCCACCCGGGAAACCAGGTGCACCAGCACCGCGTCCGCGAAGGACGAAGTGACGCAGAAACGCTCGCCAAACGTCTCCAGCGCCCACTCGACGACCTGCGCCGCGGACGCCCGCTCCAGCCGGGGGTTGGCTGCTGCGGCCAGGTCGCGTAGCTCCAACGCCGACCGTCGGCGCCCAATCGCTCGGGTCATCGCGTTTCCTCCTGGTCCTTGCTCTGGGGGCGTCCGCCCGGGCCGCCGCCCTCGCCGCTGCCGGGGTCGCTGCCGCCGCTGGCGTGCCCACTGCCGGGGCGCTGGCCAGCGAGCAGTCCGACGAACTTGACAGTGAAAACTCGGACACAGCTGCGGCACTCCCAGGCGCCGTGCGCTGCGGCTTCTGACACGTGTGGCCGCAAGTCCTCGTCGCCGCAGTACGGGCAGTAGAAAGGCACAACCCTGCCGCTCATCGGGTGGCCTCCCGCTCTTGACGGCGGGTTCTCGCCGGGGTCACCGCAGGTCCGCCTCATCGGCTCGGGCGACCCAGTCGGCGAACGCCTCTCCTGGCTCCCGCTGCTTCAGATAGCCGCGCAGCACCCGCTCCACGTAGTCCGGCAGCGCTTCGGCCGTGGTCTTCAAGCCGCGCAACTTGCGACCGAACCCGGCGCCCAACCCGAGCCCTCCGCCCAGGTGCACCTGAAAGCCTTCGACCTGGTTGCCGGCTGAGTCCATCACCAGCTGGCCCTTCAGACCGATGTCGGCGACCTGGGTGCGGGCGCAGGCGTTGGGGCATCCGTTGACGTTGATGGACAGCGGCACGTCCAGCTCCGGCACCCGCTGTTCCATCTCAGTCACCAGATCAGCGGCCAGCGCCTTGGTCTCGACGATGGCCAGCTTGCAGTACTCGATGCCGGTGCAGGCCATGGTGCCGCGGCGGTACTCGGACGGCTCGGCTTCCAGGCCAATTTCCCGCAGCGCCGCGATCAAGCTCGCGGTCTGCTTCGGCTCGACGTCCAAAACCAACAGTTTCTGGTACGGGGTGGTGCGCACCCGATGGCTGCCGTGCGCCTCGATCACGTCCGCGATCTGGTTCAACAGGGCACCGGACACCCGGCCGACCATGGGGGTGACACCGACGTAGCGGAGCCCGTCGCGCTGCGGATGGACCCCGATGTGGTCGATCGTCTGCGGGGGCTCATCCGGCGCCGGCCCGTCGATCAGGGGACGCTTCAGGTACTCCTGCTCCAGCACCTGCCGGAACTTCTCGACTCCCCAGTCCGCGACCAGGAACTTCAGTCGCGCCCGGTTGCGCATCCGGCGGTAGCCGTAGTCCCGGAACACGCTGGTGACGCCCCACCACATCTCGGGCACCTGGTCCAGCGGCACCCACACTCCGAGCCGCTCGGCCAGCATCGGGTTGGTGGAGAGGCCGCCGCCGACCCACACGTCGAATCCGGGGCCGTGCTCGGGGTGCACGGCGCCCACAAAGGCGATGTCGTTGGCCTGGTACGGCAGGTCCGGCAGCCACCCGATCGAGGTCTTGTACTTCCGCGGCAGGTTGGAGAAGTCCTTGCTGCCGATGTAGTCCCGCTCGATCTCGCGGATCGCCGGGGTGGCGTCGACCTGTTCCTCCGCCGAGACTCCCGCCACCGGGCTGCCCAGGATCACCCGGGGGCAGTCCCCGCATGCCTCCTGGGTGGTGAGCCCGACATCTTCCAGCTTCTTCCAGATCGCTGGGACGTCTTCGATCCGGATCCAGTGCAGCTGGATGTTCTGCCGGTCGGTCAGGTCGGCGGAGTCTCTGGCGTACTGCTGCGAAACCTCGCCGATCGCTCGTAGCTGAGCGAGATCAAGCTGGCCGCCGTCGACACGTACCCGGAGCATGAAGTACTTGTCGTCCAGCTCTTCGGGCTCCAGCACCGCGGTCTTGCCCCCGTCGATCCCGGGCTTGCGTTGCGTGTAGAGCCCCCACCAGCGAAAACGTCCTCGCAGGTCGGCTGGGTCGATGGAGTCGAATCCACGGTGCGCGTAGATGTTCTCGATCCGCGCCCGCACATTGAGCGCGTCGTCGTCTTTCTTGACTTGTTCGTTCTTGTTCAGCGGCTCACGGTGGCCCAGGGCCCACTGGCCCAGACCCTTATGATGCGAACCTCGGTGTCGCGATGGGGCGGTAACCGCCATGGCGCGTCCTTTCAAGACCCTGATTGGCTGGAGTGATCCGGCACAAACACGGACGCGCAAGAGCAGCTGTCAACGCTGACATCGGAAATGGGAACCCGGCGCTCTCACGCGCCCGAACAGAATTCGGGTGGCTCTAGGCGACCGGGCGACACATGGCGCTGCGCACGCGGCAGTGGTCGACGTGGCGACGTGCCACAAGTCGGCGCTGCACAGCTGCACTCATGCGGAACAGCTTCTCACGAGGTCACCGGGCTCGACCACCGGTTCGTGACCAGTCTCTCAAGCTCCCAGCAGTCGGGACTGCCGGCGCAACTGCTCAGCCGGGGCGGCGGGCGGCTCGCGCTTGCGGGGTCAGCGGGATCGCCAGGACGGCCTCGGTGCCGCCTCCCACCCGGTGCCGCAGCTCGATGGTCCCGCGCAGCTCACCCGTTATCAGGGTGCGCACGATCTGCAGCCCGAGCCGTTGGCTGCCTTCCACGTCGAAGTCCTCCGGCAGGCCCTTCCCGGCGTCTGCCACGGTCACGTGCAGCTGCCGGCGCCACCGGTGCGCCGCCAGCACCACCTCACCCTTCTCGCCGGCGCCGTACGCGTGCTCAACAGCGTTCTGCAGCAGCTCGTTGAGCACCATCACCAACGGGGTCGCCACCTCGGCCGGCAGCACCCCGAAGGTGCCTTCGCGGCGCAGGGTGACCTCCGTCTCGGCGGTCGCCACCTCCCCCGCCATCGAGGCCACCCGGTCGACGATGGTGTCGAACTCCACCGCCTCGTCGGACGAGAACGACAGCGTCTCGTGCACCAGCGCGATCGAGGCGACCCGGCGTACCGACTCTTCCAGCGCCTCGCGGGCTTGCGGAACCCCCACCCGACGGGCTTGCAACCGCAGCAGCGCCGCCACCGTCTGCAGGTTGTTCTTCACCCGGTGGTGGATTTCCCGGATGGTGGCGTCCTTGGTCACCAGGGCGCGATCTCGGCGTCGCACCTCGGTGACGTCGCGGACCAGCACCAGGCCCCCGTTGGGCTCCCCGTCCGGCAGCAACGGCAGCGCCCGGGTCAGCACAGTGGCCCCCCGCGCCTCCACCTCCATGCGAGGCGGTGACTGACCGCACAACGCGGCCAGGATCCGGCCTCCCACTTCCGCCCCTTCCAGCGGGTCGTCAGCCATCCGCCCGGTGAGCGCCGCGAGATCCTCACCCACCAAGCTGCCGTGAAAACCCAGCCGGCGGTACGCGGACTGCGCGTTCGGACTCGCGTACACCACCTTGCCGTCGCCATCAAGCCGGAAGAACCCGTCACCGACCCGGGGCGCCGAGGTGGTCTCCCCGGCGTGACGTGGCGGTGGGAAGGTGCCGTGGGTGACCATCTGGGCCAGGTCGTCCGCGGTGGTCAGGTAGCTCAGCTCGAGCTGGCTGGGGCTACGCGCGGCTGACAGGTTGGTGTCTCGACCGAGCATCGCGATCACGGTGTCGCTGGCCAGCGGACGCACCGGGATCGCCTCGTGACGCGCCGGGGTGTCGCCGTACCAGACGGGGTCTCCCTCTCGCCAGATCCGGCGCTCCCGCCGGGCCGCCTCCAGATGCGCCACCTGCGGGCCGCTCAACACCCGACCCACCTGATCGTCGTGGTACGCGGTGGGCGCCGTGCTTGGACGGCACTGCGCCACGCAGATGTACTCAGCCTGCTCGGGGCCTTGATCTGGCTCCGGCGGGCTGGTCCGCACCCACAACAGGAGATCGGCGAAGGAGAGGTCAGAGAGCAGCTGCCAGTCACCCGCAAGTCGGTGCAGGTGCTCGATGCATTCAGGATCTAGGTCGGCGTGCTCCTCGACCAGCTCGCGCAAAGTGGACACCAGTGAAGCGTGCCACGCCCGGAGCCCAGCCGCTGGTCACGGTCACTCGATCACCGCGATCAGGTCACCCTCTTGCACCACGTCGCCCTCGTGCACCGCCAACTCCTTGACCACGCCGGCGGACTCAGCCAGCACCGGGATCTCCATCTTCATCGACTCCAGGATCACCAAAGTGTCCCCATCGTCGATCGAGTCGCCGGCGGCCACCACGATTTTCCACACGTTGGCCACCATCTCGGCCCGGATCTCCTCGGCCATCGCCGACCTCCCTGCGCTTGCGCGGTGTCTCCGCGGCGGTTCTCTCACCGCGGGCTCGGACCTCGCTGTCCAGCGCAGTCACCGTATCGCCTACGATCGCGAGCGCGGGCAACGCTGGTGTATCACCTATCGCGCCCGCGTGATCACGAGGAGTCATTATGGCTAAGAAGGCACGCAAGCGGCGCGCCCGCAAGAAGAACGCCGCCAATCACGGCAAGCGCCCGAACGCTTAAGAAGTCGCGGAACTCGACCTTCTGAGGGTCGCGTTGGCGCGGAGACTCGTC
>JBOGDL010000026.1:0-12163 GCA_050701815.1 Micromonosporaceae bacterium | reverse complement strand
TTAGCGGCGCTGGTGAGCTTTTCAAGCACCTTGCCCGGCATGTCGTTCGGCGCGATCACGTAGTACGCGGCCGGCAACGTCACGTCGTAGCCGGCTTCGGGGATCGACTGCGCCTCCGGAAACGCCTCGTACGTTCCCTCGTGGAAAGCCGCGAGGACGCGCAGGTCACCCGATTCGACCTGAGGCCGCAGGGTGGCCGCGTAGCCGGCGGTGGCCTCGACCTTTCCTCCGAGCAGCGCGGTGAGCGCCTCGCCTCCGCCTCCCGTGAACGGGACCGTCTTGAGATTCACCCCGGAGGTGCGGCTCAGCTCTTTGACGCTCAGGTCGGGCGCGGTCAGTGCGCCGGAGGTGGAGATCCGGTGCTTGCCGGGGTTGGCCTTCGCCGCCTTCATGAAGTCCTCGAAGGTCTTCCAGGGAGCGTCGGCTGGCACCGCGAGGACCGTCGGCAGATCCGCGAGTTTGATCAGCGGCTGGTAGTCCTGAGGAGATTTGTACGGCAGGTTCGAGTTGACCAGCGGCTGGTACGACAACGCGCTGTTGGAGGACAGCCCGATGGTGTAACCGTCGGGGTTCGCCTCCACGACCGCACTGGTGCCGATGGTCGCTGACGCCCCGTCCCGGTTTTCCACAGTGACGTTGGCGTCCAGAAGTTTCTCGAGTTGCTTGGTGAATTGCCGCGAAATCGGGTCTGTCGAGCCGCCTGGCGCGTACGGCACGTAGAAGGTGATGTCTTTTTCCGGGTAGGCGGCGGGGTCTGCTGTCAGGCTTCCGTTGCAGCCCCCGAGTACTGACAACGCCGCGACCGCCGCTGCTGCGCGTATTCCCACACGCTTCATAGCTATCCCTTCGCCTCTGCGAGTGATGGGGCCAGCTGTTTCGCGGGATCTTGTCCGCTGTACGCAATGCGGACTTTTGGTCGCTATGCGGACCTTTTCGATGGTAGGTATCCCCCAAGGGGGTGTCAACGCTGGGGAAGCACTCGAATTCAGGCGCCACGTACACCACTTGTAGAGGTCGAAAGGGTGGGCCGGTCGAGGATGTGCCGCGCGTTATGGCACCGATGTGCCGCGCGTTATGGCACCCAGGAATCCTAGGAAGCTAGGCCAAAATTAGAAAGATTAACCAACCCGAGGTGAACGCAGAAGCCAGAAACTTCTGGCCCCGATAGGCGCCGCGCAACCGAATGCTGGCGCCGTTCCCGGGGAATGTCAGCGGCGGCTGCCCCGCTGCTTGCGGCGGGGTTTCACCGACACCTGCACCGGGCTGCCTTCGAAGCCGAACTCCTCACGCAGCTTGCGTTCCACGAACCGCACGTACCCGGCGTCCAGCTGGCCGGTCGTGAATAGCACAAAGCGCGGCGGGCACACACCGGCCTGAGTGGCGAACAGGATCCGGGGGGCACGGCCACGTCGCACCGGGTGCGGGTGAGCCGCGGCCAGCGCCGCCAGCCACTGGTTGAGTTGGCCGGTGGACACCCGCAGCTCCCAGCTCTGCAGCGCGGCGCGCAACTGTGGGGCGAGCTTGGCGACCGCGCGGCCGGTGAGGGCGGACAGGTTCATCCGCAGCGCCCACGGCACCCGGCGCAGCTCCCGCTCCACCTCGCGCTGCAAAAGCAGCCGCCGATCCTCGTCGACCAGATCCCACTTGTTGAACACCACCACCAACGCCCGGCCAGACTCGATCACCATCGTGATGATCCGTTGATCCTGCTCCGAGATCGGCTCGCTGGCGTCCAGCAGCACCACCGCAACCTCTGCGGCCTCGATCGCGGCGTTGGTGCGCAGGCTGGCGTAGTACTCGGTGCCGCTGGCGGCGCTGACTCGCTTGCGCAGCCCAGCGGTGTCCACGAACCGCCAGACCTCCCCGTCCAGATCCACCAGGCTGTCCACCGGGTCAACGGTGGTTCCCGCCACCGAGTCCACCACGGCCCGATCGTCCCGGACGAGCTTGTTCAGCAAACTCGACTTGCCCACGTTGGGTCGCCCCACCAGCGCCACCCGCCGGGGGCCGGCCGGGGCCTCCGAGACCGCGCTCGGCTTCGGCAACTTCCTCAGGATCGCGTCGAGCAGGTCTCCGGAGCCCCGACCGTGCAACGCCGACACCGAGTACGGCTGGCCCAGCCCAAGCGACCACAGCGCTGCCGCGTCCGACTCCTGACGGTCGCTGTCTATCTTGTTGGCGACCAACAGCGTCCGCTTGCCACCTCGGTGCAGCACGCGCACCGCTGCCTGGTCAGCGTCGGTCGCGCCGACCACGGCGTCAACCACCAGCACCACCACGTCAGCGGCTTGCATCGCGACCTCGGCCTGCGCCGCGATGGAGGCTGCTCTCCCCTTCGCGTCCGGCAGCCAGCCGCCGGTGTCGATCACCGTGAACTGCCGGCCCGCCCAGATCGCGTCGTACGCGACCCGGTCCCGGGTCACGCCGGGCACGTCTTCCACCACTGCCTGCCGGCGGCCGATGATCCGATTCACCAGGGTCGACTTGCCCACGTTGGGCCTGCCCACCACAGCGACCACCGGAACCGGGCCGGGCGCCAGATCGGCGCCTGGATCCGACGGATGCGACACGCCGGATTCGCCGGTCACGGCGTCGGTCACGTGACCGTCCAGGTCCGGTGAGCTCATTCCCCGCGCTCCCGCAATAGCCGGCGCAGCTGCGCCACGACCGCGTCGATCCCCAGCTCCGTGGTGTCCAGGACAACCGCGTCCGACGCCTGATGCAACGGACTCACCGCCCGGGTGGAGTCGACCTTGTCCCGGCGCGCCAGATCGGCTGCCGTCGCCTGCAAATCCGCGGCGTGTTCGGCGCTGCGGCGACGCGCCCGTTCACCTTCGGACGCGGTGAGATACACCTTCAGCTGCGCGCCAGGCGCCACCACCGCGCCGATGTCGCGGCCTTCGACCACGATCCCGGAGGGCCGGTCCGGGCCTCCGATGATCCGCCGCTGCTCGGCGACCAACGCGCTGCGCACCCCGCTGACAGCCGCCACCGTCGACACAGCGCCGGTCACCTCAAGGCTGCGGATCGGCCCGTCCACCGCGACACCGTTCACGGCGATGCCTGGGGACTCGGGGTCCGCGACCACCTCGACGCGGGTGTCTGACATCACCTTGAGCACCGCGTCAGCGTCGTGAGGGTCGACACTCGCCTGCAGCACCGCCCAGGTCAACGCGCGATACATGGCACCGGTGTCGAGGTAGCGTGCACCGAGTTGCCCTGCCAGCCTGCGGGACACCGTCGACTTGCCAGAGCCGGACGGCCCGTCCACCGCGACCACACCTCGAAACGGCGCCTGCCCGCTCTCCACGCTTGCCTCCCCGGCCGTCTGACTTGACTCACACCAACCGCGCCACACCCGCGCGGCGCCACACCATCATGCCTGGGGCATCCCGCGTCGCCGCAGCGGGCGCCACGCCGCTACAGTCCGACCGCCTGGTAAAGCTGGCCCACCTCACTCAGGCTCAGATGGCGAGTCCTGCCCGGGCGTAATTCATTCAGACGGATCGGACCTATCTGGGTACGGATCAGCCGGAGCACCGGATGCCCCACCTCGTCGAGCAGCCGTCGCACGATCCGGTTGCGCCCCTCGTGGATCACGAGCTCGATCAGAGCCCTGTCGCCCAGTGAGGAGACCACTCGCATCTGATCGGCCGCCGCGGCGCCGTCCTTCAGGTCAACTCCGGCGAGCAGCCGTCGTCGAGCGGCTTTGGTCGGTGACCCGGAAACTTCACAACGGTACGTTTTGGGCACCCCGTACGAGGGGTGGGTCAACCGGTGCGCCAGCTCGCCGTCATTGCTGACCAGCAGCAAGCCCTCGCTGTCAGCGTCCAGGCGTCCGATGTGAAACAGCCGTGGCCCGAGATCGGGCAGCAGGTCGGCGAGGGTTTTGCGGCCCCGGTCGTCCGACATCGCGGACAACACGCCCACCGGCTTGTTCACCGCCAGGTGCACGATTCGGTCGTCGGTCACCACCCTGGCGCCGTCGACGTGGATCGCCGCGGTGCGGGCATCGACTTTCAGGCCGAGTTCGGCGGGTTGCCCGTCCACGGTGACCCGACCCTCCGCGATCAACTCCTCGCAGACCCGGCGTGAGCCCACGCCCGCGGATGCGAGCACCTTCTGCAGCCGCTGCGGCGGCGTGACGGTCTCAGCCACGGTCAGCTCCGCTCCGCGCCATCGGAAAGGGTGTCCACGTCGTCAGGAAGGAACGGCGCCAGCGGCGGCAGTTCCGCGACGCTGTCGATGCCGAGTTTCTCGCAGAACAGATTCGAGGTGCGGTACAGGTGAGCCCCGTTGTCTGGCTCCACCCCGCACTCCTCGATCAGCCCTCGGGTGAGCAGGGTGCGCACCACACCATCGCAGTTGACCCCTCTGATCGCCGAAATCCGGGACCGGGTCACCGGCTGCTTGTACGCCACCACGGCCAGCGTCTCCAGCGCGGCCTGGGTGAGCCGGGTCTGCTGACCGTCGAGCACGAACCGCTCCACGTACGGGGCGAACGCCGGCCGGGTGTACAGCCGCCAGCCCCCCGCTGCGCGCCTCAGATCGAATCCCCGACCCTGCTTGGTGTACTCCTCGGACAGCTCACTCAGGGCCGTGGCCACCTGCTCGGTGGGCTGCTCCAGGATCTGGGCGAGCTGCACCTCGGGAACCGGCTCGTCCACCACCAGGAGGATCGCCTCCACGGCGGGGCGCAGCTGATCCGCGACCGGCGCCGCAGGCTCTGACGCCGCATCGGGCGCATCGGCCGCGGCGGGCTCTGGCACCTGATTCACATCATCGGCCGCGGGGTCAGCGACCTCTGCTGGAACCGCGGCGGCGTCAGGCTCCGACCGGGCGGGGTCGGGACGCTGCTCGTCGGCCGTCACGTCTGCTCCCCTCTCGGCTGCGGAGTCTCAGCCCCATCGGATGGCGGCGTCCCAGGCTCGGCGCCATGGTCCGTGGGTTGAGGGGTGACGCCCCCCGCCGCAGCGCCGGCCGACCCAGTCTCGGTCGGCTCAGGCTGGTCCGGCTCGGTCTCGGCCGGGGCCGGGCTGCGGGATTCGGCAACGCCTTCTGCTGGGGCGCCGGCGTACTCATCCACCTCGAACGACGCTGACCAATCTCGCGCGCCGGTCCATCGTACGGTGAGGTCACCCAGCGGCTGCGCCTGGTCGAACCCGACCACGCCCTCCCGGTACAGCTCCAGCAACGCCAGGAACCGAGCCACCACCTCGAGCGTCGAGCCGCAGTCGGCAGTCAGCGCTCGAAAACTCGCCACGCCGGCCCGGAGCAGCCTGTCCCGCAGCACCGCCGCATGCTCCCGCACGCTCACCCGCACCATGTGCACGTGAGCGATGGAGAGCACCTTCGGCTGCGGCGGCGTCATCGCCTTGACCGCGAGCTCCGCCAGCCGCTGCGGGCCGATCCCCAACAACACTTCGGGCAACGCCTCGGCGTACCGCGGCTCCAGGCGCACAGCCCGCGGGTAGCGGCGAGCGCCGGCGCGCTCCAGGCCGGCCAGATGCGCCGCCGCCTCCTTGAACGCCTGGTACTGCAGCAGCCGCGCGAACAGCAGGTCGCGCGCCTCCAACAGGGCCAGGTCCGCCTCGTCCTCCACCTCGGCCGCTGGCAGCAGCCGCGCCGCCTTCAGATCCAGCAGAGTGGACGCCACCAGCAGGAACTCGCTCGCCTCGTCGAGGTCCCAGGCGTCACCCATGCCTTTGATGTACGAGATGAACTCGTCCGTCACCTTCGACAGCGACACCTCGGTCACGTCCAACTTGTGCTTGCTGATCAGCTGCAGCAACAGGTCGAACGGGCCGGTGAAGTTCGCCAGCTGGACCTGGAAACCAGTCGGTTCCGGGTCCTGATCCGGCGGCTGAGGCGATTGCCGTTGATCCCTCGCTGCGGGCACCCCCCGACGGTAGCCCGAGGCGGTCGCAGGCGCGGCCTCGCCTGCCAGGGCCTCGCCAGTCATGCCGGCCCCGCTCATGAGACCAACCGCATCAGCGGGGTCGCCACCAGATCCAGCACCATCAGCAGCAACGGACCGCTCGGCGTCAATGGGAAGATCAGGAAGACCAGCAGCAACAGCACTCCGATGTTTCGCTCGGCTAACCAGTACCGCACCTTCTGGGCGCCTTCGCTGGGATTCTTGATCGCCAGCCACAGCAGCCCCCAGCCATCCAACGGCGGCAGCGGCACAAAAGCCACGACCCCGAAGCAAATCAGCCCCACCCCGACGGAGACCAGCAGCTGCTCGGCGGCGGGCCCGCTGATGCCATGCAACACGTCGGACGGGTAGCGACCGGCAAGCAGCAGACCGTACGGGAAGGCGTATCGATACCCGGCGAGCAGCGCGCACCCGAGCAGGATCACCGCCGCCGGCCCGGCGGCGAACACCACGGCACGGCGCCCCGCCTGCGACCGGCGCCAGGAGGTCTCCGGTGTCGGCGCCTCCTTCCCCCATCCGGTGCCGCCCAACGCCGCCGCAACCGCGCCGAACGGGTCGACGTCCCGCCGCGGAGTGGGCAGCAACGAGCCGACGCGGTACCGCAGCAGCCGCTGGGCGAGCGGAATCTGCACCGCCGCCCGCACCGCGAGACCCAACAGGAAGGCCGCGAGCAAGCCGAGAAACGCGATGGGTTGAACGATGGCGTAGAGCACTTCCGGGCGGCCCTACCTGGCGTCGGTCGCCGCGATCACCTCGCGGGCCAACTGGCGGTAGGCCCGCGCGCCCGACGACGCCGGCGCCCAGGTGGTGATCGGCTCGCCCGCGACGGTGGTCTCGGGGAAGCGCACGGTGCGAGTGATCACGGTCTGGTACACCCGGTCCCCGAACGCCTCCACCACCCGCTGCAGCACCTGCCGGGAGTGGGTGGTCCGGCTGTCGTACATGGTGGCCAGGATGCCTTCGAGTTGCAGGTCGAAGTTAAGCCGCTCCCGCACCTTGTCGATGGTGTCCAGCAGCAGGGCCACGCCCCGCAGGCTGAAGAACTCGCACTCCAGGGGCACGATCACGCCATGCGCCGCCGTCAAGGCGTTGACCGTGAGCAGACCCAGCGACGGCTGGCAGTCGATCAGCACGTAGTCGTAGTCCTGCATCGCCGGATGCAGGACCCGCTTCAGCGTCATCTCCCGGGCCACTTCGGTGACCAGCTGGATCTCGGCAGCGGACAAGTCGATGTTCGCCGGCAGCACGTGCAGCCCGTCGACATTCGTCTTGATCATGGAGTCGTGGATCAGGGTGTCCTTCTGCATCAGCAGGTTGTAGATGGTCAGGTCCAGGTTGTGGGGGTTGACACCGAACCCGACCGACAACGCGCCCTGTGGGTCGAAGTCGACCAGCAGCACCTTGCGCCCGTACTCAGCCAGCGCGGCGCCCAGGTTGATGGTGGTGGTGGTCTTCCCCACGCCACCCTTCTGGTTGGCCATCGCGATGATCCGCGCCGGCCCATGCTTGTCCACTGGCTTCGGCTGCGGAATCGCGCGCTTTCCGGTGTACGCCTCCGGGTCAGCCGGGCCAAGCTCAGCGTCTCCGATGTCGGCAGCCGACTGCTCCGCGCGGAGCGCCGCCCATGCGTCGTCGCGGTCAAGACCCATATCCCCACGCCCTTCCCCGACGAAGATGTCGGCGCCGCCTTTGAGGACCCGAAAGTCCCCCGGGAAGCTTCAGCGGCGGATCCCTCGCCAGTGTGACGTCTCTGGCGACTGTACTGCTCCATCGACCGAACGGGCCGCCACAACTACGGCGTGTCGCAGCTAGCTGCCAAACCCAAGACCGGCCGATCCGCATCGATCTCCAGGCATGGCTGAGGTCTCGCCTGCGCCTGCGAGGCTAGTGGGTCGAGACGAGCCTCAGCGACGGGCCCTCCCCCCGCGCCCTGGGGTGGGTGGCGGCGTGAACCTCGCGGAGTCGATCGATCGTGACCAGTGTGTACACCTGCGTGGTGGCGACGGAGGCGTGCCCTAGCAACTCCTGCACCGTGCGCACGTCAGCGCCGCCGTCCAGCAGATGGGTGGCGAACGAGTGGCGCAGTGTGTGCGGTGACACCGAGGCGGACAAACCGGCGCGCTCGGCGGCTTGGCGCAGAATCGTCCACGCGCTCTGTCGCGAGAGCCGGCCGCCACGGGAGTTCAGAAACAGCGCGCCGCTCTGCGTGCCCGCGGTGGCCAGGACCGGGCGTCCCCGCACCAGGTACGCGTCCAGCGCGCGGCGCGCGTACCCGCCGACCGGGACCACCCGGGACACGCTGCCCTTTCCGCGCAGCAGCACCGACCCGGTCTCCAGATCGAGATCGTCAACCGCGCAGCCGACGGCTTCGCTGATCCGGGCCCCGGTGCCGTACAGGAACTCCAGCAACGCGCGGTCCCGCAGCGGCAGCGGCCCGTCCTGCCCGCCGGCGGCGTCCAACAGCCGGCTCACCTCGTCCACCTCGATCGCTTTAGGCAGCCGCCGCGGCGGGGCGGGGGGTTTCACATCGGCCGCCGGATCGGAGTCGGCCAGACCTTCCCGGAGCGCGAACCGGTGCAGACCGCGCACCGCGGACACCGCCCGCGCCGCTGACGACGCCGCCAGCGGCGGGTGGTCGCCATGGCCTTGTCGCAGCCGGGCTGCGAACTCGCTGACGTCGGCAGCGCGAACCTGGCCCACGGCGCCCACCCCCGACTCGGTCAACTGGGTCAGGTATCGGGTCAGGTCCCTGCGGTACGACGCGAGCGTGTTGGCGGCCAGCCCTCGCTCCACCGCGAGGTGATCAAGGTAGCCGCCGACAACCCGCGCCAGCTCGGACTGCGCCGGCTCCGAGCCGATCAGGCCAACACCTCTTCAAGCTTCACCGCGGGCATCCCATGCGCGTCGGCGACCGGACCGTACGTCACCTGCCCCTGGTGCGTGTTCAACCCGAGCGCCAGCGCCCGGTCCCGGCGCAGCGCCTCCCGCCAGCCGTGGTTGGCCAGCTCCAGCACGTACGGGAGGGTCACGTTGGTCAGCGCGTAGGTCGAGGTGTGCGGCACCGCGCCGGGCATGTTCGCGACGCAGTAGAAGACCGAGTGGTGAACCGGGTACGTGGGCGCGGCGTGGGTGGTGGGGTGCGAGTCCTCGAAGCAGCCGCCCTGGTCGATCGAGATGTCGACCAGCACGCTGCCGGGCTTCATCCGGCTCACCAGCTCGTTCGTGATCAGCTTCGGCGCCTTGGCCCCCGGCACCAGCACCGCCCCGATCACCATGTCGGCGTCGATGACGGCCTTCTCCACCTCGTACGCGTTGCTCGCCACCGTCTGCAGGTGGCCTTGGTAGATCCGGTCCGCGTCGCGCAGCTTGTTGATGTTCTTGTCCAGCAGCAGCACTTCGGCCTGCATCCCGAGCGCGATCGCGGCCGCGTTCATCCCGGACACGCCGGCGCCGATCACGACCACTTTGGCCGCGTACACCCCGGAGACGCCGCCCATCAGCACGCCTCTGCCGCCTCCTGAGCGCATCAGGGTTGACGCCCCGACCTGCGGCGCCAGCCGCCCCGCCACCTCGCTCATCGGCGCCAGCAGCGGCAGCGAGCCGTCCGGCAACTCCACCGTCTCGTACGCGATCCCGGTGACCTTGCGCTCCACCAGGGCCTGGGTGCACTCCGCAGACGCCGCCAGGTGCAGGTACGTGAAGAGCACCTGGTCCTCGCGCATCCGGTGGTACTCCTCGGCGACCGGTTCTTTGACCTTGAGCACCAACTCGGCGCCGCCCCAGACCTCGTCGGCGTCGGGCAGGATCACCGCGCCGGCCTCAGCGAAGAGGTCGTCGGGGATGGACGAGCCGACGCCGGCGTGGGCCTCGATGAAGACCTCGTGGCCGCTGCGAACCAGCTCGTGAACGCCGGCGGGCGTGATCGCCACCCGGTGTTCGTGGTTCTTGACCTCGCGCGGAATTCCGATCTTCACTGCCGCAGCCCTTCTCCCAAGACGCTGGCGACCTCGTCGTCGCGCGAAATGCGCCATCGGCGGAAGTGTAGAGGCTCGTCAGACACGTCCGCCGGCAAGCGCCAACCTGCCAGCAGCCCCTGCTTCAGTCCTTTGGCACAAGACTACCGTCGGGCGCCGGGGCATCAGCGGAGCGCAACGCGACCCAGCCGGTGTCCCGAGCGCGCTGGGCCGCGAGCAGGCCGGCCACCGCCGGCCCGTTGGTGATCTTCCCGGACAGCGCCAGCTCCACGGCGTCGTCGAGCGGCCACCACGCTGTGGTCATCTCGGCCTCCTCGTCCGACCGGTGTGGCGACCCGGCGGCCGGAGCGAGGTCTCGTGCCAGGTAGATCCGGATCCGTTCGTCCGAGGCGCCCGGGCTGGTGTGCAGGTCGAGCAGCAGATGCCACTGCTGGGCGGTGACCTCGGCCTCCTCAGCCAGCTCCCGGCGCGCGGTGTCGAGCGGGTCCTCCCCCGCCATGTCGTTCAAACCGGCCGGCAGCTCCCACATCGCCCAACCCACCGGATGCCGGTACTGGCGCACCAGCGCCACCCGACCCTGCGGGTCCAGGGCTGCCACCCCGACCGCGCCGATGTGCCGCACGTAGTCGCGGTCGGCGCTGCCGCCGCCAGGCATCGTCACGGTGTCCGTGACCACCTCGAACACCCGTCCCACGAAGCGCTGCCGACGGTTCAGGACCCGGTACTCGTGCGGGCGTTCCGGTTTGGCCACCTAGCTCACCGGGGCCCGGTCGGCGGCCAGCGAGGGCTCCTCGACGGGGATCTCGACCGGCAGCCGCGCCGCGTCGGAGTAGTCGATCGCCGCCCCCACCAGCGCCGTGAACAGCGGGTGCGGCCGGGTCGGCCGGGACTTCAGCTCCGGGTGCGCCTGGGTCGCCACGAAGAACGGGTGCAGCTCGCGGTCCAACTCGATGAACTCGACCAGCCGGCCGTCCGGGGAGACCCCGGAGAGCACCATGCCGGCCTTGGACAGCGCCTCCCGGTACGCGTTGTTCACCTCGTACCGGTGCCGATGCCGTTCGCTCACCCGGGTGGCCCCGTACGCCTGCGCCACGATCGAGCCCGGCGTCAGGTCCGCCGGGTACGCGCCCAACCGCATGGTGCCGCCCAGGTCGCCCTTGCCGGCGACGATGTCCTCCTGGTCCGGCATGGTCGCGATCACCGGGTGGGCGCATTCGCCGTCGAACTCCAGTGAGTTGGCGCCGTCGAGGCCGGCCAGCGACCGCGCCACGTCGATGCCCATGCAGTGCAGGCCGAGGCACAGCCCCAGGGTGGGGATGCCGTTCTGCCGCGCGTACGCAGCCGCGGCGATCTTGCCGTCGACACCGCGTTCGCCGAACCCTCCGGGGATCACCACCGCGTCCACGTCCGCCAGCGCCGCCGTGGCCCCGGAGACCTCGGCGCATTCAGCGGCGCTCACCCAGCGGATCTGGACCCGGGCCCGGTGCGCGAACCCCGCCGCCCGCACCGCCTCGATCACCGACAGATAGGCGTCCGGCAGGTCGATGTACTTGCCCACCAGCGCCACGGTGACCTCCCGCTTCGGGTTGTGCACCCGGTCCAGCAGGTCGTCCCAGCGGGTCCAGTTCACGTCCCGGAACGGCAGGTTGAAGCGGCGCACCACGTACGCGTCCAAGCCCTCCCGGTGCAGCACCTTGGGGATGTCGTAGATGCTCGGCGCGTCGGCCGCGGAAATCACCGCTTCGGTGTCCACATCGCAGTAGAGACCGATCTTGTGTTTGAGCTTCTCGGGGATTTCCCGGTCGGACCGGCACACGATCGCGTCGGGCTGGATCCCGATGTTGCGCAACGCGGCCACCGAGTGCTGGGTCGGCTTGGTCTTCAATTCCCCGGACGGCGCCAGGTACGGGACCAGGGAGACGTGGATGAACAGGCAGTTGTCCCGCCCCACGTCGTGACGCAGCTGTCGGGCCGCCTCCAGGAACGGCAGCGACTCGATGTCCCCCACGGTGCCGCCGATCTCGGTGATCACCACGTGCGGCACGGCGCCGTCTTCGGCGGGCGCGCCCATCGCACGCACCCGCTCCTTGATCTCGTTGGTGATGTGCGGGATCACCTGCACCGTGTCACCGAGATACTCGCCTCGGCGCTCCTTGGCGATCACAGCGGAGTAGATCTGTCCGGTGGTGACGTTGGCGGAACCGGTGAGGTCGGTGTCGAGGAACCGCTCATAGTGGCCGATGTCGAGATC
>JBOGDL010000025.1:0-4014 GCA_050701815.1 Micromonosporaceae bacterium | reverse complement strand
TGCCCCTGAGCGAGGAGCCAATGGCCTGCGGCGCTCGCATCTCGTACCCCTTGCTCGGTCAGGGCACGTTCGAAGTCTGTGTTTCCGTTCGGCGGCTCAGCTTTCGCATGCCGCAACAGCACAAGGGTCCGACTACTCACCCATCCAGCGTGCCCGATCTGACTCCACATCGCGATGCCGTTCCCCCGGCGTTGGCGCCGTTCCGCACTTGTGTTGTCAGGAAATCGCCGCGTTTGGTGTAGCGAGCTGAAATTCGGGTAGCGGGACTGACATGGGTATTGGAGCGAGCATTTTCCTGATCGCGCTGGGAGCGATCGTGGCTTTCGGCGTGGAGTTCTCCCTCGGTTGGCTGGACTTGAACGTGGTGGGCTTCGTGCTGATGCTGGCTGGCATCACAGGGCTCGCTGTGACGTTCAACTTCTGGAACCGTCGTCGTAACGCCCAACAAGTGGTCGAGGAGCGCCACTACTACGGCGGTCGCGCCACACCTCCGCCAGACCGCGGAGAGACAGTGCACCGGCGCGAAACCGTGCAACGTAGGGGCTCTCCGCCACGGTGAGCCCGCGGTGCCGCGGCGTTCGCTGCCGGCCAGCCGCTGCGGTGACGTGACCGTCCAATGAGGACCGAGCGCTGCGGGCGCCCTCCTCGAGGACGAACCAGTGATGGCACGACATTGTCGTTACCGCCCATGCCAGGGACATCTCGTCCCTGGCATGGGCGGTACGATGATCTGGTCGGGAGGAGCACCCATGGGCATCGGCGGCAGCATCTTCCTGATCGCGATCGGCGCCATCACCGCGTTCGGCGTCAAGCGTGATCTGAGTTGGCTCGACCTTGATGTGGTCGGCTGGGTGTTGATGCTGTGCGGCGCTGCCGGATTGATCCTCACCATCAGCTTCTGGGCGACGCGACGCAGTCGCACCACGGTGGTCGAGCATCACCAGCGCGCGATGCGCGACCCGCGCAGCCACCAGGGCGTACGTGAGACCCGCGAGACTCGCGAAATCCGCGACGGCCGATCCGAGCAGCCCCGCGCCTAGCTATTCCATGTCGGCGCGGCCGCCACATCGGCGCCGTAGCCACGTGTTCAACAGAGCGCCGTGCAACGGCCTCAGCGGGGCTCGCCGTACAGCATCAACTCAAGTCGGGACGGCCCGCCGGGGACCACTCGCAGCGGCACACCCCAGTCCTGCCGAATCAGATGGCACGCGCCGTGATCGTCCGCCTCATCGCAGATCGCCACCTGCGCCACCACCTCGAGCACACCGTCGGGCACACCTGGCGCGAGCACCAGAGACCGGGTCAGCTCACTGGTCACGCCGCCACCATCACGTAGCAGCTCAGGCGGGCTCGCGGACACCTCCAGCCGCACCGGCGCGCCGAACTCGAGATCGATCTTCTTCCCCTCGGGCGGGGTGAACACCACCTCAAGCGTCACGTCCCCGGGCGCCACTTCACTGGCCGGACGTTCAGTGGTGTGCCGCTCCCCGTCAAACCTCCGGGCCGCGCCAGGCACCACCGGGCGCACCAACCGATGCGCTGCCGACTCCACCACGATCGGCTCGCCGTCGATGACCAGCACGTCGCTGGGCTCAGCCAGGTCGCGGGCCAGCGTGGTCACCTCGTCGGACCGGGGATCGTACCGACGCAGCGCCCCGTTGTACGTGTCCGCCACCACCACAGAGCCATCAGCCAGCACCCCCAGCCCGAGCGGGTGCTGCAGCAACGCCTGCTCGGCTGGCCCGTCACGATGCCCGAAGTCGAACAGCCCGAGGCCGACCGCGGTGTGCACGGCGTCATTCTCGACGTACCGCAGCGCCGACGTCTCAGAGTCCACGAACCAGAGCCTGGCGCCGTCAGGACTGACCGCCAGCCCAGACGGCTGCGCCAGGAACGCCTCCCGGAGCTCGCCGTTTCGCAGCCCCTCCACAGTGGTCCCCGCGTACACACCGGTGGTACGCCGCACCGGGTCGAACCACCACAGCTGGTGCACCCCGGCCATGGCGATGACCACGAGGCCGCCGCCGCGACCGCCCTCCGGATACCAGGCCACGTCCCACGGGGAGGAGAGATCGGCAGCTCTGGCGTCGTGCGCCCGGAAGTCGACAGTGGAGCGCCACTGGCGACCGGTGCCGCACACCGTGGTGACTTCCCCGGTCGCGGAGTCAACTCCGCGGAGCAGATGGTTCACCGTGTCTGCGACAAGCACGTCGTACCCGGCGCGCTCGGCGATCGGCGGTGGCAGCAGGCACACCCCCTGCGGCTCGCTGAACTGGGCGTGCCCCGGCTCTCCATCGGCCCGCCCTCGGGCCCCGGACCCGATCCGCCGCAGCACCGTCTCGCCATCACCGGCCAGCACCGCGAGGTTGTGCCGGGAGGTGTCGGACACCAGCAGCTCGCCTGACGGCAGCTGGGCTGCCTTTCCGGGGAACCGGAGCAACGTGTCGGCTGGCGCCAGCGGCTGGTACGGGCCCTCGCCACGCCGCAGCGTCCCCTTCGCTTCATGTTCCGAGACGAGCGACCCGAACAGCTGCGCCAGGCTCTCGGCGTGGCCTTCACCCGCCATCGTGGCGACCAGGTATCCCTCGGGATCGATCACCGACAGAGTGGGCCAGGCGCGCGCGGCGTACTGCTGCCAGGTGAGCAGGTCCGGGTCGTCAAGCACCGGGTGGTGAACCTCGTACCGCTCCACCGCCGCGGCCAGAGCGTCGGGATCGCGCTCGTGCTCGAACTTCGGAGAATGCACCCCAACGACGACGAGCACATCGACGTACTTCTCTTCGAGTGGCCGCAGCTCATCGAGCACGTGCAAGCAGTTGACGCAGCAGAAGGTCCAGAAGTCGAGCAACACGATCTTGCCCCGCAGCGACGCGAGAGCAAGCTCTTCGCCGCCGGTGTTGAGCCAGCTGCGACCCCGCAGCTCAGGGGCTCGTACCCGGGGCCCTGAGCGGGTCGACCCAGACTTGTCTGAAGGCTTGCCCATCACACCATCATTGTCGGTCGAGATGTCGCTTTCGGGGCAAAAACTGCCTCAGCGTGTCGAGATAGCCAGCAGGTATTGACCAGCAGGCTGAGTGCGGCGACGCCCTCGGGTCTGCCGGCGCCGGCCGCACCGCGCGCGCCCATGCATGGGCCCGAGCGGTGACTGGCACGAGCGATGTGGATTTTGAGGCGCACCGGTGACCCTCGCTACTTGGCCTTCCGTAGACAGAGGATCACGTCAGAGTCGTCCACCGTCGCTTTGGGCGCTTTCGGGTCTGGGCACTTGTCCGCGTCTTTGACTCGCTTGACGATCTTGTATGCGCCCTTCTCGTCGCACGACGCTGGCTGGCCTGCGCCTGCCACTTCCTTGATGCAGGAGCCGACCGCGTAACTGTCACCGGACGAACCGACGAGAAGATAAAGCGCGCCGCCGGCAAGCGCCACCACTAGGAGCAGCGCAGTGATCACGGCGATCACACCGAGCTTCTTGGACTTGCGCTGCCCTCCGGGCGAGGGCGGCATTCCGGGCGGCCCGTACGCAGGAGGGGTTGAAGCCCCGGTCTGGCCAAAGCCTGGACCCTGACCCGCCAGGCTGGCGCCCACGGAAGGCGGCGGCATCTGACCGGGTTGGCCCGGCATGGGTTGAGCTGGACTCTGCCATGCGCTTTGCGTGCCCCAGCCACCGGTTTCTGGGGTCGGCGTGGGGCCGAATGCCGGCAAGCGGGTGGTGGCCTCGGTCCCGGCCGAGTCGCCTGCCGTTTCCGGACCCGCGTACGACGATGCGGGCGACTCCCATCCCGTCGCCGGCTGCTCTGGCTTGCCGCCAGCTGGCTCGGGCGCGGCACTCTGCACCTGACCAGCGCCGGGAGCAGACGCCGGGGGCAGGCCGCCGCCCGGCCCCGACGTGGGGGCGCCGGATGTGGGCAACCCCGATGTGGGGGCGCCAGATGTCGGGACGCCAGGCGTGCCGGAGGTGGGGACCCCGGAGGTCGGATAGGCGTGGCCGCCGGGGGGCGGGGTGCCCAGAGGGCC
>JBOGDL010000024.1:0-7288 GCA_050701815.1 Micromonosporaceae bacterium | reverse complement strand
CTGGCGAAGGGCGAGACCACGGTCAACGAGTTGGCCGAGCCCTTCCCGATGAGCCTGCAGGCGATCTCCAAGCACCTGAAGGTGCTGGAGCGAGCCCGGTTGATCGTCCGGGGCCGCAACGCGCAATGGCGGCCGTGCCGGCTCGAACCACAGCCGCTACGTGAGGTGGCGGAATGGGCCGAGCAGTACCGCCGGCACTGGGAGGAGCGCTACGACCACCTCGACAGCTACCTACAGGAACTCAAGGAGCAGAACGATGACATCTAGCAAAGAACTCACCGTGACCACCCCGTCCGACCTCGAAATCGTGATGACCCGGGTCTTCGACGCCCCGCGCGAGCTGGTCTTCCGGGCGCACAGCAGCTGCGAGCACACCAGCAAGTGGTGGGGCCGAGGCAACCCGCTGGACTGCGAAATGGACTTCCGCCCAGGCGGCAAGTACCGCTTCGCCGAGCACGCCGACGACGGCACGCACGTGTTCTTCGGGGAGTACCGCGAGATCACAGCGCCCGAGAAGATCGTCAACACCTTCGAGTACGAGGGCTGGCCCGGGAAGGTGATCGTCGAGACTGCGGTGTTCACCGAACAGGACGGCAAGACGACGCTGACCAGCACGTCCAGGTTCGACTCGATGGAAGACCGCGACGGCATGCTGGCGTCCGGAATGGCTGACGGCGCGGGGCAGTCCTACGAAGCCCTTGACGAGTTGCTCGCCAGCTGGCGCTGACCACCACCCATCACACACCACTGGGGAGAATTCCGATGACTGCGACAGACACCTCTCAGAGCACCATCACAAGCTCGACGCGGACGCCGGGACGCGCGTGGAACATCACGCTCTGGGTGCTGCAAGCGCTGGTCGCCGCGTTCTTCGTGTTCGCGGGCGGCATCAAACTGGCGGGCGACCCGACAGCGGTCCAGGCCTTCGACACCATCGGTCTCGGGCAGTGGTTCCGGTACTTCACCGGGGCCGTTGAGATCGCAGGCGGCATCGGGCTGCTGATCCCACGCCTGATGGGCCTGGCCGCGCTGGGGCTGGTCGCGGTGCTGGTCGGGGCCATCATCACCGAGTTCTCGATCGGCGGGTCGCCGACGAATCCGGTCCCGTTCCTGTTGGTGGTGGGCCTGATCGCGTACGGCCGGCGCGGCGCCGTGACCGCGCTGACCAAGCGCCGCGGATCCGACTGATCCCGGAGGGTGGCGACCGACGCGCACCCTCGGCATCCCCGGCCGGCTGCCCGCGAGGCAACCGGCCGGACTCGTTGTCGGCGGGCCAGGCTCAGATGGCGTCCCACGGCGCCGACTCGTACGCCTTGGCCACCCGCTCGAAGAGCACCGGGTCGTGGGGCAGCGCGACGTTGTCGATCCGGCCCAACGGCGCCACCCCCCGGGAATTGCTGACAAAGCCGCCGTCGAACCCACCGAGATCCCTCAGCCGTGCCGACTTCCGGATCGACGGCACACCAACGCCGGGCAGGCCCTGCTCCAACAACTGCATGGTGATCCCCCGCAACGCGGGCGCGTCTGGCCACACCACCGAGCCCCGCTCGAAGAACCCGATGTTCGTGATCGTGCCTTCCGAGATCACCCCACCTGAATCAGTCAGCAACGCGTCATCGAACCCGTCGCGTTCGGCACGTGTCCCGTGATAGATCAAACCGAACGCTCCAACATGTTTGAGGTGCGCCACCGGGCGCTGGCACACCACGCTGCGCAGCGCCTGCGGCCTGCTCGACACCTCCACCGGCGGCTTCACGCTGACCATGATCGACGCTTCAGCGTCACCTTCCGACTGCCACACGACGACCCGCACCGACGCATCGCGCACGTCGTCCCCGAGCGCATGCCGGATCCGGTCCCGCACCTGGTCGCCATCCAGCCCTACGTCGAACAGTTCCTGGTGGGCAGCGTCCAACCGTTCAAGGTGCAGCCGCAGACCGCGGGTCTTTCCATTCCTCACCTGCATGGCAGTGAAATGGCCGTAGTTCACCAGCGCCGGATAGCTCAGCAGCTCGACTGTCGGGGGTAGGCCATTGATCTCGATACGAGGCAGCATCCCGCCAGTCTCCCCAGCCAGCCAGCTACGGCGCCGCAGTGGCGGCTGTCGTTCCCGCCACATCAGCCGGGCCCGCCCCGACGCACCTGACCGATCCTGGTGGAACCAGCGCCGGCATGGGATCGGCAGAACCTAGATGGTGTACGTGCGCGCCACCAGCGTCGCGTCCGTGTGGTGCCCCGGCGCCGTGCTCAGATGCGCCGGCCGGGGAACGAAGCCCGGAAGGCTCGCCAACCCTTGACTCTCGTCGACCACCCGCACCCGCAACGGCCCGGCCTCTCGTACGGTCAGCCGCACCGTCACCCCCTCCGGCGGCGGCGCCGCGTACCCGAGACCGAAACCCCACCGGCCCACGGCCTCTACCCGGTCCACCGGCGCCGAACGTCCGGCAACCGTGGCCCGCAGCACCCGTGCCTTGCGGTCCACGTACAGACCGCTGATCGGGGCGCCACGTGCGGAACGCATCCTGACCACCACAGTGCGAAGGTCGCCCCTCGTACGGTCGGAGAGCACGGTCAGCTCCGGGGCCGCCAGAGTGGCGGCAGGCGCTCGACCCACCCGCAGCTGCTGGCTCCCCAACAACGGGAACCGCTCAGGCGCCCGCGCGGGCTGGGTCACGTACCGCCTGGTCCAGGGCCCCGGATGCACATCTGCGCTGAACCAGGAAGCCTCGCCGGTGTCGGCGTCCAACGCGTACAGCAAATGGGTGGGGCGGGGCCGTTCCGGGCTGACCTGGTTCGCCTGCAGGCCGACCGCTGCCAAAGACACCGTGAGCAGCGCCGCCACCGCTGCCGACAGCGCCGCCGGCCGGCGCAGCGCCCACCCGCCCCGACCCGACGAGGCCGCAGCGTCCTCACGGAGGGAGTCACCGTCGCGGGCGGGGTCCGCACCGTCGGTGAGCAGGGCGCCGCCCAGGGCCAGTTCGACCAGCGGCAGCAACCCGAACACAGCCAGGGTCGCGACCACAGCCGACGCTCCCGCGGCCGGCAATCCGAGCGATGGGAACAACAACGCCGCCATCGGGGCGTACACCACTACGGACACCGCGCTCGCCACGGTCAGCGCGGCCACCGCCAGCACCGGACGCCGGCGCAGCGCCAACGCCGCGACCCCGCCACACCCGGCGGCGAGCGCCGGCAGCGACCCCAGGTACGACGCGCCCGGCATCACCGCCGCGGTCGCCACACCGATCGCGGTGGGCCACACCAGAGCGCCGATCGCGAGCGCCGCCGGCGCACCGCCGCCGGCTCGGATCATGACGATCTTGCGGGCGGCCCAGTGCCAACCGATCAACACCACGCCGGTCACCGCCAACACAGCCATCCGGTACGGGCCAGGCTGGTGCGGGTCGCCGACCCGAAACGCGCCCTGCTCGGGCCAGAGCGCGACCACACCCAGCCACAGCGCCGTGGCGACCACTCCCGCGCCGAGCAGCGCGAACCCGGCCAACCCGGCCCCCAGCGCAACCCGGGGCAGGCTCGCCAACCCAAGCCGCCGCGCGAACACAGCCAACGCCACCACCGCTGCCGCCGCCAGCAGGGCCAAGGGCCAGGCGAGCCCGGCGGGATAGCGCGCCAACGCACCGAAGACCGGGAAGTAGATCGCGTCGCTGTCGGCGCGGATCTGCCGCAGGTCGGCGCCGCCGAAGCCCCGCGCCAGGGCCAGCGCGTTAGCGCCGTGGTGCTGCACGCTGGCCGGGTCGACAGCGTCCAGGGTGTCCAGCGGAGTGTGGTACGCGGCCGAGCCGTCCAGGTACGCGGAGTTGAGCCCGGCGAAACGGCTGCGGGACCCATCCTCGCGAGGCCCGGCAGACTCGACATCGGAGCTGACGGCGCCCGCGTTGGCGGGCTGGAACGCGGTGAGATCCGTGTCGTTCGGCAGCCGCCGGTACACCTCCCCCGCCGCGGACGTCGCCAGCGGGTACGGCGCCCACTCGGCGAAAACCTCGACCAGCTGCGCGTTGCCGGGTGTGGTCTCGAACATCACCACCGCGCCGGAGCTGCCCCGGGCCTCCAGGTTCAGCACCACGCCGCCGTCCCGCGCCAACGGATGCTCCCGCACGAACGCCTCCGCGCCGCACAGGCAGGTCTCCTCGGCGTCGGTGAACACGAACACCACGTCGTTACGCATCCGCGGCCCGGACGCCAGCGCACGCGCGGTCTCCAGCAGCGCGGCCACGCCGGCGCCGTCATCTGAGGCCCCCGGGCCGGCGGCGACCGAGTCGTAGTGCGCCATCAGAAACAGCCGCCCGGTCGACCTGCTGCCCGGCAGGACCCCCACCACGTTCTCCACGCTCGCTGCTGTCGGCGCCCGTCGCGGGCTGGGATCCACTCCCACCGACTCCTGCACCTTGGCCGTCAGGCCGTACTCCCGCAGCGTCGTGAGCAGGTGATCTCGTGCCCGCTGGTGCGCGAGACCGCCCACGGGACGGGGCGCCGCCGCCAGCGCGCGCAGGTGCGCCATGGCGCGCTCCGCGCTGAACTCAGACTTCTGCGTCGTGGCGTCACGCGGGTACGGCGGCGCGATCGCCGCCAACGACACCGCCGCGATCGCCGCCGCCACGGCCAGGGCCACCACTCCGGCGCGCCGGGGGCGTCGCATATGGACGGTCGCGCCCCGTGGGGGAGGTGTGATCATGCCAGCATTCTGCCGCGCCCAACCCCGTCGCGGAACGTGCCCGACCCTGTCGCGGCCCGCCCGGCTCGGCTCGGCCCCCGGCCGCAACAGCGCACAGCCCAGGGGCCCCGGCCGCAACGGCGCACGGCTCAACCCTGGCCGCCAGCGGCGCACGTGTGAAGAAGACAGCGCGAAACATGTCTTGGGACGATCGAATCCCGATCTCCGGGAGGCGTCATGAGCCGATCAGCCCGAAACACCGACACCCTGCTTCCGACGGCCAAACCTGTCGACACCTCCGCTGAGGACGCCCCGCTGCGGACCGGATGGGCAGTTGGCCTGAGTGCGGCGGCCGGCGTCGCGCTCGCGCTGCTGTGGTCGTACGAGTTCGTCGACTCGGTCATCGGCGACAACGTCGCCAACACGCTGCTCGGACACGACGCCAAGGAGACCGCGATCGCGGGCGCTGCGGCGGGGCTGCTGTTCGCGTTCGTCTCCGGATTCGCCGGCACGTTCACCGCGTGCAACATCGCGATGGCGGCGGCTGTGGGGCCAATGAGCCAGGCCGGCGCCGCCCGTGGCGGTGGCCTGGGTCGGGCAGGGTCGCTGCTGCGCCCAGTGGGGTGGCTCACCCTCGGGATGGTCACCGTCTCCGCCACGTACGGCTTCATCGGGGTGTTGCTCGGCGAGCGCCTGCCGCAGCTGTCCGATCAGATGGTCGGCGGTGTCCCGGTACGTCTGATCCAGTCCTCGGTGGTGTTCGGGGTGATCGGGCTGGCGCTGATCGCGATGGGCCTGGCGGCGCTGAAGGTGCTGCCGGACCCGTTCGCCCATCGACCGGTGGCGCGGGTGGTCACGTTGGGGGCCCTGGTGGGCGGGTTCCTGATCGGCCGGCCGTACCCGCTGTTCAACAAGCTCTTCCATTGGGCGGTGGACACAAACAATCCGTTCTACGGCGCGCTCGCCTTCGTGCTGCAGTCGCTGGGCAACATCGCGCTGGTGACGGTGGTGTTCGGCCTGCTGATCGCGGCCACCCGGGGACGGTTCCTGGGCTGGCTGTCGGCAAGCCCGCGCCGCACGTCGCTGATCACCGGGGTGCTGTTGATCGCGCTTGGGGTGTTCACGGTGGTGTATTGGGATCTGCGGGTGCCGGCGATGTTCGGGATCGGATGGTTCCCGATGCTTCCGTACAACAGCTGAAGCGGTCAGTTCGGCAGGTGGACCTTCTTGAGGAACGGACGCAGCAGCCACGGACGGCGGCCGGTCACGATCACCTTGCCGGTGAGCGCGGCTCGCAGCTTGCTGACTCGTCCGAACAGCATCAGGTTCAGAGTCGCGGGGTCGAACCGTAACTTCACGTCGTCACGCCCGGGTTCCGCGATCGACACCCGCCCTTGGTCCAGCACCATCGTGAACGGCGTGAGGTGCTTGGAGCGAAACTGCACCGCGATCCGCCGGTTGGTCGACGGCTGATCGCTGTCCAGCAGTTTCCCGTACCCGGATCGGGTGACGCCCACCAGGAACAACTCGAGGAACAACGCGGCGTCTCCCGGCGGAATCCGCCACGGCGACCTGACGGCCAACGCGATGTCGCGACCGTGGATCAGCAGCTCGTTGAGCAGGTGGGCAAGCAGACCCGCGAGCGGGACCACGGCGCCCCCGAGCCAGTTCACCGGTGTGGCCGGGTCCTTGTTGTGACTCAACGCCAGAAGTTGGTCGACATGGTCGACGAGTTGCCGCGCGAGCTCGCTTGAGGCGCGTGCCGAGAAGCGCCGCAACATCACCTCGTTGAGGTCGGCGACCGTGTCGACGGTGGTCGCGTTCACCTCGGCGTCGAGGCCGGCGAACGGGCTGGGCAGACCATCCGATTCGGCCATGGACGTGTAGATCCAGGCAATCCCGGTCACGTGCGCCGCCATCTCCGCCAGCGACCAGTCCGCGGTGACCTTGACCGACGGGTCCGGCGCGGAGGCGACGAGGTCGGCGAACCGGTCGCCGGTGGACTTGAGGGCGGCGCGGACAGCGTTCCAGTGACGTTCGTCGATGGTCACGGTCATCTCGTGAACGTAGTCAGTTCCGCACAGTTTGTCGTACCCGCCGAGGCACGCGGGTGCGCTGCGCGTCGGCCCCGGCGCCACGCCCAGCGGGTCGACCCCCGCACAAGCGGTTGCCGACCGCATCGGCTGGTGATTCAGATCGCCTATCGGCCAGATCCACCTGTTGTGCGTTGGCACGTACACTCCAGCCGTGGCTCTTCTTCACAGACCGATCCGGTCATCCAGGTCCCTGCCGGCACAGATTCTCGGTGTGTTCGCGGCGCTGCTGATGGGCTTGGCGCTCGTCGGGTGCGGCGGCGAAGGCACGTCCACCGACTGCAACCTCAACTCATGCACCGTGACCTTCGACCGCAGCGTGGACGCCAAGGCCGAGGTGCTCGGCGTGGAGGCGAAGCTGGTCGGCGTGAAAGGACAGGACGTCACGCTCGAGGTGGCCGGCAACGAGGTCACCGCACCGGTCGGCCAGCCGGTTGACGTCGAAGGCTTCAAGGTGGAGGTCACAGAGGTCACCGACAGCGAGGTCGTGGTGAAGATCAGCGGCGGCGGAGGCGGCTGAGCC
>JBOGDL010000023.1:0-9664 GCA_050701815.1 Micromonosporaceae bacterium | reverse complement strand
GCCAACGCCATGGCCTGGTCCAGCTCGGACCAGTCGCTCACCTTGGACACCCCGATCGAGGAGCCGCCCCGGGCGGGCTTGACGAACACGGGCAACCCGAGCCGCCGCTTGTCCTCCTCAGCCAGCGGCTGACCGGCGCGCAGCACCACGTACGGGCCCACCGGCAACCCGTCGGCGAGAAACAGCTTCCGGGCGAACTCCTTGTCCATCCCGGCCGCGGAGGCGAACACGCCGGCGCCCACGTACGGCACCCCCGCCATCTCCAGCAGGCCTTGGATGGTGCCGTCCTCCCCGTACGGGCCGTGCAGCACCGGAAGCACCACATCGACGTCCGAGAGAGCCTTCGGCCCCTCCGCTGGATCAAGCACCACCATGCCCTGCGAGGGGTCGGCCGGAAGCACCACGGCTGCCCCGGAGCCGTCGGTGATCTCGGGCAGTCGGTGACCTTCAATAGCCAACGCGCTGGCGTCGCCGCTCATCAGGACCCACCGGCCCTGCCGGGTGATGCCGACCGGCGTCACGTCGAATTCAGCCGGATCCAGCGCGGCCAGGATGCTGCCGGCGCTGACACAGGAGATCTCATGTTCGGTGCTGCGTCCGCCAAAAATCACGGCGACGCGCAGTTTGTCGGCATTGCTCATCCGGCAGACCTTACAGCTCAGCCGCCTTCCGGCGGGATTGCCCGATGCGCCTCCGTGCGGGCGGCCCCGTTGCCGCCCCTCGAACGGGTGACGCCCACGCGTCCTGCAGCAGGAGATTCCCCCGCGGCCGAGTCTTCATGCCCCGCTTCGCCGTCCGCGGGCGGGTCCGGCCCCCAAACCCCCGGGCCCCGCCGCCTGAGCGCCCCAGCTCCGCTGGCTACTCGGACTTCATGCTCCGTCTCATCAGCTCCTCGATCGCCGCCTGCGGATCCAGGCCTTCGTGGCAGACCCGCTCCACCTGCTCGGTGATCGGCATCTCCACACCGTTCGAACGCGCCAGGTTGCGGATCGACAGGCAACTCTTCACGCCTTCGGCGGTCTGCCGGGTGGCCTCCTGGGCCTGCGCCAGCGTCATCCCGCGCCCCAGGTGTTCGCCGAAGGTGCGGTTCCGCGACAGCGGCGAGACGCAGGTCGCCACCAGGTCTCCCAGGCCCGCGAGCCCCGCGAACGTCAGCGGATCCGCGCCCAGCTTGGCGCCGAGGCGGGCGGTCTCCGCCAGCCCCCGGGTGATCAGAGTGGCCTTGGTGTTGTCCCCGAAACCCATTCCCGCGGTCATCCCGTACGCCAGCGCGATCACGTTCTTCACCGCGCCGCCCAACTCGCACCCCACCACGTCCAGATTGGTGTACGGGCGCAGGTAGCCGGTCGCCACGGTGCGCTGAATCAGCTCCGCCCGCCCCGGGTCCGGGCAGGCGATCACGGTCGCGGTGGGCTGGCACGCGGCGATCTCGGGGGCCAGGTTGGGGCCGGTGGCGACCGCGACCCGTTCCGGCGACGCTCCGGTGACCTCGCTGATCACCTGGCTCATCCGCAACCCGGTGCCCAGCTCGATGCCCTTCATCAGACTCACCAGGGTGGCGCCCGAGGCGATCGCGCCGCGCATCCCGGTGAGGTTCTCCCGCAGCGTCTGACTCGGCACCGCGAGCACCACCAGGTCGGCGCCATCAAGCGCGGTGGCCGCGTCGTCAGTGGCCGAGATCCGGTCTGGAAGCCGCACCCCGGGCAGGTAGTCGGGATTCTCGTGGCGGTCCGTGACGGCCGCGGCCACCTCTGCCCGTCGGGCCCAGAGCACCACGTCCCCACCGGCGTCGGCGATCAGCTTGGCGAACGTGGTGCCCCATGAACCCGCTCCGAGCACTGCGGCGCGTCGCACCTGCGTGACAGCCATCGGCGAACCTCCTTGGCAACCAGTGCAGCTTAGAGCGCCCGCCGGGCGGCGGTGGAGCCGTGGCTTCGCCAGGGCAAGCTGGCCTCTCGGGGTCGCCGGCCGTCACGGGCTGGCAGCGGCCTTTCCGGGGGAGGCCGACGCGCGGACCTACCGGCAGGCCAAGATGGGGACGTGGCGGAATGGTCAGTGGTGATCCCGGTCAAGCGGCTCTCGGCAGCCAAGAGCCGGTTGCGAGGAGCGCTGCCAGGGGTGTCACATGACGATCTGGTCCTGGCGCTTGCCCTGGACACCGCGAAGGCCGCGCTGGACTGCCCGTTGGTTCGCGGCGTGACGGTGGTGACGGACGACCCGGCCGCACAAGCGGCCTGCGGCGCCCTCGGCGTCGAGCCGGTTCCGGATCTGCCCGACGCCGGGCTCAACCCCGCTCTGGAACACGGCGCCAGGCAGGCCCTGCTGCGCCACCCGCGCGCCTGGCTGGCGGCGTTGGGAGGCGACCTGCCCGCGTTGCGGCCCCGGGAACTGGCCGATGCGCTCACGGCCGCCGAGGCGAACCCCCGCTCGTACGTGGCCGACGCCGAACTCACCGGCACGGTGCTGCTAGCCGCGCGTCCCGACACTCCACTGTCACCGTCCTTCGGGGTCGGGTCGGCCGATCTTCACCGGCTCAGCGGCGCCGCCGCCCTGGAAGGCGAGTGGCCCTCGCTTCGCCGGGATGTCGACACCGCCGCCGACCTGGCCGCAGCCGCCAGGCTCGGGCTTGGCTCACGTACCAGGCAATGCCTACGGGCCGGCGCCGAGTCCCGGCGGTGAGCGTCGAGACTGCTGGGAGCATCGGTAGGGTCTGGTCTGTGCAAGGGACTGTGGCGAGCTTTGACAGCGAGACCCACCACGGGGTCGCGTTGCTCGACGACGGGCGCGAAGTGACGTTCGACGCCGCCGCCTTCCACGCCTCGCCACTGCGAATGCTGCGGCTCGGGCAACGGATCACGCTGCAGACCGATGACACCGGCCGCGTCGTCCGCATCACCATCCCGACCCTGCCCTGAGGCTCCGGCCGCCCGCTGTCGACGCCGGGAAACATCCACAAAGGGGTATCTCGCGTCGCCTGTCGGATCCCGAGGGGGCTACGCTGCCTGCGTGCTGGAAGAGGAGCGCAAATATGACGTCGGCCCCCGGTTCGCTCTTCCGGATCTGCGCGCGGCGGCGCCGAAGCTGGGACGAATCGTCGAGCTTCCCGCAGCTGTGCTGCGTTCGACGTTCTACGACACCGCTGACCTGAGACTGTCCAGAACAGGCGCCTGCCTACGACGCCGCCGCGGCGAGAACGGGCTGCCGTGGGCGGTGGAGCTGCCGTACGGCGACCAGCGCCATCGCCGCGAGGTGACGTCCAAGGGGCTCACCTCCCGAGGCTTGTCTTCCCGGATCCCTGACGATCTGGTGCGCCTGGTGCTGTCCCACACCCGCGGCGCGCCGCTGTCGGCGGTGGCGACCCTGCAGACCAGCCGGCAGTCATGGCAGATCTGTGACGCCGACGGCACGGTGTTGGTCGAAATCCTGGATGACACCGTGACCGTGCTCGACGGCCGGCGCACGGTCTCGACGCTGCGGGAGTGGAGAACCCGCCCCCGGAGTGCCGGGCAGCAGGTGATGGCCGATGTCGAGCTGCTGCTCACCGCAGCCGGCGCGACCCCCACCAGCACGCTGACGATTGTGCGGGCGCTCGGCCCCCTGGCCAGCGAGCCGCCCGACCTCCCGCCACCGGGAGAGTTGAGCAGCGACCCCTCCGCCGCCGACGTGCTGATCGCGGAGTTGCGGCGGCAGCTACGGCGCCTGCTCTCGTACGACCCGGTGGCCCGGATCGACCCGGCGGACCTGGACGGGGTCGACAAGCTGCTGGACGCGTGCCGTCAACTGCAGGTGGACCTGCGCGCCTTCGCGCCGCTGTTCGAGGCGCCAGCCGCAGCGGCCCTGAGCGCCGCCGCGGACCCGATGATCGACGCGCTGAGTCGGTTCACCGCCGCGCTGCGCGCCGTCACCACGCCGCAGTTGCTCCGGGACCGGCTGGCCAAGGCGAACAGCAGCGTCCCCGCGTCCATCGAGCTCATCGACCACGAGGTGATCGCCCGCCTCGACGGCGCCCTGGCAGAGGCCGGCCAACAGGCGGTGCAGAACCTGGCCACGCTGCTGGGAGGCGCCGCTCACACCGCCCTGCTGAACCAGCTGATAACGGCTGCCCGCGCCCCCCGGTTGCGTCGGCTGGCGCTGGAGCCGGCGCTCGAGATCCTGCCGGCGCTGGCTGCCACGTTCTGGGAGCGCCTGGCGCACGCGGTGGAGAAACTCGAGCTGGACAGCCCAGCCGGCGACTGGCAGGTCACCCGTACCGCGGCCAGCCGGTTGCAACGGCTCACCCGATTGGCGACGCCGGCCGCCGGCGAACGTGCTCGCCGCATGGCCGAAGCGCTGGCGCCCGTGATCTCGGCTTTGGACGCCGAGCACGAAGCGCGCCGCGCCTCCACGGCCTGGTACGCCACCACTGAGGCACGGCCTGCGGACCGCATGCTCGCCGTCGCGGCAGGCAGGCTGATCGAGCGTGAGCAGACCACCGTCCACGCGGCCCGGCAGTCGTTCCAAACCACGTGGCAAGAACAGAACTGGGACACCGCCACGGAGTGGTTGGTATGACCAGGGGCGAGGCGCAGGCGGCTGGCGGGCTGCTGTGGCGGGAAACGGACGGCCTCGTCGAAATCGCTCTCGTGCACCGGCCCGAGCATCAGGACTGGTCCCTGCCGAAGGGGACGCCGGCGCCGGGTGAGCACCCGCTCATGGCCGCGTGCCGCGCGGTGGCGGCGCAGACCGGCGCGACGCCGGTTGCGGGCGCCCGGCTGCCGTCGGTCACGTACCAGGTCCTCACCTCCGAGGGCTCAGCTGACAAGACCGTGGCGTACTGGGCCATGAACGCTCGCGGCGAACCGGCCTCAACCTCCGCCGAGGATGTGGACGCCGAGGATGTGGACCAGGTGCGTTGGGCGGCTCTCGACGCGGCTGCTGAGGCGCTCAGCTACCGTCGCGACCGAGAGGTGGTGGCGGCGTTTTCCGCGTTGGCACGGCCCCTCAGCACGGTGTTGCTGGCGAGTCACGCCCCCGCCGACGAAGCCTCCGCCTGGGACGGTCCGGATGTGACCCGGCCGTTGGGCTCCGCCGGAGAGGCGGCAGCCGGGCGGCTGTGCCGGCTGCTGGGCTGTTTCGCTCCCGCCAGGGTCCTCTCGGCGACCCCCCGCCGATGTGTGCAGACAGTGACCCCCTTGACGGCCCGCGCCGTGGAAATCGAGTCAGACATCGTGTTCGACTCCGATTCCCACGCCCGCACCGCGGAGCTGGCCTCCGAACGGGTCCGGGAGTTGGCTCAACAGGCCCGGGGCGGGGCCGCGGCAATCTGCGGCCCCGGCGAGATGGTCAGCGACACGGTGGCGATGCTCGCCGACACCGACGGCCTGCACATGCCCACCGTGGCGACCAGTGCAGGCTGCGCGTGGGCGCTGTGCTTCTCTGGCCCCCGGCTGGTGGCAGCCGATTACCTCGCTCCCTAATGATGGGGCTGACTTTCTCAAACGAATGAGAAGGATTTACCGCGAAGTATCTGAATATCCCGATTAATACGTTCCCGAAAAGGGCGTTCGAGGTATCGAACGCCCTTTTCGGCAATCACCTCTTACGTGCGGGGGCAGCCTTAGCCGTAGCCCGCTTGGTCGTGCCGGTCATTTGTTTCTTCGGGGCCGCCTTGGTGCTCCTGCCGGCGCCGCCGCTAGCGATGCTCTTGACGCTGCGCGCCGCGCTCGGGGCCCTCTTGACGGTGCTCTTTTTCGCCGAGGAACTTGTGGACGCACGCTTGGCGGCCTTCGTTGGCGCCGTCTTCTTGGCGGTTGTCTTCCGGGCCGTGCTCTTGGCCGCGGTCTTCCTCGCTGTGGAGCGCTTGGCAGGAGCCCGCTTGGTCGCCGTCTTGGTCGCCCGTTTGGCGGCCGTCGTCTTCCTGGCAGGCGCCTTCTTGGCCGTCGTACGCTTGGCCGTCGTCTTCTTCGCGGGCGCCTTCTTGGCCGTCGTCGTCCGCTTGGCCGCAGTCTTCTTCGCGGGCGCCCGCTTGGCCGCAGTCTTCTTCGCAGGCGCCCTCTTAGCCGTCGTCTTCTTGGCGGGCGCCCTCTTGGCGGGCGCCTTCTTGGCCGTCGTACGCTTGGCTGTCGTCTTCTTCGCGGGCGCCTTCTTGGCTGTCGTCGTCCGCTTGGTCACAGCCTTCTTCGCGGGCGCCCGCTTGGCCGCAGTCTTCTTCGCAGGCGTCCGCTTGGCCGTCGTCTTCTTGGCGGGCGCCCTCTTGGCGGGCGCCTTCTTGGCCGTTGTCGTCCGCTTGGCTGTCGTCTTCTTCGCAGGCGCGGTCTTGGTCGTCGTCCGCTTGGCGGCGGTCTTCTTCGAGGTAGGAGCCCTCGTGGCCGTCTTCTTGGCGGCACTCGCGGTGGTCGACTTCCGCGCCGTTGCCGTGCTCTTGCGAGGGCTGGAGGTGGCCGTGGCCTTGGGCCCGGCCTTCGCCGGAGCCGCCGGCGCCCGCTTCTTGCCGGTCACCACATCCTTAAAGGCCTGCCCGGCGCGGAACGCCGGCACCGAGGTCTTGCGGAGCCGCACCGCCTCGCCGGTGCGTGGATTCCGCGCCGTACGAGCCCCCCGCTCTCGCTTTTCGAATACTCCAAACCCTGCTATCGACACCTTGTCGCCCTTGGAGACGGCACGTTGTATCTCGTTCAACACCGCATCGAGCGCGTCTGTTGCTTCTCTCTTGCCCCCCAGTCGATTGACCAGGGCTTCAACAAGCTCGCCCTTGTTCACGACTTCCCCTCCCGAGTTTGCCGGGCAGCCCAATAAAGGCCATATTCGCGAACGCTATATCCCCAAAGACGAGCACACTCCTACATCGCCAACAAAAGGCCTTGCACAGCAACGGATTCCGCACTTTCGACCGAATTTCCTGTGCTGCTAAGACCTCTGCCGACCAATGCGAAGCACGTCTGACCAGCTGCGGCAGCGGCTTTCCAGCCTCTCATCGCTGGCTCCAACGCTGCCTCACCGGCTGGCTGCGACGCCGCCGAAACACCTTTCGCCGAACGGTTCCGCGCCGATGCTGACCGGGTTGGACGTTGGACGAGATGGTCCGCGAAGCCCCTGAGACGGCACGGCCAAGGCTTGACGCCCGACCAAGGCTCGACGGACGGCGCTGGTCGCTTGAGAGCGACGCTGTTGAACCCCAGCGGGGCGCGACGGCACCGCGCTGGCAGCGAGCCGGCGCTGCCTTAAATGGGCGAGCGGGTGCTCAACCCGCTTGCACCCTGGGCAGCCAGGGCGCGCGCTCCTGCTCGTACAGGCTGATCCGGTCTTCGTGACGCAGTGTCAATCCGATGTCGTCCAGACCCTCCAGCAGCCGCCACCGACTGAAGTCGTCGATCGGGAAGCTCCACACCTCACCGGCCGCCCGGACCTCTCGCTCCACCAGGTCTACGGTCACTTCCAGGGCCGGGTCAGCCTCCACCGCGGCCCAGAGGGTCTCCACGGCAGCGAGTTCGAGTTGCACCGGCAACAGCCCGCCTCCCAGCGAGTTGTTCCGGAAGATATCCCCGAATCGGGGGGAAATCACCGCCGCGAAACCGTAATCCCGCAGCGCCCAGACGGCGTGCTCGCGGGACGAGCCGATGCCGAACTCCGGCCCCGCGATCAGCACGGTCGCGTCAGCGTGCTCGGGGCGGTTGAGCACGAAGTCGGGGTCATCCCGCCAGGTGGAGAACAGCCCCTCCCCGAATCCGGTGCGGGTGACCCGTTTGAGGTACTCAGCGGGGATGATCTGGTCCGTGTCCACATTCGACCGGCGCAGCGGCGCCGCGCGCCCCGTGTGAACCGTGAACTTCTGCATCGCTACTCCTGACTCACTGACGTCGGCGGCTGGGCTTCACAGGTCAGCGGGGGCGGCCAAGCGGCCCACGACCGCGGTCGCCGCCGCCACCGAAGGCGACACCAGATGGGTCCTTCCGCCCTTGCCCTGACGCCCTTCAAAGTTCCGGTTGGAGGTCGACGCGCAGCGGGAGCCCGCCGACAGCTTGTCCGGGTTCATCCCCAGGCACATCGAGCAGCCCGCGAATCGCCACTCGGCGCCTGCGGCGGTGAAGACCTGGTCCAGCCCCTCTTCCTCCGCCTGGGCACGGACCTTGGCTGAGCCTGGAACCACCATCATCCGCACGCCCTGGGCAACCTTGCGCCCTCGGATCACATCCGCGGCCAGACGCAGGTCCTCCAGCCGGCCGTTGGTGCACGAACCCACGAACACCACGTCGATGTCCACAGCGTTCAGCGGCGTTCCCGGAGTCAGCGCCATGTACTCGAGGGCCCGTTCGGCAGCGCTTCGCTCCGCGGAGTCGGCAAAGCTGGCCGGGTCCGGCACCGCGGACCCCAACGGCGCGCCCTGACCTGGGTTGGTGCCCCAGGTGACGAACGGCGTGACGGCGCTGGCGTCGATCGTCACCTCGGTGTCGAACGTCGCGCCGGGCTCTGTGCGCAGACTCCGCCAGTGCTCCAGAGCCCGTTCCCAGTCGCGGCCCTTCGGCGCGTGCTCGCGACCCTCCAGGTACGCGAACGTCACGTCGTCCGGGGCGACCATGCCAGCCCGGGCGCCCCACTCGATGGACATGTTGCAGACCGTCATCCGGCCCTCCATCGACATGGACTCGAACGCCTCCCCGCGGTACTCCACCACGTAGCCCTGGCCGCCACCGGCGCCCACCTGGCTGATCAGGGCGAGGATCAGGTCTTTCGGGGTGACCCCCGGCTGCAACTGGCCGGTCGCGTTGACCGCCATGGTCCTCGGGCGCGCCTGCGACAGGGTCTGGGTTGCCATCACATGCTCCACCTCGCTGGTCCCGATCCCGAATGCCAGGGCGCCGAAGGCGCCGTGGGTCGAGGTGTGAGAGTCGCCACAGACCACGGTCATCCCCGGCTGGGTGAGACCTAGTTGCGGCCCGATGACGTGGACGATGCCCTGCTCGTCGTCGCCGAGCGAGTGCAGCCGGACCGCGAACTCGGAGCAGTTGCGGCGCAGGGTCTCGATCTGGGTACGCGAGATCGGGTCTTCAATCCTGACCAGGCTGTCGGTGGGCGTGTTGTGGTCCTCGGTGGCGAGTGTGAGATCGGGCCGGCGCAGCTTGCGCCCTGCCGCCCGTAACCCGTCGAAGGCCTGGGGGCTGGTCACCTCGTGCAACAGGTGCAGATCGATGTACAGCAGGTCAGGCTCACCCGGCGCGGAGCGCACCACATGCTCGTCCCAGATCTTCTCTGCCAGTGTGTGTGCCATGTCTCCAGACCCCCTGCTAGCTCCCGAAACCTCCGTGTTGTGACGCGGGCTGGCTGAGCGTGAAGTCGCTCCCAGTCAGTGGACATCCCGAAGTATGGGAGGTAGGTTTCGGCTTGTGGGACACAGTATCAGCGGAGTAGGGGTGCTTGACAAAGCAGTCCTGATTCTCGAGGCGTCCGTCGAAGGCGCCAGCCTGGCAGACCTCGTCGACCGCACCAAGCTGCCTAGGGCCACCGCGCACCGCCTGGCCCAGGCGCTTGAGCTGCACCGGATCCTGGTACGGGACCCGCAGGGTCGCTGGCGGCCCGGCCCCCGGCTGGGCGAGTTCGCCAACGCGGCGCCCGACGTGCTGCTCACCGCGGCGGAGCCGATCCTCGGGCAGCTGCGCGACCAGACCGGCGAGAGCGCCCAGCTCTATCT
>JBOGDL010000022.1:0-9977 GCA_050701815.1 Micromonosporaceae bacterium | reverse complement strand
GTGCAACGCCGCGGGCGACCAGGGTGATGTGCAGCTCGGAGGCCACAGCGTGGTGGTCGACCCCTGGGGCCGGGTGGTGGCCGAGGCCGGGTACGACGAGCAGGTGCTGCAGGTCGACATCGACCTGGCCGATGTCGCCGAGATCCGCGCCGAGTTCCCGGTCCTCAGTGACCGCAGGCTCGCGGTCACCCCGACTTTCGACTCACCAGGCTTTGACAACGCCGCCGCCGCTGGCGCCGAGCCCGGAGCCGCACCTCAACCAGGCGTGGCGCCTCAGGCTGCCGACGCCCCGACCCAAGTCACTGGAGGGATGTCTTCGTGACCGGATCAAATGGCGCCCTGTCCCTCATGGACCTCAGCTCAGGCGGTGCGATCACACTCGCCCCACGGCGCCTGGTGATCGCGGGATACACCGCGCGGGATCAGGAAGCCGTACGGGCCCACATCGCCGAGCTGGCCGAGATCGGGGTCGCGCCGCCGCCGCGGGTCCCGATGTACTACGAGATCCCGTCCGACCTGCTCACCACCGAGTCGGCCATCACCGTCGGCGGCGACCAGACCTCTGGCGAGGTCGAGCCCGTCCTCGTCAACAGCGGCGGCAGGCTCTATCTCGGGGTGGGCAGCGACCACACCGACCGGTTCGTGGAGAAGCGCGACGTCGCGGAGTCCAAGGCGTCCGCGCCGAAGCCGATGGGGGACTGGGTGCTCCCGTTTGACGGCGTCGCCGCGCAGTGGGACGACATCGAGGTCACCTGCCGGCTCGACGGCGAGGTCTACCAGCAGGGCGCCCTGGCCGCGATGCTGCCGCCGGCGACCCTGCTGGACGGGCTCGCCGGAGCGGGGCAGGCCCTGGGACCGGACTCGGTGATGTACTGCGGCACGCTTCCGCTGCTCACGGGGGAGTTCAGCTATGGCGACACGTACCGGCTCGAGCTTCGACTGCCGGACGGCAGATCGCTCAGCCACAGCTACGACGTGAAGGTGAGGAAGCACTGATGCGCACCGGAGCTGACTACCTTGCCGCCCTCAAGGACGAGCGCGAGATCTATGTGGACGGCGAGCGGGTCGCCGACGTCGCGACCCACCCCGCGTTCGCCGGCATCGCGAAGACCATCGCCCAGCTGTACGACCACGCGGCCGACCCGGCGAACGGCATGACGTACACCGCGCCGGAGACCGGGCGGGGCGCCAACAAGGTGTTCATGATCCCGCGCAGCCAGCAGGACCTGGCGGCAAGGCGGGAAGCCATCGCCGGGTGGGCGGAGCTGTCGCAGGGGTTCGTGGGTCGCAGTCCCGACCACGTCGGGGCGTTCCTGGCGGCGTTCGCGAACGCGCCGGAGCTGTTCTGCCGGGACGGCCGCGACTACGGCCCGAGCGTGTCCGCGTACTACCGCAGGCTGCTCGACGAAAGCCTGTACGTCTCGTACGCGATCATCCCGCCGCAGCACTCGCGGGCCACCAACGCGAGCGGCTGGGACGCCGATTTCCTGCAGGTCGGGGTGGTGGAGGAACGCGAGGACGGGATCGTGGTGCGGGGCTCGCAGATGCTGGGCACCGGCGCCGCCGTCTCCGACGAGATCCTGATCAGCTGCATCAAGCCGCTCACCCCGGATGACACCGATTTCGCCAACACCTTCGTGTTGCCCGCCGCGACCCCCGGGTTGAAGTTCTACTGTCGCCGGCCGTACGCCGTCGGCCAGCCCAGCACGTACGACTACCCACTGTCGACCCGGTTCGACGAGTCCGACGCGTTGGTGGTCTTCGACGACGTTTTCGTGCCGTACGAGCGGGTGTTCGTGAACCGGGACACAGCCGGGCTGCGGGCCCAGTTCTTCGACACCGGGGCCCACGTGCTGGGCAACAGCCAGGCGCAGATCCGGCTCGTGACCAAGTTGAAGTTCCTGCTCGGGCTGGCTCGCAAGATCACCCAGGTGAACGGGATCGACAGGTTCCCCCAGGTGCAGGAGCTGCTCGGGGAGCTGGCTTCGCGCGCCTCGCTGGTGGAGGCGGCGGTGCTGGCGGCGGAGTACCAGGCAGCGGCCGACGAGCGGGGCATGTTCCGGCCCGCCGGCCGGTACGTGTACGGGGCGATGGGCCAGCAGGCTGAGCTGTACCCGCGGGTGCTGCACATCCTGCGGGAGCTGGTCGGCGGCGGGGTGCTTCAGGTGCCGTCGAGCATCAAGGAGATGACCAACCCCGCCACCCGCGCCGACATGGACAGGTACGTGCAGTCACCCGAGGCGTCCAGCGAAGAACGGGTGAAGCTGTTCAAGCTGGCCTGGGACGCGATCGGCTCCGAGTTCGCCGGCCGTCACCACCAGTACGAGATGTTCTACGCCGGCGCGCCGTTCGTGGCCAAGGGGTACGCGTACCGCAACTACGACTACAACGAGCCGCTCGCCGCGGTGGAGTCGTTCCTTGCTGGGTACGACATTGAATCCTCGTCCTGACCCGACAAAGGAGTGTGCCATGCCTAAGCCCGAACGCGAGTTCTTCAACGCCTCGCAGGTCGAGTGGACGCCCTGCGCCGGCGACGTCGCCGGCCTCGACGAGCGCATCCTTTCCGCCGACCCGGACGGCGGGGTGGCGACCCGGATGCTGCGGTTCGGCCCCGGTGTCGACACCACGCCGAACGGCGTGCAGGTCCATGACTTCTGGGAGGAGGTGTACATCCTGGACGGCTCGATCAGGGATCTCGAACTCGATGAGACCTTCACCGCCGGCATGTACGCCTGCCGCCCGCCCGGCATGAAGCACGGGCCGTGGGTGTCGCCGGAAGGATGCGTCACGTTCGAAGCGCGCTACCGCTCGTCGGGAGACAAGTGACGATGGCTGGCGAGCGGGCAGCCGGCGAGGCGGCCTCTCACCCGCAGCGTGGCCCCGGCGCCGGGCACGGCGCCGCAAGCCAGGCGGCGCCGGTGGATCCGGCGCTGTTGCGGCGGACCATGGGCTGTTTCGCCACCGGGGTGGCTGTCATCACCGCGTGGCTCGACGACGAGCCGCACGGGATGACCGTCAACTCTCTGACCTCGGTGTCGTTGGATCCGCCGCTGCTGCTGGTGTGCTTCACGCACGGCGCCCGCACCGCGGACGCGGTGCGGGAGTCAGGACGCTTCGGTGTGAACATCCTCGGCGCCCGGCAGGAGAATGTGTCCAACATGTTCGCCCGTCGCGGCACTGACCACTTCGCTGGGCTCAACGTGCGACCCGACCCGGACCGGTCCCCGCCGGCGATACCCGGAGCGTTGGCGCGGGTGGGCTGCCGGGTGGAGCGCTTGCTGGACGTGGGCGACCACGTGGTGGTCTTCGGCGCGGTGGAGCAGGCGCAGCATCGGGAAGGCGCGCCGCTGTTGTTCTTCGGCGGAAGCTACGGAGATTTCGCCGATCGCGGTCACGCCGCGGAGTTCTGGTACGCGTGAGGCCGCCCCGCCATCGCAATGTCGAGCCGCAGCCAAGGCAGCCAAGGCAGGAGGAGCACGGTGTCTGAAGCGATTGACCTGCGGTTCCGGACCGTGCTGTCCCGGCTGGAAGCCGCCGGGCGGATCGCCTCGCTGGAGCGGGAGGTCGACCTCGAGTACGAGGCCGCCGCGATCCTGAAGCGGCACGACGGGGATCGGGCGCTGGTCTTCCCACGGGTGAAAGGGCATCAGGTCCCCGTGGTGGGCAACCTGCTCGCCAGCACCGCCAACTGCGAGGCGGCGTTCGGGACCGACCATCGCGGGATCCGGGAGCTGGTGTCCCGGGCCCTGGACGGTGAGATGCCGCCGGAGGTGGTGTCGACCGGCCCGGCGCGGGATGTGGTGACGCGGGACGGGATCGATGTGGCGGCCGAGCTGCCGGCGTTGCTGCACGCCTTCGGCGACTCGGGACGGTTCATCACCGCTGGTGTGGTGATCGCGCGGCACCCGGAGACGGGCGTGTGCAACGCCTCGTACCACCGGCTGCAGGTGCTGGGCGGGGACCGGCTGGCGATCAAGCTGGACCTGGGGCGGCACCTGAGAAGCGCGTTCGAGGCGGCGCAGCGCGCGGGCGCCCCGTTGCCGATCGCGGTGGCGATCGGGGTGGACGCGTCGCTGATGTACACCGCGGCGGTGATGGGCTCGCAGATGCCGGAGGAGCGGGACGAGCTGGCCGCCGCCGGCGCGCTGCAGGGCTCGCCGCTGCAGCTGACGCAAGGGCTGACCCAGGATGTGTTGGCCCCGGCGAACGCGGAGTTCGTGCTGGAAGGGTTCATCTCGCCTGCCGAGACGGTGCACGAGGGCCCGTTTGGCGAGTTCGTGGGTTACCACTCCGAGGAGGGCCCGGCCCCGGTGGTCCAGGTGACCGCGCTGACTCACCGTCAGGATCCGGTGTACTTCGCGATCAACGGCGCTGGACGCGAGACGGTGATGCTGCGCAAGTACGTGCTGGAGGCGAGCGCGCTGCGGGTGCTCACCTCGGCGGTGCCCACTGTGACGGACGTGAACATGACCGCGGGCGGGCTGCACCGGTTCCACATCAACATCGCGGTGCGTAAAGAAAAACCGGCGCATGACGGGTTGGAGCGCAACGCCGCGCTGGCGGTGTTCGGGGCGTTGAAGGATCTGCAGCGGGCGGTGCTGGTCGATGACGACATCGACATCCACAGCGAGACCGATGTGGAGTACGCGATCGCGACCCGGTGCGACGCCGCGACGGATGTGGTCGCGATCCCCGGCGCCAGGGGACACGAGTACGTGCGGGTGTCTGACCGTGGCATCGGCACCAAGTGGCTGATTGACGCGACGGTGCCGCACGCGGACGCGGGACGCTTCGCGCGGGCCCCATTCACGCAGGTCACGGTGCGGCCGGAGGAATGGTCGGCTACTCAGATGTTCAGCTCAGGCTCCCCTTGACGAGTCGCGGTCGAGGTGGTGCACTCTTGCGTACATCATGTGTACAAGATGTCTGCAAGCGGAGGGCTACGCGCTGATGCCAACCCCGGGCACTGACCTGCGGGCAACTCTTCAGATGCTGGCGCGCTCTGAAGAGCTGACCGAGGTGACCGGCGAGGTCCATTGGGACCGGGAACTTGGCGCTCTCACCCGCGAGATGCTCTCCCGCAACGGCGACGCGCTGCTGTACACGAACATCACCGGCTACAACTCGCCCGACTCACGCTGCCGGCAGCTGACCACCAGCCTGCTCGCCAGCCGCCGGCGGCTCTCGCTCTGCCTTGGCTTCGACGACGAGGTCGACAACGAGCGACTGGTCAAACACGTGATGGCGACCATGACCGAGCGGGTGCCCGCGGTCACGGTCGACGACGGTCCGGTGCACGAGAACGTGCTGACCGGCTCCGACGTGGACCTCACCGACTTCCCGGCGCCGCGCTGGCATCACCTCGACGGCGGGCGCTACATCAACACGTACGCGGCGGTGGTGACCAAAGACCCGGACACCAAGGCGGTCAACGTCGGGGTGTACCGGGGGATGATCGGCGGACCCGACCGGATCCCCGTGCTGATGGTGCCGAGCCAGCACTGGGGGCGGCACTGGGCCAAGCACAAGGCCAGCGGCCAACCGATGCCCGTGGCCTGCGTGTACGGCTGGCACCCGGTGATGGACATCGTCGCCGGCAGCCCGGTCCCCGAAGGCGTCAGCGAGTACGAGGTGATGGGCGCGCTGCTGGGCGAGCCGGTGCCGCTGGTGAAGTGCCGCACCGTCGACCTGGAAGTGCCCGCCTCCGCCGAGATCGTGGTGGAGGGCTACGTCGACCCGGACGAGAGCACGTACCAGATGGAAGGGCCGTTCGGGGAGTTCACCGGGTACGTGAGCGACGTGCCGACCCCACGGCCCGTGATCCAGGTGACCTCGGTGAGCCACCGGGACGACCCGATCTTCCGCGGCACCCTGGAAGGCTCGTTGCCGGGAGCGTCCGGAGAGAACAGCCACGTCTCGGCGGTGCTGCGCGCCGCGATCGCGTGGGACACGCTGAACACCGCCGGGGTCCCCGGCATCCTCGACGTGCACATCCATCCCGTGACCAACGGGACCACCATCGTGGTCCAGATCCGCAAGAACTCCGAAGGTCACGCCAAGTGGGTCGCGTCGGCGCTGTGGAGCACCGGCGCCGCCCTGTTCCGCTACAAGACGGTGATCGTGGTCGACGACGACATCGACCCGTCCGACTATTCGGCGATCGACTGGGCGCTGGCGTACCGGGTCCGGGCGGGTACGGACGACGTCACCGTCTTCCCCGGCACGTTCGGCTCGCCCATCGACCCCAGCACCCCGCTCGAGGAGCGCTCCATCGCCGACCTCGGCACCGGGCTGTGGAACCGGGTCGTCATCGACGCCACCAAAACCTGGCGGTACCAGCCGCGAGCGGAGTGGGGCGGGGCCAAGTTCCCACCCACCGTCGCGCCGGCGCCGCAAGACCGCGACCAGGTGCTACGGCGCTGGTCGGAGTACGGCTTCGTGCGCGCGCGGCGGGACGGCGCGCAGTCAGAGTCCCAACGCGGTGACGAGCCAGCTGTCCCCACCGAAAGAGGCAGGTGAATCATGCACAGGTTCGTGAGCCGATCCATGACCCGTCGGGCAACCAGGCCCGGCGGGGCCGCGAGGAGGACCCGTGGCTTGCGCGCGGTGTCCGTGGCCACGCAGGCGGCGCTGGCGTGCGTGCTGGTCGTGGGGCTCGCCGGCTGCGGCGGCGGCGCCACCACGTCCAAAGGCAGCAACGGGCTGACCAAGATCGATGTGGGCATCATGCCCATCACCTCGGTCGCCGCGCTGAAACTGGGGATCAAGAAGGGCTTCTTCAAGAAGGAAGGGCTCGACGTCAAGACCCATGTGGCGCAGTCCGGGGCAGCCCTGATCCCGGCGGTGGCGAACGGGCAGTACCAGTTCGCGTTCAGCAACAACATCTCGCTGATGATCGCGTACGGCAAAGGCATGCCGCTGCGGATCGTGCGCACCGCGAACAGCGCCGGCAGCGACCCGTCCAAGAGCCAGGAAGGCCTGGCCGTCGCCAAGGACAGCCCGATCAAGTCGCTGAAGCAGCTTGAAGGCAAGACCATCGCGGTGAACGGGCTGAACAACACCCCGCACCTGGCCGACCTGATCACGCTGGAGCGAGCCGGCGTCGACCCGAAGTCGGTCAAGTTCGTCGAGGTCGGCTACCCGGACATGCCGCTGGCGCTGGAAGAGGGCCGGGTGGACGCCGCTGATCTGGCAGAGCCGTTCCTGGAGACCGCGGTCAAGCAGGGCGCGAACGTGCTGACGGACCCGTACCGGCAGGTCAAGCAGGATCTGCACCTCTCGTCGTGGTTCACCACTCAGCAGTTCATCGGAAGCGACAACGAGGTGGTGCGCAAGTTCGCGGCCGCGGTGGACAAGAGCAACGCGTACGCCCGGGCCAACACCGACGAGATCCGCGAGTACGTGCCCACGTACCTGGACGTCGAGCCGGCGACCGCGAAGAAGATGGGCCTGCCCAACTTCCCGCAGGGCACCGAGACCCCGGCGATGTTGAAGAAGCTCGCCGGCAAGTCGATGGAGTTCGAGTTCATGAAGAAGCCGCCGAAGAATGTGGCGGGGCTGCTCGCGGACGTGAAGTGAGTCGTGCGGGGGATTGAGTGGAAGGTGTGACGTGAACTCGACCGCGACAGCTGACGCGCGACCAGCAGCCGACGCTGAAGCCGGCTCGAACCAGACCGGCGCCAGGCCGCCCAGCGACACCAGGCGGCTTGGCGCCGGCAGGGCGGCGTCCCGGATCGTGATGGGCGCTGCCGGGACTCTGATGGGGCTGGCGCTGTGGGAGGCGCTGCCACGGCTGGGCGTGCTGCCGGCCGAGCACATCCCACCGGCGTCGCAGGTGCTGATCGCGCTGGCCGGACTGCTGATCACCGGGAAGTTCTGGGGTGACGTGCTGGCCACCATGCAGGGCTGGGCCGTGGGGTTGCTGATTTCCACTGTGGTCGCGGTGCCGCTGGGGCTGCTGATCGGCGCCAACGAGTACCTGTACCGGGCGACCAAGGCGATCGTGGAGTTCCTGCGGCCGATCCCGTCCGTGGCGCTGATCCCGCTGGCGATCCTGGTGTACGGGATCACCTTCCCGATGAAGGTGTTCCTGGTGACGTTCGCGACCTTCTGGCCGATCCTGATCCAGTCCATCTACGGGGTTCAGGATGTCGACCCGGTGGCTCGGGACACGGCGCGGTCATTCGGGCTGGGGCGGCTCACCACGTTCCTGAGGGTCACCCTGCCCAGCGCCTCCCCGTACGTGGCCACCGGGCTGCGGCTGGCGTCGTCGCTGGCGTTGATCCTCGCCATCACCGCGGAACTCGTCGCCGGTGTGCCGGGGCTCGGCAAGTCCATTCTGATCGCACAGAGCGGCGGCAACAGCGCCGTGATGTACGCCCTGATCGTCGCCACCGGGCTGCTCGGCTACGGGTTGAGCGCGCTGTTCAGCCGCGGCGAGAAGCGGGTGCTGCGGTGGCACGCCAGCCAGAGAAAGGCGGAGGGCACGTGAGCAGGCGGTGGTTGCTGCTTGGCATCGAGGTGGCGGCGCCGGCGCTGGTGCTGGTGCTCTGGTACGTGGTGTCAGCCGGCTCGACTTCGTTCTACTTCCCCCCGCTGGGCGACATCCTGGCGCGGTTCTTCGACCAGTGGTTGGGCGAAGGTCTGACTCGGGACGCGCTGCCCAGTCTGGGGCGGATGGTCCTCGGGTACGCCCTGGCCACGGTGCTGGGGCTGGTGATCGGCATCGCGCTCGGGCTTTCTCGGATCGCCCAGGCGATGTTCGGGCCCACGGTGGAGTTCCTGCGGTCGGTGCCCTCGGTGGTGCTGATCCCGTTCGGGATCGTGGTCCTGGGTGTGGACACCACGATGAAGGTGTTCGTGATCGCGCTGGGGTGCTCGTTCCCGGTCATCCTCAACACGATCGACGGGGTGCGCTCAGTCGAGCCGCAGCTGATCGACGTCACCAGGACGTACCGGTTCAGCCGGGTGGAACGACTGTGGCGGGTGGTGCTTCCATCCGCCAGCCCGCAGATCTTCGCCGGGATGCGCACCAGCCTCTCACTGGCGCTGATCCTGATGGTGGTCAGCGAGATGGTGGCCAGCACCAACGGCATCGGCTACTCGATCCTGAAGGCGCAGCGACTGTTCGAAGTGGTCGAGATGTGGAGCGGCATCCTGATGCTGGGCGTGCTCGGCTACCTCATCAACACCATCCTGGTGCTCACCGAGAAGCGGGTGCTGGCGTGGCACCGGGGCTTCCGCGCCAGCGTGCTCGGCCAGAACGTGTCAACGCCCCCCAGCCGCCGCTGGTTCCGGAAGCCGCAGCCTCAACCAGCTGCGGCCTCCGCCACGGGTTCTCCAGAGAGGTAGGAGCAGTGCTCGTCGAAGTCAACAAGCTGCGCAAGGCGTACGGGTCCGGGGAGACCGCCCACCTGGCGATCGCGGACATCAGTCTTCAGGTGGACGCCGGAGAGTTCGTCTGCATCGTGGGCCCGTCGGGGTGCGGCAAGACCACACTGCTGCGGTGCCTCACCGGTCTGTTGCCGCCCACCGGCGGCGAGGTGAACCTGCACGGTCGGCGGGTGGTCGAGCCGCCACAGGAGATGGCTCTGGTGTTCCAGGAGTACAACCGGTCGCTGTTCCCGTGGATGTCGGTGACCCGCAACGTCGAGATGCCGCTGAAGAAGAAGATCCGCAACAAGAGCGAACGGGCGCGGGTGGCCAGTGAGGCGCTGTCGGCGGTGGGCCTCGACGGCGCCGGCGACAAGTACCCGTGGCAGCTCTCGGGCGGGATGCAGCAGCGGGTCTCGATCGCCCGGGCGGTGGCGTACCGGCCCGAGATCCTGGTGATGGACGAGCCGTTCGCGTCCGTTGACGCGCAGACCCGCACCGAACTCGAAGACCTGTTGCTACGGGTGCGCAACGAGTTCAACATGACGGTCCTGTTCGTGACCCACGACATCGAGGAAGCGGTCTACCTCGCGGATCGCATCGTG
>JBOGDL010000021.1:0-2997 GCA_050701815.1 Micromonosporaceae bacterium | reverse complement strand
ATTCGTTCTGGGGTACGCCTCGATCGCGTGGCTGCTGCGCTGGGTGGCGAAGCACAGCGTGTACGTGTTCGTCTGGTACCGGATCCTGCTCGGCGGCACGCTGCTCGCCCTGCTCGGCGCGGGCGTGGTCTCCGCGACCTAGAGCGTGTTCATGAGTCCGCTGGTCTGCTGCGTGCCGATCGGGACTTATGAAACACGCTCTAGCGGGTTTGAGTACGTCGCGGCGCGGGCCTACGGACCCGCGCCGCTTCCAGGGCGCAGGCCGGGGGGCGGCGGGCCGTAGGGTTGGTGGAATGGCCACGGTTCTTCTGCTTCGTCACGGTCGCACCGAAACCAATGCCACGGGCGTGCTGGCCGGCTGGTCGCCGGTCGGGCTGGACGAGACCGGGCTCCAGCAGGCGAAGGCGGTGGCTGACAGGCTCCGCGGGGTGCCTCTAAAGGCAGTCCTGAGCAGCCCCCTGCCAAGGTGCCGTCAGACCCTGGATCTGGTGCTCGCGGGACACTCCGATCTCAGCGTGAGCGTCGACGACCGGCTGGGGGAGGTCCGATACGGGGACTGGCAGGGCCAGCGGTTGGAGCAGCTCGCCAGCGATCCGATGTGGCAGGTGGTGCAGCAGCACCCTTCAGCAGCCGTGTTTCCAGGGCCGGAGGGCGAGCCGCTGTCGGCGATGGCGGCCCGGGGCGTGGCCGCGATCCGGGAGGCGGACGCCAGGGTCGCCAGTGAGCACGGCCCCGGCGCGGTGTGGTTGGCCTGCAGCCACGGGGACGTCATCAAGGCGATCGTCGCGGACGCGCTGGGGTTGCACCTGGATCTGTTTCAGCGACTGGTGGTGGACCCGGCGTCGATCACCGTGATCCGGTACACCCCCACCCGTCCGTTCCTGCTCAGGCTCAATGACACCGGCGGCGATCTCGCCTCTTTCGCCGGGTCGACGTCTGCTCCTGGGGCCGAATCCGATGCGGCGGTGGGTGGCGGCGCGGGCGCGTGAGACGATCCGGGGAGCGGCCGTCTAGGGTCGATGCCATGGGGCCACATGTGCACAGCTTTGAGCCTCCCGAGCGTTTCGTGGCCGGCACGGTCGGCGAGCCCGGGGATCGCACGTTTTTCCTACAGGCGCGCGGCGGCGGGCAACTGGTCAGCGTCGCGCTGGAAAAGGTGCAGGTGGCGTTGCTCGCGGACAAGTTGGAGGAGCTGCTCGCCGAGGCGTCGAACCGGTTCGGTGTCAGCATTCCCACTGGCGAGGATCTGCCGCAGGACAATGAGCCGCTGGACACGCCCCTGGATGAGGAGTTCCGCGTCGGAACCTTGGGGCTGGCCTGGGATGTCGACACCAGCACGGTGCTGATCGAGGCGATCGCCGTGGGCGAGCGGCAGGGCGAGGAGGCCGAAGCCGCGTTGGGGGAGTCGGACGAGGACGCCGACGCCGACACCGACACCGACACCGACGATGAGGAAGACGAAAACCTGGACCGGCTCCGGGTCAGGCTCACGCCGAAGGAGACCCGCGCGTTCATCGACCGGGCGCGCCGGCTGGTCGCGGCGGGCCGGCCTCCCTGCCCGCTGTGCGGCAACCCGCTGGACCCGTCCGGGCATCTCTGCCCACGCCACAACGGGTACCGGAGATAGCCCGAGGTGACCGACTCGACGCTCGACGCGCCCGCCGCCGAACCCTTGGATGAGTCCACCGCCCTGACCTTGCTCGCTCGCGGCGAGCTGGAGTTGGAAGGCCTGCTGGCCGAGGCCTCCAACACCACCCTGCGGGCGGTGATCAGCGTCGACGGGCTCCAGGCGCGCTGCATCTACAAACCGGTGCGGGGCGAGCGTCCGCTCTGGGACTTCCCGGACGGGACGTTGGCGGGCCGCGAGCTCGCGGCGTACCTGGTCTCGTCTGTCGGCGGGTGGGGAGTCACCCCGCCCACGGTGCTGCGGGACGGCCCGCTGGGCCCCGGCATGTGTCAACTCTGGCTGGACGAGGCGCATGCGCAGACCGCCGAACAGCTGGTCGGGTTCGTGGCCGCTGACGCGGTGCCAGAGGGCTGGCTGCCGGTCGCTGAAGCTGAGGGGCCAGGCGGTGAGCCGTACCTGCTGGCTCACGCGGACGATCCGCGGCTGGCGGCGATCGCAGTGTTCGACGTTGTGGTGAACAACGCCGACCGTAAAGGCGGACACGTGCTCAGCACCGCCTCCGGGCAGGTGCACGGGGTCGATCATGGAGTGTGCTTCCACACCGACGACAAGCTCCGCACCGTGCTGTGGGGATGGACTGGCCAGCCGCTACGGGACCCGGAGCGGGATCGGCTGCGACGCCTGCTCGACCGGCTTGGACGTCCCGCGCGCGGCCGCGACGCGGCGACGCCGGACGGGACGCTGGCGACGCGGTTGGCGGAGCACATCTCGTCCGACGAGATCAAGGCGACCGAGACCCGGGTCAACCGCCTCCTCGCGGCGGGGGTCTATCCGGCGCCCGGTGACTGGCCGGCGTTGCCCTGGCCTCCACTCTGAAGGCCACCGCTGTGACGGCATGCCGGCGTTGCCCCGGGCCGGGGTTGACGCGCGCCTGAATCAGGCGGCCGCTCTGCTTGGCGTCGCCTGAGCCGTGGATACGCTGGCGGGCATGGATTCTTGGTCAGCTCCGCGAGTGCCACGCCTGCCCGGCACGGGCCTTCCGCCTCAACTGCACGACACCGCCTCCGACGCGGCGCGCGTGGTGACGCCACGAGCGTCTGAGCCGGCCCGGATGTACGTCTGCGGCATCACCCCGTACGACGCCACCCACCTGGGCCATGCCGCGACAATGAACACCTTCGACTTGATCCACCGACTGTGGATCGACGCTGGCCACCAAGTCCAGTACGTGCAGAACGTGACCGACATCGACGACCCGCTGCTGGAGCGGGCCGAGCGGGACGGTGAAGACTGGGTGGTGCTCGCGATGCGGGAGACCGCCCTGTTCCGGGAGGACATGGAGAAGCTGCGGCTGCTGCCACCCCAGCACT
>JBOGDL010000020.1:0-10962 GCA_050701815.1 Micromonosporaceae bacterium | reverse complement strand
TGGCCAGCCGCCTGGTGTACGGGATGTCGAACGAGCGGATCATCCCCAAGGCCTTCGGCACGGTCCATCCGTTCCGACGTACCCCTTGGGTGTCGATCGTGTTCACCAGCGCGATCGCGGTGGTGCTCGTCTCGACAGTGGACATCAGCATCCTGGGCGGCACCACCGCGCTGCTGCTGCTCGCGGTGTTCACCATCGTGAACATCGCGGTGCTGGTGCTGCGCCGCAGCCCGGTCGACCATGCGCACTTCAGGGCCCCGACCGCGGTGCCGGTCATCGGCGCGGTGTTGTGCGCGTACCTGGCCAGCCCGTTGTCCGGTCGGGAGTCCCGCGAATACGGCATCGCCGGCATCCTGCTCGCCGTCGGTCTGGTGCTCTGGGTGATCAACCGGCTGGTCGTTGGCAGGGTCCAGATCGAGCCGGAACGCCTGTCGAAGTAGCGCTCCGTCCGCCGTTCCCGCCGAGCCCCCGCTCCCGCCAAGATCGCCGTTTCGGACGCGAATCTGCAGTCGCACTTCACGTTTGGGTCCGAAACGGCGATCTTGGGCGCCGACGTCTACCGGGATCGGATCCGGCCCCACGGCTTGAAGACCGCGAGCACTGTGGCCAGCGTCAGCGTGGTGAGCGACACCGCGGGTGGGAAGAACAGCGACGACACCTCCGCGGACACGTCAGTGTGACCGGTGAGCAGGTGGCGTCCGTACTCGTTCACCTCGGCCATGCCGGGCTGCAAGGCGACCAGGATCAACACGCACAGCACGATGTTGAGGACCAGCTTCACCGCCACCCACCAGTATCGGAGCAGCCCCCACTTGGTTCCCAGGCCCAGCACCACACCGGTCGCCAGGCACACCAGCCCGGAGGTGAGCATCGGCCACACCACGAACGTGGCGAGCGCCTGGTAGGCGAGGCTGCGAACGTGCAGGTCGTCGCTGAACCAGCCGGTGAGCACCAGGACCGCGACGACCACGTCGATGCCGATCCAGGCGCCGGCGCTGACGATGTGCAGCGTCAACGTGCTCTTACGCCAGCCTCGACTCAGCTGCCATGGCCGCCGCGCCGCCGGCGAAGACCGCGCAGAAGGTCTGGTCGCAGAAGAGCGTTTCGTGGTCACCTCGCCATTCATGAGTCCTCCCGTGGTGGATGGTGCGATTGGTCAGTTCCAGGCGCCCTTGGCGAGACGCCGGGTCACGCTCACCGCCGCGCTGATCGTCCAGATCATGCACAGCAGACGGCCGAGCAGGATGAACACGGCTCCCTGGAACCACACCAGCGACACCAGCGACAACACGGCGGGGGTCGCCGCGACGTACGCCAGCACCCGGATCGGCTTGCTCGTACCCGGGATTCGTGAAGCCAACAGCACGAAGAGCCCGAGCGCGAGCACGTGAGCGGCGCCGCCGGCGATGAAGTTCGCGGTCCGCAGGAACGACACCATGTCGCCAGACGCGCTCGGGGCGAGCCCGGCGAGCAGCCACGCGAACCCGCTCGAGAGCATCATCAAGGCCACAGCCGCGAGCCCCCACGGAGTCGCCCTGCGGACCGCGGCAGCCTGCCGGTGCGATGTGGTGACCTTCCTGAGTTGGATCGCGAACAGACCCAGGCACGCCACGGAGAGGAACTGGCACAGGCCCGCCACGGTTTCGGCGAGCTGGTTCTCAGCGAACCACGCCTGTGCCTTCGCCACCGGCGCGTTCGGCATCGGGAGGTCCGACGACGCCAGGTTGAGGGCGACAAGATCGACGGACAGGTAGCACAGCACGAAGCCGAGTGCGGCCAGGATCAGAGTCGCGCGGCCCCGCGTCCTCGGAGCGGTCATGGGTGCGTACGTGTCATGAGCAGTCATCATGATGTCCCTTCGGTGGATCCCCAGACTCGCAGCGAGCAGAGCCGGCGAAATCCGTCCGAAGGCGGCTCCTGGCGTACGTCAGAGGGCGTAGCGGACTACCCCGAAGGCGTAGCCCGCTGGACGCGGGGAGGGAGCGCGCGAGTTCAGGTCCCGAGAGTGGCACGCCGGGCACGGGAGAACCGCGGCTGGGATTCAACGTGAGAACTCCGGGGCGGCTCAGCTCCCCGAGCTGGCTCCCCGGAGGCGGGAGACGTCCGACCTGGTTCCCCGGGGCGGCTCACCGCCCCGGGGAACGGGGACTACAGACCGGCGGCTTTGCCGACAGCGCGCCGGGTGAGCACCTTCGCCAGGTGGTTGCGGTAGTCAGCCGAGGCGGTGACATCGTCACTGGGGGACGTGCCCTCGACGGCGTGCACGCATGCCGCGGCCAGCGCGTCCATGCTGGCGTCGGCGCCGATGAGCGCCTGCTCGACGGCGTGCGCCCGCAGCGGCGTCGAGCCCATGTTGGTCAGCGCCACCCGGGCCTCGGCGATGCTGCCGTTGTCCCGCCGCACCGCGGCGGCGACCCCGACGATCGCCCAGGCCTGCGCGACCCGGTTGAACTTCTCATACCACGTGCCCCAACCTGCGAGCTTCGGCACGCTTGCCGCCACCAGGATCTCGTCGGGCGCCACCGCGGTGGTGTAGTAGTCGGTGAAGAATTCGCTCGCCGACACCTCCCGCCTGCCGTTCGGCCCGGCCACCGTCATGGTGGCCGCGAGCGCGCACGCCACGCTCGGCAGATCCCCCGCCGGGTCGGCGTGCGACAGCGAACCGCCGAACGTGCCCAGGTGCCGGATCTGCGGGTCGCCGATGGTCCTGGCGGCCTGCGCCAGCAACGGCGCGTGCCGCGCGACCAGGTCGTTGCTCGCGACCTCGGCGTGCGTGGTCATGGCGCCGATCACCAGCGTGTCACCGGCGTCGCGCACGCCGACCAGGTCGGCGCAGCCACCCAGGTCGATCACCGTGGCCGGCGCGGCGAGCCGCAGCCGCAGCACCGGGATCAGGCTCTGGCCGCCAGCGAGCAGCTTCGCGTTCTCGCCGGCGCCGCCCAGCGCTTGCAACGCCTCATCGGCTGAGGACGGGCGCACGTACTCGAAGCCGAGCGGAATCATCGCTGACCCCCTCGCGCCTCGTTGATCGTCCGCCACACCCGCTCCGGGGTGCACGGCATCCGCACGTCGTTCACCCCGTACGGACGCAGCGCGTCGACGACGGCGTTCACCACCGCCGGGGTGGACGCGATCGTGCCCGCCTCACCGACCCCTTTGGCGCCGAGCGGATGCGCGGTCGCCGGCGTCTCGGTGCGGTCGGTGACGAACGCCGGAAGGTCGGCCGCACTCGGCACCGTGTAGTCGACGAACGTGCCCGTCATCAGGTTGCCGGCTTCGTCGTACACCGCTTCCTCGTGCAGCGCCTGGGCGATGCCCTGAGCCAGGCCGCCGTGCACCTGGCCCTCGACGATCAGCGGGTTGACCACCGTGCCCACGTCGTCGACGGCGACGTACGACCGCAGCTTGACCCAGCCGGTCTCGGTGTCCACCTCTGCGGCGCACAGGTGCGTGCCGTGGGGGAAGGAGAAGTTCTCCGGGTCGTACGCGGCGTCCGAATCCAGGTCGGGCTCGATCCCGTCGGGCAGATCGTGAGCGGCGAACACCGCCAACGCGCAGTCGGCGATGGTCTTGGCGGCGTCCGGGGTGCCGCGCACCCGCCACGCGCCGCCGGCGAACTCCAGGTCGTCCGGGTTGGCCTCGAGCATGTGCGCGGCGACCGCCTTCGCCTTGTCCCGCACCTTCTCGCAGGCCTGCACCAACGCGGCGCCGCCCACCGCCAGGGACCGCGACCCGTACGTGTCCATGCCCTTGTGGGAGGTGCGGGTGTCGCCGTGCAGCACTTCCACGTCCTCGAACGGCACCCCGAGCTGGTCGGCGACGATCTGGGACCAGACCGTCTCGTGGCCCTGCCCGTGCGGGGAGGAGCCGGTGACCACTTCCACCTTGCCGGTGGGCAGCACCCGCACCGCCGCGTGCTCCCAACCGCCGGCGCCGTAGTTCAGCGAGCCCAGCACCCGCGACGGCGCCAGCCCGCACATCTCCGTGTACGTGGAGATCCCGATCCCGAGCTGCACCGGGTCCCCGGACTCACGCCGTTTCGCCTGCTCGGCGCGCAGCTCGTCGTACCCGAAGAGCCGCATCGCCTTGTCGGTGGCGGCCTCGTAGTTGCCGGAGTCGTACTGCAGCCCGGCCACTGTGGTGAACGGGAACTCGTCGTGGCCGATCCAGTTCTTGCGGCGCACCTCCATCGGGTCCATGCCCAGCTCGGCGGCCAGCTCGTCCATGGTCCGCTCAATGGCGTACGTCGCCTCGGGCCGCCCGGCGCCCCGGTACGCGTCGGTCCACGGCGTGTTCGTGAACACTCCGGTGCACTCGAACCGGTACGCCGGGAACTTGTAGATCGCGTTGAACATGAACGCGCCCAGCAGCGGCACCCCGGGGGTCACCAGCCCCAGGTAGGCGCCCATGTTCGCCAGCAGCTTCACGTGCAGCCCGGTGACCGTCCCGTCGCGCTTGGCGTACAGGTCGATCTGCTGGATCTGGTCGCGGCCGTGGTGGCCCGACTGCAGGTTCTCGGAGCGGGACTCGGTGTGCTTCACCGGCTTGCGGATCCGCTTTGCCACGTAGAAGGCGATCATCTCCTCCGGCGTGACCTGCAGCTTGCCGCCGAAGCCGCCGCCCACGTCGGGCGCGATCACCCGGACCTTGTGCTCCGGAGTGCCGGTGGTCATCGCGATCATCAGCTTCAGGATGTGCGGGATCTGGGTCGCCGACCACATCGTGAACACGTCGCCGGTCGGGTCGACCACCACGGATCTCGGCTCCATGTACGCCGGGATCAGCCGTTGCTGCACGTACCGCCGGCTGATCTTCACTTCGGAGTCGGCCGCCGCGCTGACGTCACCGCCGGCGCCGGCCTCGGCCGAGTCAAAGACCCAGGTGTACGACTTGTTCGTCTCCAGCGCGGAGTGCGCCAGGTCGGAGCCATCGCCGAGAGCCGCCTCCATGTCCATCACCACGGGCAGCTCGGAGTATTCGACTTCGATCGCTTCCAGCGCGTCGATCGCGGCCGCGGCCGTGCGGGCGACCACCACCGCGACGGCTTCGCCGGCGTGGCGCACCTCGTCCACCGCGAGCGGCAGATGGTCCGGGGCGACCATGTCCTCGGTCACCGGCCAGGCGCACGGCAGGCCAGCCATGTCCCCGGCCAGGTCCCGGCCGCTGAAAGCGTTGATCACGTTCGGCCGCTGTTTCGCGGGGCCGACGTCGATGCTGGCGATCCGGGCGTGCGCGACGGGGCTGCGCAGGATCGCCAGGTGCAGCATTCCAGGCAGGGTGATGTTGTCTGTCCACATCGTCCTGCCGGTGATCAGGCGCGCGTCCTCTTTGCGGCGCCTGGCGTGGCCAACCTCGGCGGCCGGCCGTTCTTCCGTGACGGTCACGCTGCCACCTCTCTTTAGGTGTCTGGCTACTGGGCCGGCTTCGAGACGGCTTCCCTGGGCCTGTGTTGATCCGTTGTGGATGGCTCGGCAGGGGCGCCGCCGTTGCCCTTCGCCGCCGCGGCCTGCACGGCGCGGACGATGTTCTGGTATCCGGTGCAGCGGCACAGGTTGCCCTCGATGCCTTCCCGCACTTCCTCGTCCGTGGGGTGCGGGTTGTCCTGGAGCAGGTCCACTGCTTCCATGATCATCCCGGGGGTGCAGAAGCCGCACTGCAGCGCGTGCTGCTCGTGGAACGCCTGCTGCACCGGGTGAAGCACCCCGGATTCGTCGGCGAGGCCCTCGATCGTGGTGACCTCGCGACCATCGGCCTGCACCGCCAGCACCGTGCACGACTTGACGCTGTGGCGTCTGTCCGCGCCGGTCATCAGCACCGTGCAGCTGCCGCAGTTGCTGGTGTCGCAGCCCACCACCGTGCCGACCTTGCCGCACTGCTCACGTAGGTAGTGGACGAGGAGCGTTCTGGGTTCGACATCGTCCTGATAGCTGGCGCCGTCGACCGTGACGTTGATTCGGGTCAATGCAGCCTCCGCTCGTCGAGACGGGGCAGACCCGGTGCGGACCACACCGGGTCCAGTTAGTTCGCGCACACTGACCGTGAAACCGGCCACAGTGACGCGTGCTGCCCAGTCAAACACCGCCATCTGAAGATTGAAAGCCCGCTGCCGCACGGCGATGAAAAGGACTACGGAATCCGCACCGCGGCACGCCGGTCAGACCGGCGGGTTCTGTCCAGGCGGTCGCTGCCCCATCTGGGGTGGGCTCGATGACGGAATCGACGCCGGCGGCTGTAGCCGCCCACCCGGCTGGTGAAGGCCCAGCGGCGGGTATGGCAGCGCCAAACGGCGCCGCCGGCGGATGAGTGGAAACGTGATCGCCGCGGCGGTCACGACGGCGAGCAGGGCCCCTCCGCCGACGATCGCGCCAACCGGCGCCACGCTGTCGCCGCCAGCCGCACGCTTCGCTTCCACTCCACCGTCCGGCTGCCCGTCGCCCTCCGGCTGACCTTCTGCGCCACCCCCATCGAAGATGCCGCCGTTGTCGACGGGCGGGGCGTAGGTCGGCCCTTCCTCTGCCTGGCCGTCGACGGTCAACTCCAGCGTCACATCGACCGGACCAGCCGGCTTTTCGTCATATCGGGCGGGGCTTACCCGGGCCGCGATGTAGTACCAGCCGGGGACGCTCTGGTTGCGAAACTTGATCTCGTCGGACTCCCGGTTGCGGTAGCGAACCGGGGCTGTGGCGAGCCGGTCGCCAGCGCCGCCCTCAACTACATAGGGGTCGCCGCTGTAGGGAGTGCCGTCATCGACGAGCTCTTCCCGGATCGGGTTGTACAGCGTGGTCGAGATGAATGACAGGTTCTCGCCGGACTTTCCGAAACGGGCGCGATAGGCGAGGCCCTGGCCCCAGCCGAGCTTCACCCGATAGAAGACGAACTCACCGCGTTGCAACGTGTCGGTGTATGTGCCGGAGCCATCCAGGTTGGACGCCACGTTGAACGAGCCGCCACCCGAAACCCGCTTCGCCGGCCCGCCCGGCTCCTGGAACTCGATCGGTTCATCGGCAGGATCCGGACCCTCGTCGGTCGCCTTCGGCTCGATGCCGAACAGCAGCTCGATCGGCAGCCGCTCCGGCACGCCCTTGGACGGCCGGCTCCACCGCACCGCGAAGGTGTAGCGGCCGGCTCCCCGGCACTTGTCCATGTCGGAGCCTTCGTCGTACTTGTCGCCCTCCGCCGCGCCGCCCCACTTGTCGGCGATGGTCAGGGACACCCCGTCACTGGAAAGCACAGACTGCGCCGACTTGTACGTGTGGCAGTCCACACCGTCCTTGCCGTACAGCTTGAGCGACATCCCGTTGATGTCCTCAGTCTCCGGGATGTCCTTGCGGAGCGGGAAGGAGAGGGTGCCGCTGAAGTACACGGTGGCGTCGGCTGGCACGTCGATCGCGTAGTGCCGCGTCTCCTTCTGGCCGATCGTGTCCAGGTACTGGCCCGGTGTCGCGACCGGCGCGTCACGCCACGAATCCGTGCCCGTGATCGGAGCGCCCGCGGGTTCGTACGTGCGCAGCGCAGTCGCGCTCACCCGCGGCAGCAGCCGGCGCAGCGCGTCACCGTCCGGCGCGTCAGAGTACGTTCCTCCGGTGTGCTTGGCGATGCAGCTCAGTTGCCTGCGGGACGTGCCGTCCACGCCGAAGCCGACCGTGTGCACGACCAGGTCGGTCCCCTGCTTGTTCAGCTTCTTGGCGACCTTGCAGGGGTCTGGCGGCGCGCAGGTGTCCTCTCCGTCGGAGACCAGCACGATCGACCGCGGGCCCCCGTCGGGCAACGCCGAAGCGGCCTTGCGCAGGGAAGCGCCGATAGGCGTGTAGCCGGAAGGCTTGACCCGGTCAACGGCGCCGTGCAGCGCCGGCTTGTCAATCTTCTCGACTGGCTGCAGGACTTTGACATCCCTGCATCCGGCCCGCTTCTCGGCCTTCGAGTTGCCGGTGCCGGCGCCGTACACCGTCAGGCCGACCTGCGACTCGCTCGGCGCGGCCTCGACGAAGGTGCGCACCGCCTCGCGGGCCGCGGCCATCTTCGTCCCACCAGAAGGGTCTGACTCCTGCATCGATCCCGACCCGTCCAGCACCAGCATCGTCGGCGTGTACGTGGGCTGCTCTTGCGCCCGCGCAGGAACAGCGAGTAACGACAGGGCGACGGGCATTCCGGCCACGAGCGTGAAGAGCTTCCTGGCGAGAGGCAAATCAGGGGGCCTTTCATTCGGGCGTCACCAGCCACGATGCTGTGCCAATGCCGCAGGTCAGGCTCGCCTCACGCGGCGGATCGACTGCCCATGAGGAACTGCGCCCGCTGACTGTAGTCAGCCTCTGCAAAGCCCTGCCCTTGCCGCCGCAGCTCATTCGCGCAGAGTGATCGCTCTGACGAGCGTCCACACGGGCGTGTCAATCGTGGTGGATGCGCCCGTCCAGGGCGGTCAACCGGCCCCCGCCGCCGCCCCAGCGCAGGGCGATGATCTCGGCGGCGACGCTGATCGCGGTCTCCTCGGGGGTACGGGCGCCCAGGTCGAGCCCGATCGGCGAGGACAGCCGCGCGATCTCGTCCGCCGAGACGCCGGCCTCCTTCAACCGGGCCAGCCGGTCGTCGTGGGTGCGCCGGGATCCCATCGCCCCGACGTACGCCACCGGCAGCTTCAAGGCGACTTCGAGCACCGGCACGTCGAACTTCGGGTCGTGGGTGAGCACGCAGATCACGGTGCGCTCATCGACCCGGCCGGCGTCGACCTCGGCGGCGAGGTACCGGTGCGGCCAGTCCACCACCACCTCGTACGCGTCGGGGAACCGCTTCGCGGTGGCGAACACCGGGCGGGCGTCGCACAGCGTGACCCGGTAACCGAGGAAGCTGCCGACCCGGGTGACCGCGGCGGCGAAGTCGATCGCCCCGAACACGATCATCCGCGGTGGCGGGGTGTGCGAGGCGACGAACAAGGTGAGGTCGTCGCCCCGGCGCTGGCCGTCGTGCCCGTAATGCAGGGTCCCGGTGCGCCCCGTCGCCAGCATCCCGCGCACGTCGTCGGCGGCGGCGGTGTCCAGCCGCTCCGAACCGAGCGACCCGGACGTGTGATCTGGCCAGACCACCAACCGCCCGCCGGTACGGGAGGCGCCCGGCGCGGTCGCGTCGGCGGCTGGGTTGGCGTTGGCGGTGGTGTCGGCGGTGGGGTCGGCGGCGCAGCCGTCGTCGACCACGGTGACCACCGCGACCGGCTCGCCCGCGGCGATTGTGGCGGCCACGTCGCCCAGCTCGGGGAACGTGCTGCGGTCGATCTTCTCGACGTACACGTGGATGGTTCCGCCGCAGGTCAGGCCCACCGAGAAAGCGTCATCGTCGCTGATCCCGTACCGCTGCAGGCCGGGTTCACCGGATTCGACCGCGAGCTGTGAGGCCTGGTAGACCGCGCCTTCGACGCAGCCGCCGGAGACGCTGCCGACGGCGGCGCCGTCCGGGCCCACCAGCATCGCGGCGCCCGCGGGCCGGGGGGCGGAGCGCCAGGTGCCGACCACGGTCCCCATTCCGACCGACTCTCCGGCCTCCCACCACCGGACCAGGTCATCAAGAACGTCACGCACGCGCGATCACCTCCACCAGCTCTTCCAGAGCCCCGAAACTGTGCCCCGACACGAACTCGTCCAGGTACGGCAGCGCCGCGGCCATCCCGCCCGCCACCGGCGCGTACCCGACCTTTCCCTTGTGCGGGTTCACCCACACCACCCGGTACGCCAGCCGCGCCAGGCGGCGCACCTGCTCGGCGAGCAGCGCCGGCTCGCCGCGTTCCCAGCCGTCGCTGAGCACCACCGCCACCGCGCCTCGGGCAGCCCCGCGCTGACCCCAGCGGTCCAGGAACGCCTTGATCGCCTCGCCCAGCCGGGTGCCGCCGGACCAGTCCGGGATGGCACGTCCGCTGGCGGCGAGCGCGGCGTCCGGGTCCCGCAGCCGCAGCGCCCGGGTGATCCGGGTCAGCCGGGTGCCGATGGTGAACACTTCGCTGCTGGCGGGACGGCGGCGCACCGCGGCGTGGCCGAACCGGAGCAGCGCGTCGGCGTACGGGGCCATCGAACCGGACACGTCGATCAGCAGGACCAGGCGGCGGGGCTTGCGGCGTCGGGTGCGCTTGGCGAGGCGGGTCGGCTCGCCGGCATGCCGCAGCATCCGCGCCACCGTACGGGGTGGATCGACCACACCCCGTGGTGACGGCGTGAGTCGACGGCTGAAACGCGGCGAGGGATCGGGGGACAGCAGCGCGAGCAGGCGCCGCAGCTCGTCGCGTTCGGTGGCGGTGAGCGCGGCGACGTCGCGATGCCGCAGCAGCTCGGCCGGGCTCGCCGCGACGTGGTCGACCTGCGCCTCGTCCTGCTCGCTGTCGGCGTCCCCGGTCGGGCCGCTGAACAGCGCCGCGGTTCGCCGGGCGCGGTTCGCCGGCCTGCCGTTGGCCGCAGGGGGCGCCCCGCCCCGGAAGTACGCCCGGAACGCGGTGTCGTACGTCGGCAGATCGTCTGGTTCCGCGCACAAGGTGAGCCGGCCGCCCCAGTAGACCCCCGCCGGGTCGGCGACGCCCAGCGCGTCGACCGCGGCGAGCATCGCCTGCACCCGCTCCGGGGTGGCGTCGACGCCCGCGTGCCGCAGGGTCCGGGCGAACCCCAGCAGCACTTCGGTCACGTCGCGAGCCATCTCAGGTCCCCAGCAGCTCGGTCAACCCGAGACCGCGCACCCGGTCGGAGTCCTCGCGGTACTTCAACACCGCGCCCAGCGTGACCGCCGCGAGGTCCGGGTCCAGCGACTGGGCCCCGAGCGCGGCGAGCGCGCTCGCCCAGTCCAGCGCCTCGGCGACCCCGGGCGGTTTGAGCAGGTCCAGCTGGCGCATCCGGGCAGCGGCCCGCGCCACTTCGGCCGCCAGCCGCTCAGTCACGGCTGGCAGCCTGGCCCGCAGGATCGCCACCTCCCGGTCGAAGTCGGGATGCTCCACCC
>JBOGDL010000019.1:0-2134 GCA_050701815.1 Micromonosporaceae bacterium | reverse complement strand
GGCGTACCCGATCGAGCTGGTGCGCCGGGGGCTGGTGACGGTGGGGCCGGTGGTGCTGCAGCGGCAGGACCCGTTGGGCCTGCTCCGGCGCAGCGCCCGGCTGGCCGGCGAGTCGACGCTGTGGGCGCACCCCCGGGTGCACCGGCTGCGGCCGCTGCCGGTGGGGGTGGCGCCTGATTTCGAGGGCCGGCTGGCCGATCAGGCGCCTCGCGGCTCGACGGCGTTCTCCTCGCTTCGGGAGTACGAGCCCGGCGACGACCCACGTCAGATCCACTGGCGCAGCACCGCCCGGCTCGGCAAGCTCGTGGTACGCGAGCACGTCGACACCAACGAGCCGGCGACGGCGATCGTGCTCGACACCCGCGCTGACGTGCTGGCCGAAGGGGCCTTCGAGGCGGCGGTGGAGTTGGCCGCGTCCGTGGCCGTGGCCTCGGGGCGGGTCGGACACACGGTCACCCTCTCCGCCGTCGGTGAAGACCTTGAGGCGGTACGCCACGCAGGCGGGCACAGCCTGTTGGACCGGCTCGCGGCGCTCCGCCGCACCACATCGGACAAGGCCCCGCTGATCCGCTTGGTCGAACGCGCGGCGCCCGGCGGCTGCCTGGTGGTGGTCTCCGGGGACGAGCCGGGTCTGCTCACCCGGCTGGCCGCGCAACGCCGTAGGTTCAACCGGGTGGTGGTGCTGTTCTTCGGCTCGCAAGCCTCGGCAGACGCCACGCCGGACACGTTCGCGGCGTCGGGGTCTCAGGGCCATCCCGGCGCCGGCGCCGAGAACCGCGCGCGGATCACGCGACGCCCCGGCCTCACGGTGTTACGTGCGGAAACCGCGGCGGACGCGGTAACCGCCTGGAACCAGCTCGCCCGCCCCCGCTAGCGACGCCAACCTTGACCACCCCCCAGCCCGGTGATCAAGGGATAACTGACGTGACACGCCGACGACACGCGTACAAATCCCTTGATCACCAGCAACAGGTTCGGCCTCAACGTCCAAACAACAGGCGCGATCAGCGCGCCCGTGCCGCGCGAACCGCGATCGGGATGTAACCGGTGCTCATGGTGTCTTGCCATGTGAATCGAAGCACCGTGTAGCCCGCATTGGCGAAGTCATTCTGCCGACGCCGATCGTGGATGAGCGCGCGTGGTCTGCTGTGAACCTCGACTCCGTCCGCTTCAGCGATCAGCAGGTGGCTGGGCCACGCGAGATCGCCGTAACCAAGCAACTGACCCAGTCGCGAGTGGACGGGATGCTGCAGTGTCTCCGGCCGTACGCCGCCGTCGACACACCGCAGACGTACCCGGGTCTCCAATGGCGACTCGGCACGGCCGTCGGCCTCGGCAAGATGTCTTCTCGCGGCAACAGCTCCACGGCGTCCGTGCAGCGATCGCCGTACGAGATCGATTTCATCAGGTTTCACCAAGCCGCGGTTGAGCGAAGAGTCCACCACAGCCACCGCCGAATAGCGACCAAGTCGAAGCAGCAGGTCCGCGACGGCACGCGCCGGCGTTGTGGTGCGGACGCCGTCCACAGTCATGATGTCGGAAGGCTCCAGCACCAGCTGGTGCACCATGATCCAGGGTTCTCGTTCGCGTTGGGCTCGCGGCCTGCGACCAGGAACAGAGACGTTGACGGTCGAGCTGGTGGCACTCCTTGGATGCCGTGCAATAGCGCAGCGCTGCCGAGCACCGCCGTGGCCCCCGGGCCGAGAGAACGGACGGCGGCGCGGATCCTGGTACGCCAAGAGTCCTCACCCCACAAGTCGGAGCCGACCAGGTATGTGCCACGCGCCACACGGCGCCACTGCCCTGCCTGGCACAGGCGGATCACCTGATGGAGCGCCACGCCTGCTGCTCGACACTCAGCGCTTGTGACGACTCCGTCTTGTGACGCGGCTTGGGCCTGAAGCTGGGCGACCTCACTGATCTGCTTCACGGCACAAACGATCGGATACCGGGCGCTGGAAGACCACTCGGGCCGCACCCCGCTGTGGATAACGGCAGGTCCCTTGTGGAAAGCGGCTTCCACAACACCGTCCGCATCACTCCGCCATGCGATCCCCTGTGAGCGCTCATCAGCCGCCCCGCCATGGTGATCAAGGGATAACTGACGTGACACGCCGACGACACGCGAACAAAT
>JBOGDL010000018.1:0-5350 GCA_050701815.1 Micromonosporaceae bacterium | reverse complement strand
GCACAGTCACCGGCGACGAGCCCGTATGGGGTTTCCGGCTGCTCAGCCTGCTCGTCACGTTCGGCGGCATCCTGATCTTCAGTGCCTTGATCGGTGTGCTCACCACCGGGTTGGACGCCAAGCTGACCGAGCTTCGCAAAGGGCGCTCAGCGGTGTTGGAGACCGACCACACCGTGATCCTGGGCTGGTCCGACCAGGTGTTCACGATCATCTCCGAGCTCGCTGAGGCCAATTCCAATCGCCGGAGAGCTGCGATCGCCATCCTCGCCGACAAGGACAAGGTCGAGATGGAGGACGAGGTCCGCGCCAAGAACCCGAACACCAAGACCACCAAAGTGGTCTGCCGCACCGGCGACCCGATCGACCCGGACGACATCAAGCTGGTGAGCCCGGACGACGCCCGTTCGATCATCATCCTGCAATCTGAGGAGCCGGACCCCGACTCACACCTGGTGAAGACCCTGCTCGCGATCACCAACGCGCCGAATCGGCGGCCCGAGCCGTACCACATCGTGGCGGCCGTGAGCTCGACGGCGAACCTGCCGGCGGCGAAGCTGGCGGGCGGCAAGGAAACCCACCTGGTGGATGTCTCCGACGTCACCGCCCGCATGATCGTGCAAACCTGCCTGCAGTCCGGGTTGTCCGCGGTCAGAAGTTCCTTGCTGGTGTACGAGGGCGACGAGATCTACATGCAGGAGCAGCCGCAGCTCACCGGCTGGACGTTCGGGGATGTGCTGCACGCGTACCGGAGCTCGTCGGTGCTGGGGCTGCTCAGCCAGGGCACGGTGACGCTGAACCCGCCGATGCACACCCGGCTGCAGCCAGGTGACCAGATCATCGTGATCTCCGCGGACGACGACACCGTGGTGCTGGCGCCGCACCCGCCCATGATCGAGGGGCGCCACATCACGGCCGTGCACGGGCAGCCCAACGCGCCGGACCGCACCCTGATCCTGGGTTGGAACGAGCGGGCCCCGATCATCGTCCGGGAGCTGGACGGGTACGTCACCCGCGGCTCAGAGATCCTGGTCGTCACCGACCGCGACGACGCCGGGATGCTGGTGGGCGACCTCGCCCCGGCATTGCAGAACTCGATCGTCAACGTGAAGGGCGCGGACGCCTCCGAGCGGGCCGTGCTGGAAGCGCTGGACGTGGGCTCCTTCAATCACGTGATCGTGCTCTGCCGGGACGATCTGGAGCCGGCCATCGCCGACTCCCGCAGCCTGGTGACGCTGCTGCACCTGCGTGACATGGAACGCCAGATCGGCAACCGGTTCTCCGTGGTGAGCGAGATGGCCGACGACCGCAACCGGGCGTTGGCGCAGGTCGGGAAAGCCGACGACTTCGTGGTCGGCGACAAGATGATCAGCTTGCTGATGACCCAGATCTCGGAGAACCGCAAGCTGGCCGACGTGTTCGCCGACCTGTTCGACCCGGCGGGATCCGAGATCTACCTGAAGCCCGCGGGCTATTACGTGCGCTTGGGGACGCCGGTCACGTACTACACCGTGGTGGAGGCGGCGCGGCGCCGCGGCGAGGTGGCGTTCGGGTACCGGCTCGCGGCGTACGGGCAGCAGCCCCCGAACTACGGTGTGGTGATCAACCCGGACAAGGGACAGCAGGTCGTGCTCTCACCGGAAGACCGGATCGTGGTGCTCGCCGAAGACTGACCCGGCATTGCCCCCGATCGCCCCGTTGCGGCGGCCCATGATCGCTGTTTCGGGCACAGAAGCGAAGTGGCACTTCGGTCTTGTGCCCGAAACAGCGATCTTGAGGCGGTGAAGGTCACCGCTACGCGGTGTCGGTGGCCTTCACCGTGACATCGACGGCGGCGCCGAGCCAGAGGTGGCTCAACACGTACTTGGTGTCGCTGGGCAGGGTCGCGGACTCGTCCGAGGCGGAGGACGCCGCAGCGCCCACCAGCTCGCAGTCCGCGTTGTAGAAGTACAGGTCGATGTCGTACGGGCCCGCCGAGGCGCCCTTCACGGAGACCTGATGCGTGCCGTCGCCGAAGCTGTCCGGCAGCTCGGTGACCCAGCCGTCGGCGCCTTGAGAGGCGGGCGGAGCGGCGCAGGTCGCCTTGAAGTCGTTGGCCGTGACTCCAGTGGCGTCCTCGGCGGTTCCGGTGGACGGATTGCCGGCCGTGATCGTCCCGGAGTCGGTCACCGGCTCGTCCGGCGGCTCCGGCGGCAGCGGCTCGACCCCGCCGGCCGACGTGGAGAACACCTGCAGCTCGGCGGCCTGCACGTTGTCGACCGTGTTGCCGAACGGCGCGTCGGTCCAGAACCGTACGAACTTCGCCTCGGTCGGCTGGGCCAGCTCGAACCGCTTGTAGTGCGCGTCCGGGGTGGCCGGTCGCGGCGCCTGGTAGGAGAACGTGTCCTGCTTGGCGTACGAGGTCTGCCAGTTCTCGCCGTCCAACGAGGTCTGCACCGTGAAGTCGCGCAACCCCTCGAACCGGGACGAGGTGAACGCGCTCACCTGCAACGAGGTGATCTCAGCCTGCTGCGCCAACTTGATCACCGTGTTGCCGTCACCCTTGGCGGCCTTCCAACTGCTCGCCTCGGTGTCGTCGATCAGCTTCTCGGCGCCGTCCGACGTGGCGGAGACGATCTCGGCGCCGTTGGCCTTGGACGCCAGGTTCGGCGCCATCTCGAACCGCAGCGCTGTCGCCTCGCCCGCCTTGACCGTGACATCGCGGAAGGTGCGGGCCCCGAACCCGGGCGCCGCCACCGTCACCGAGTACGTCCCCCCGGCAGCCGGAGCGCTGAACGCTCCCGTGCCCGAGGTCTTGCGCAGCGGCGTGGACCGCGCCTCCAGCTCACCGATCATCACCCGCGCGTTGTTCACCGGCTGGTCCGTGGACGCGTTGATCACCGTGCCGGAGAGCACGCCGTTGTGACTGGCCTTGCGGTGCGCGTACGACGGAACCGGCTCGGTGTCACCGGCGCCGTTGGTGCTGGCGTGCGCGCCGAGTCCGCGCCGAGCGAAGGCCTCATAGACGGTGTCGGCCAGCGTGCTGTAGTCGTCCCGTGAGTGGTAGCGGATGTCCAGCGCGGTCAGGATCGCGTCTCGCATGTCGACAAAGGAGGGGTCCGGCGGCGACAGCGGCATCGCGTCGGTGACGATCCGGGCCGCGATCTCGCTGCCTTCGGCTTGGCCGTGCTCAGCGACCAGAGCTTTGCGCATGTGCCACAGGATCGTGGTCCAGATCTCGCCGTCGGCGTGCACCTCGGCCCCGGTCATGTCGTAGCCGATGTCGCCGAAGCCGGTGGGGTTGTCGTCGTAGCTCCAGTTCCGGATCCCGCGTTCGGCGTTCCCGGTGACGTGGGCGCCCACCACGGAGTCGTCGCTCAAGCCTTCCCGGTGCAGGTGGTTCAGGGCGTACCAGTCGCCCCAGGCTTCACCCATGGAACCGGACTGGTGCCCGCCGAGCGCGCCGTCCTCGGCGCTGACGTACCGGTTGCTCAGGCCGTGGGCGTACTCGTGTTCGACCACGGACGCGTCGAAGTTGCCGTCGGCGTACGGGCCCTCGAAGGCGTCGTCGATCGGCTCCCACAGGAACATGCCGCTCCAGGACGGCAGCCCGTCCGGCAGCGTCAGCATGTACGCGTTGTCCCGGCCGGTGTACGTGGGCGCCCCGCCACTGGCCGCGCCCGCGTGCACCAACCCCAGCACTGGGTCGCCGCCCTGACCGCCGCCGTCGCCGTTGTTCGCCTGGAAGTTGCCGGCGGACTCGGTGAAGCCGAGGTCGTAGAACTCGTCGTGGATCCGGTTGTGGTGGTAGAAGAGGTTGGTGGTGGCGGGGTCCAGGTCCTCCAGGTACGACGGCGGCGCCGTCTCGCCGTTCGAGCGACCCCAGTTGTCCGCGTACGCGTAGTTGAACTGGCTGGTCGCGCTGACCGGGCGCGGCCCCTGGTCGGCCGGGACCAGGAAATTGGAGTAGTTGGCGTAGCTGTTGGCGTTGTTGCCGTACGTGGTCGGCCCGTCCAGTCCGGCCAGCCCACTTGGGTCCACCCACCCGGACGGTGACTCGTCAGTGGGACCGAAGGACCTGACCACGGGCTGGCCGCCCGCCGCGGCGCCGGGGTAGTTCTCGTACACCGTGCCTTCGGACTCGTGGTGCGCCAGGCTGCGGCGGTAGAGGATGTCGCCATTGCGGGCGTCCACGACAGTGTCGTACGCCTCGGACAGCTCTTTCACGAAGAGCACCCGGTACCCCGGGAGCACCCCGTCAGCGGTCGGGAAGGCGACCCGCTTGGCGTACGAGTTCGCCGCGAACGGGCCCTTGCCGAGCACCTGGTAGCCCGCCCGCTCGCCAGCGATCTGCGGGGTGTAGTCGGCGCCGCCGGCCAGCTTGTCCGCGACCGCTTCGGCGGCCGAGGTCGTGGTGAGGGTCCAGTCGCCGGTCAGCTCGGCGTCGCGGGCGGTGCTGCCGGCGTACGACCAGATCCGGCCGTCCTTGCCCACAGCAAGGCTGAGCCGACCGCCCCGCGTCGTCTCCGCCCCGTCGAAGGTCTGCGCGAGTTGCACCACATGGACGTCGTTCCCCGGCAGCGTGTGATCGCGGGTGACGGCAAGCGCGGCGACCCCGGCGGCGGACAGGCCGAGCGCGGTGCGGTGCTCGCTCACCCAGGACTTCGCGACATCTGTCGCGACGCCCGACGTGGGCCCCGTCAGCGCGCCCGCGTCCCGGCGGATGGTGCGCGGGGTCCCGAAGCGGGAGTCCCAGGCGACCCGCGCGCCACCCGCCTTCGCAGCCAGCTCGGCGACCGCGTCCACCTGCGCTTTGGCGGGCGCCGTGGGGGCCGCGTCGTCGCGGACGTCGTACGTCTCGTGTTGGGCGTCGTCCGCTGCCGGAGCCGGCGGCGGCGCCACCGCGCTGGCCGGCCCCAGCGCGATGGTCATTGCCGCTGCGGCGCCGGCAGCGATGGCTACGCGTGCTCGCATCTGTTCCTCCCCAGGGCCGCTCCCGACGAGCCGCCGTCTATCCGGTATGTCGGCGCTGCCCGGAGGAATGTTTCACCGGCTCACCAATCAGCGCAGGTCAGTGTGGCGGGAGCCGGCGCCGGCTGCCACGGCTAGGCGCCCAGCCCGCGCGCCATCCGCATGATGGTCTCGATCTGGGCGCCGCCGTGCCGGTCGTAGTCAGACTCGCCGAGGTAGCCCCACCAGTCCCAGCAGCCGTTCGGGTTGACGCCCCAGGTCACCGCCGCTTGCGGATACAGCACCACCAGCTGGTTGGTGTCGGCGTACTCGTTGAGGTACGTGTTCTGCACGAAACTGGTCCCGACCGTGCCGTGCCCCTGCTGGCAGCCGTGCAGCGCGATCACCAGGCGGCAGCTGGCGC
>JBOGDL010000017.1:0-4267 GCA_050701815.1 Micromonosporaceae bacterium | reverse complement strand
AGATCTCGTCGTCCGGCACCGCGCCGCCGAGTCGTACGGTGTTCCATCCGGAGCGGCCGATGTAGGCCATCACCGACGCGTCATCCGGGTAGCGAAGCAGCAGCTCATCGGCTTCGTCCCGATTCCGACCGCACTTGAGCCCCACCGCTGAGCCGTCCCCGAGAAACGCGAAGATCTTGTCCGCCACCTTCGCCACGATGTCGCCGTCCCACGGCTCGTCCTGCCACGCGCCGGGCTTGGCCAGGCAGTACGCCAGCAGCTCGTCCCCGTCCATCGCATGCCCCTTTCGGTGGTTGTCAGGCTATGCCAGCGACCGTCTGGAGAGGCAGCCTCAGCCAGAGCCGAACGGCACGTCCGCCGATCTCATTTCGCTAACGCGCCGACAGCCAGGCGCCTACCGGCCTGATGCCGCGCGGACAACGCGGCTACCGTCGGCCCGTGCCACCCAGCTGATCTAGCGGGAGACCGTCCGGAGCGGGAGAGGCGGTCCGGTGGGCAGTTGCGGGCGCACGACCTACGGGGGGACGAGGTGGTCGAGCCGGAGGCGCCGACGCCGGTACGGGAGCACAGGTCCGGATCGGCTCAAGAGGAGCCTGGCGCGGGCGGCGCGGCTGCGTCATTCAGCGCCGTGCTGCGCGGGACGGTGGTACGGGCGACGCCGGTGCTGGCGGTCTCGCAACTGTGTTTCCTACCCGCCCTGGTCGCGATCCTGTTGATCGCCGCCCCGCCGTCGATGGTCGCCCCAATGGGCGACCGGGGGCTGAAGCTGGCGCCGTCGTACATGTGGTCATCGTCGATGTGGCAACTGGTCGGGGTGCTGCTGCTGGTGGTGGCGACGTACCTGGCGTGGGCGCACGCGTACGCGATGATCGTCGCCGGTGCGCTCGCGGTGGGCCGGGAAGTCGGCTTGGGCAAAGCGGCCATGTTGGCGCTGAAGGCGACGCCGCGATTGTTCTGGGCGATGATCCTGGTGGTCGCGACGCTGGCGGCGGCGGTGATGATCCATTGGCTGGCGGCTGTGGTGTTGCTTTTCGCGCTGGCGATCCATCTGCACCCCGCGGCGCCGCTGCTGGTCTTCGGGAGGTCTTCGAGGCGAGTCGATGTCGCGCTGTCCATCGCGCGGGGTCAGGGTCACATGGCGGCCCTCGCCCTGATGGTCATCGGGTCCGCGTACTGGGGGTGGAACACCATCGTCCCCCGTCTGTCATTCGGAGCTGCGAGTGTGATGGCAGGAGCGGCGGTGTGGTCATTGCTCATGACTGTCACCGGCGCGGCTCTTGCCTGGGGGCTGTTGCGACACCTGAGGTGGCCCACCGGGATCGACGCCTTATCGCACGCCGCTGATTGGCTGATCCAGGTCACTGAGCCTCGACGTCGCGAGGTCAGCCGCCGGGTGACCGCCACATCGGCGGTCGCCTTGGCCGTGACGGTCGGCATGGCGGTGGCGCTGTCTTTGACGCCGGTCAGCTCGTGGGCGTCCGACCCGGAAGGACGAACCTCGTCGTGGTCGGCGCAGCTGCCGGACTGGAATGTGGGACAGGGGGAGGGCACGCTCGGCGCGGTGGTCGCCAACGACCTCGTGCTGGTCGCGGTGAACCAGGCGGATCCGCCGGGTGTGGTGGCGTACGACCGGCGCGGGGTGCGCCAGTGGGCCTACCCGTACCGGGGGGAGGTGTCCTCCGGCTTACGGTTCTGGGTCGCTGATGACGCGGTGGTGCTGCACAACGACACCTACGGCGAGTTCCGCGTCCTCGATCTGAGGACTGGCAGCCTCCGCCTGACCATTGAGGACCAGCCCGACCCAGCTTCTGCAGTGGTCCACCGCGACACCATCGTGGTGCCCGCGGATGGCGTCGAAGCCTGCTCGCCGCTGCGCGGGTACGACCTGCGCACCGGGAAGCGGCGCTGGGAACGTGCGGACCGCTGCCTCGCCGATCAGGGTGACGCCGCGAACAGCCGTGGTCAGGTCTGGGTGGCAGACCGGTTCCGAACTGGCCAGATCGCGCAGGCAACGGACACCTCGACGGTGTGGAGCCGGACCAGGGGTGGCGCACACGAACCGAGTGGGGTCGCGCTTGACCTCGAGACCGGTGACGATCTCGCCAAGCCGTACCGGATGCCGATGAAGACACACGGCTTCCACAAGATCAGCGACAAGCTTTACCTGCAGTACCCGAAGTGGAAGTGGACCGGCGATTGCGAAGCTTCGGGCGCGTTGCAGAAGACCCCCATCCAGGCGCGCGACCTGAGCACCGGCGCGTTGCGATGGACCGCGGACGTGGGCCAGTGGAGCCTTCAGAACCTGACCGATGAGTCGTGTGACCCCGCGAATCTGCAACCCACAAACGAAGGTCTGTTGACCGGGGCGCCGGGCGTGGCGGGCGCGCAGATCCTGGATCTGCGATCCGGCAAACAGCGGTTGATGCTGGACGAGAGGACGGAGCCGCTGACCCTGAACGGCCGCGCTGTGCTGGCCGTGTCCGGCCGCACTGTGATCACGGCCGACAGCGATCCTGCCGGTGGTTTCAGGTGGGACGATGGGGCGCCCGGCGTGCAGTACGTGGCATTCGACGCCCGTACCGGGAAGCGCATGTGGACACGCCAATGCCAGGGCACGCAGATGCTCCTCAGCGCGCAGTGGTTCGTCTGTCCCCACAACGGAAGCATCGGCGGCTATGGGCAGGCGACGCCCCGGATCTGGGTACGTGACCTGCGATCGGGCCGCCGGTTGTGGGCGACTCCGGGGGCGCCTAGCTGGGCCGGAGCGCCGAGCCAGCAGCTCGTCAGCGCCGGGGACGGCTGGCTGATGACGTACCAGGTCAGACATGAAGGCCAAGCCACCAAGCTGGAGGTGCGGATGTACGACTAGGGCGCGGGTGGAGCCGTTGGTGACGCTGCGACGGTGGGTGAGGTGCCCCGCTCAGGTGACTCCACGTTGACCATTCGGCCGGCGCCACATCGACGCGTACGGGTCGAGTCAGGAGCAGGTGAGGCGCGATCGCGTGGTTGACGGCACCGCGTACACCAATCTGGGGTGTCGCGAGAATGCGGTGAGTGCAAGTACGGTTACGGGACCATGTTTGATCTTTCCACCTGGATGGTGCGTAACTTCCGGCCCGTCGCGATCACGTGCGCGGTTATCGCGTTCGCGATCGGCGGCGCCCTCTCGGTGGTCGAGAGCACCCCGTTCTTCTGGGTCATGTTGGGGGCGGCCGCTGTGCTCACCGCGGGCGCGGTCGGCACCCCGATGTACGCCGAGCGGATGGCCGCGATCCGCGCCATCGACGCGCAGCAGACAGCGGAGGTGGCCAAGCAGCAGATGCGGCTGGTGGTCGGCCGGGTGCTGACGCCGTTGGCGTACCTGCTGGGCGAGATCACTGACGCCAAGCCGCGAAGCCTGGCGTTGGAGCGGTTGCAAGGCCAGGCGCTGACGATCGTGCTGGCCGCGGCCACCGAGCTGGTGGAGGCAAGGGACGCGCGGGCGTGCTTCTTCCGTCTGGTGGAGTCGCCAGGGACCCGGCACCGGCGGATGGAGCTGGCTGGCTATTACGGGCGGGCCCAGCCGGCGACGTGGATGCTGACTCAGGGCACGCCGTTGGGTGATGGGGCGTTGGAGATCTTGGACCACGACACCGTGGCGTTCTTTCCCGATCTGTTGGAGAAGGCGCCCCACGGCTGGGTCGACGAAGAGCACCGCCACCGTGCGCTGGTGGTGGCGCCGATGGCGACCGAGCAGCGCCAGTTTGGGCTGCTGACTGTCGACACCCTGGTGGTTGACGGGTTGAGCGAACAGGACGCGGAGGTGGTGCAACTGCTCGCGGAGTTGCTGTCCGCCGGATTCAACCGGTAATCACCGGTTTCGAGAAGGGAACGGACCCGAGGTCGGGTGAGCAACCACACGCTTCCGTGTCGGAGTGCGAAGTCGTCACGCGGCGTTGTGGAAAGCGTGGGATCCTGACTGTCGGGGTACATACGCAATGGCCGATGCGACGCCCCGCGCCACGTTCCACAGCGTCGCGAAAGCCAAGTCAGACGGGGACCAGCACGGGGACGCGCCCACTTCACCACCGGGCGCGTGACGAGGAGCGAAGGGGGACACCCATGACCGCGGCCGCGCCGGCAAAGCGTCCATGGGGTGGAGCCGCGGAGCGTGAGCGGCTCGCACGGATCTTGCAGGACCCGAAGACGTACTTCGTGGAAGCCAGACGTTGGGCCGAGGCCAAGGCCCGCGAGGACGTGCAGCGCGATCTTGAGGGCAAAGCGCGAA
>JBOGDL010000016.1:0-5192 GCA_050701815.1 Micromonosporaceae bacterium | reverse complement strand
TCGGCCAGGTCGTCCCGGTTGGCGGCGCGGAACTCCAACGGGCGTCGATACACCACGATTCGTGGCGCCGGACCATCCTGGTCAGCTTGCCGGCCCGGCAGCAGCCGAGCCAGCGGCACCTCGCCGTCTTCCAGCACGTCGGAGTCGTACACGTTCAGCTCCGGCGGCACCTCCTCGACGGCGAATTCGACGCCAGCCAGCTGCGCCGACCACCGGGGTTCCAACTCTTCCACGGCGTCGAGCACCAGGTCGTCGAAGATCTCCGCACGGGTACGTGACAGCGGAACCGCGGCCGGCGCCAGCCGGCCCCGCAATCCGCGTCCACGTCGATCCCGGCGGGCGCCGGGCCGGCGGCGAGAAGGGCGTTCCGGACTCTTCACGGATTGCAGCGTAGCGCCCGGCAGTCGATCGGCGTGTCGCTGAAGAGAACCTGCCGCTGAAACCCCGCGGGGCGATAGCGTGTTGCCTCGTGAGGCCTCATCGGCGTTGCTCCCGCAGCGGCTGCGCGAAACCGGCTGTCGCCACGCTCACGTACGTGTACGCGGACTCGACCGCAGTGGTGGGTCCGCTAGCGGCGTTTGACGAGCCGCATTCCTACGATCTCTGCGAAGAGCACGCGATCGGGCTGACGGCGCCCCTCGGCTGGGATTTGATGCGCGCCGAAGGCGATCTCACCGCGCCCGGCCCCAGCAGCGATGACATTCTGGCGTTGGCGGACGCGGTGCGGGAGGCGGCTCGTCCAGCGCAGCACGAGCCTGGTGTCGAGGAGCGGGGCACTGGCGCCAGACCTGCCCCTGGTCAGGGGCAGGCAGGGCAGACGACTGGTCGGCGCGGGCACTTGCGGGTGCTCCCGCCGACCCGGAAGTGATGCTTCGCGCAACGTGGGGAAGAGTTCTCGGGTTGGATGCCACAGGGGGCGGCTGACGCGCCCGGGTGTCTGACGGCCGCGGTCAGGGTGGTTCGCATCCGGGTCCGTGGCGCCGGGTCGCCCGGCGGTGGAGATTCGAGCAGTGACGTGAGGAGCGGTGGAGCAGTGATGGACGGCGGCGATCGTCTGAAGAGCCTGGTCAAGGCGTACGACATCCGGGGCATCGTGCCCGACGAGTTGGACCAGGACATCGCAGAAGCACTGGGTGTCGGGTTTGTGCAGCTGCTCAAGCGCGAGGGGCCCACACCGCGGATCGTGATCGCGCATGACATGCGGGAGTCCGGGCCCGGCCTGGCGGAGGCGTTCGCGCGCGGGGCCAACCGGGAAGGCGTTGACGTGATCCACGCCGGGTTGGGCTCCACCGACCTGCTGTACTTCGCGTCCGGAATCATGGGTCTTCCCGGCGCCATGCTCACGGCCAGCCACAACCCGGCTCAGTACAACGGCATCAAGCTGTGCCGAGCCGGCGCGGCGCCGATCGGCCAGGAGAGCGGGTTGATCGAGATCCGGGACGCCGCCGCCCGATTCCTTGCCGCCCTGGATCAGTCCGGTGGCCTGGATCAGGCAGGCGTCCGAGCCGAGGGCGCTGTGGAACATCGGGACCTGCTGGCCGACTACGCGGCGCACCTGCGTGGCCTGGTGGACCTGTCGGCGATCCGGCCGTTGCGGGTGGTCATCGACGCCGGAAACGGGATGGCCGGCCATACCGTGCCGGCGGTGCTGGGTGACCCCGCGCCCCCCAAGCTGCCGCTCGAGGTGATCCCGCTCTACTTCGAACTGGACGGCAGCTTCCCCAACCACGAGGCGAACCCGCTGGACCCGAAGAACCTCGTTGACCTACAGCAAGCGGTACGAGAGCACCAGGCCGACCTGGGGCTGGCCTTCGACGGCGACGCCGACCGTTGCTTCGTGGTGGACGAGAACGGCGACCCGGTCTCACCCAGCGCGATCACCGCGTTGGTGGCCTCGCGGGAGCTGGCCAAGCACCCCGGCGATGTCGTGATCCACAACGTGATCACCTCGCGCGCGGTCCCCGAGATCGTGGTGGAGCAGGGTGGTAAGCCGGTGCGCACCCGGGTGGGCCACTCGTACATCAAGGCGGAGATGGCGGCCACCCGCGCGGTGTTCGGCGGCGAGCACTCCGCTCACTACTACTTCCGGGATTTCTGGTACGCCGACACCGGGATGCTCGCCGCGATGCACCTGCTGGCCGCGCTCGGGACGCAATCGGGGCCGGTGTCGCAGCTGGCGGCCCGGTTCCATCGGTATCCCTCGTCAGGAGAGATCAATTCCACCGTACGAGACCAGCAGGCCAAGCTGGTCGAGGTGGAGCGGGCGTACGCCGACCGGGCCGGGGTGGCGATCGACCGGCTGGACGGTCTGACGGTGGACTTCGGGGACGGGAGCTGGTTCAACGTGCGGCCTTCCAACACCGAGCCGCTGCTACGTCTTAATGTGGAGGCGCGTGACGCCGACCGGATGGTCGGGTTGCGCGACGAGGTGCTCGCCTTGGTGCGGAGCTGACTTCCTGCCTGAGCGGCGGAGAGCGGAAATTGGAGCTGACGAATGGCCATGGATCCCACCCTGCTCGACATCTTGGCTTGCCCCAGCTGCGTTGCTGAGGTCACCAAGGAGGGCGACCGCCGGGGAGAGCTGCGACACGACACGTCGGCGCAGACGTTGACCTGTCTGGAATGCAGCCGGATCTACGAGATCCGGGACGGCATTCCGGTGTTGCTCGTGGAAGAAGCGCGTCAGCCCGAAGCCGACCACACGGCACAGTCGGGGCCGACCGAGTCAGGCACGGCGCCGAGCGCCACGTCCGGCTGAGTCAGTGTGACGATAATGCGATGACTACCTATGGAGCAGCGGGCCGGCTGCCGGATGGCGCCACCCGGCTGACCGGGCGCCGTGAGGCCGATGAGGACCTGCTCAATGACACTGATGCGCTGATCGCCGCGGACCCGGGGATGATGCTTCGCGCCGTCGCCTCGGCCGGCCCTCAGGTGCGGGAGTCGCTGAGTCGGGCCGCCGACGCGAACCTCGGTGAGTTGGCGAACGAGGGGCGTCCCCGTTCGGTGGTGGTCGCCGGGGCCGGCACCGCCGCACGCGCCGGGGACATCCTCGCCACGGTGGCCGGCGCCCGCAGCCTGGTCCCGGTGATCTCGCATCGCAGCCCGGGCGTGCCGAGCTGGGTGGGCGCCGCCGATGTGGTGCTGGCGGTGTCAGCTTCAGGTCGCAGCCCGGAGGCGATCGCGGCGGCGAAGGCGGCGGTGCGCAGGGGGGCCAGGCTGGTCGCTGTCGGAGCGCCGGATTCGGAGCTGTCGTCCCTGGCCGAGCGGGCGCGAGCGCCTTTTGTGGAGGTGCCGCGGCGAGCCCCCGCGCGTGCGAGTTTGTGGGCGCTCACCGTTCCGGTGCTGTGCGCGGCGAGTTCTCTGGGGTTGATACGGCTCCCCGAGGCGGATCTCGCGGAGACTGCCACCCGGCTGGACAACGACGCGGAGCGTTGCCGGCCGTCCGCTGACGCATTTGTGAATCCAGCGAAAGCTCTCGCGTTGGACCTGGCGGGCTCGATCCCGGTGATCTGGGGGAGTTCGCCGCTGGCTGCGGTGGCGGCTCGGCGGATTGCCGACATGCTCTCGTCCAACGCGCGGTATCCGGCTGTCGCGGGCGAGTTGGGCGAAGCCAACCGTGGCAGGGTCGGCTTGCTCGACGGGGTTTATGGCGGCCTCGCGGAAGCTGGTCGCGACATCTTCGCTGATCCGGACGACCCGGAGTCGGGTTCCGCCAACGGCGGCAGCCGGCTGCGTGTGATCTTGCTACGTGACCGCGGGCTGGCCGACGATGAGCAGCCCGATCAGGGCGAGCCCGTGGCGGTGGAGCTGCGTCGAGCCGATGCGGTGCAGGAGTTGGCTGCCCGTCGGGGCGTACGGGTTACGGTGATCGAGGCCGAGGGTGCTTCAGCGGTGGAGCGATTCGCCTCACTGGTGGCGATACCGGACTTCGCCTCGCTGTATCTGGCCTTGGCGCACGGCTTTGACCCGATGGCAGTGCCCGCCATCAATGAAATGAAGGAGCTCTCGACACCGTGACCACCCGCACGCGGAGGCGCTGATGAGCGCTTCTGGAGGCACCAAGGCAATCGTGGCGGCGCTGCTGGCCAATCTCGGCATCGCCGTGACCAAGTTCATCGCCTGGGCGTTGACGCTGTCGTCTTCCATGTTGGCGGAGGCGATCCACTCGGTCGCGGACTCCGGCAACCAGGTGCTGCTGCTGTTTGGCGGCAAGCGGGCCAAGCGCCGGGCCACGCCGCAGCATCCGTTCGGGTACGGCCGGGAACGCTACATCTACGCGTTCATCGTCTCCATCGTGCTGTTCAGCGTGGGTGGGTTGTTCGCCTTGTACGAGGCGTACCACAAAGCGGCTCATCCGCACGGGATCCACTCCTGGCAGTGGGTGCCGGTGGTGGTGTTGACGGTCGCGATCGTGATGGAGAGTCTCTCCTTCCGCACCGCGATCCAGGAGTCAAACGCGGTGCGAAGCAAGGCCACGTGGACGGAGTTCGTGCGACACGCCAAAGCCCCGGAGCTCCCGGTGATCCTGCTGGAGGACCTGGGCGCCCTGGTGGGTCTGGTGTTGGCGCTGTGCGGCGTCGGCATGACGCTCATCACCGGCAACGGGCTCTGGGACGCTGCCGGCACCGCGGCGATCGGGGTGCTGCTGGTGGCCATCGCGGTGATCCTCGCGGTGGAGATGAAGAGCCTGCTGATCGGTGAGTCGGCGACCCCCGCCGACATCGCCGCGATCAAGCGCGCGATCACCGAGGGCCACGAGGTGGAGCGGATCATTCACATGAAGACGCTGCACATCGGCCCGGAGGAGCTGCTGGTGGCCGCGAAGCTGGCGGTGCGCCACGACGACACCGCCGCTGATGTGGCGCGGCACATCAACGCGATCGAAGGCCGGATTCGCAGCGCGGTGCCGATCGCCCGGGCCATCTACCTGGAGCCCGATCTGTACGTGGCCGGCGAGCCCGGCGGCAAGTCACCCCTCGACCAGCAGCCATCCCCCGGCGGAGAGCCAGTGCCGGGTGATGACCAAGTCCCGGGTGATGAGCGAGCGCACGGCAACCAGCCCGTCCCCGGCTCGGAGCCCGCTGCCAAGGCGCGTTAGCGATGCTCCGTCTGGTCGGCCGGCTGCGCCCGTACGCGTGGGGCTCGCGTACCGAGATAGCCCGGTTGCAGGGGCGGCCGCCGAGCGGGCA
>JBOGDL010000015.1:0-8516 GCA_050701815.1 Micromonosporaceae bacterium | reverse complement strand
CTCCAGGGTATGCGGCAGCGAGAAGTCCGCGTGACGACGTGGCTCTGGCGCACCGGATCTGTCCGGTGCGCCAGAGCGGGGGGTGGTTGGGCGTCGTGAGGCTCAGCCGTTGATGATGTGGTTGTACCGCCTGGCGGTGAAGCCGCTGAAGCTGCCGAGTGAGGCTTGGCGGTGGTTCATGTCGGTGGTCGGATTGCTCTGCTCGAAGAGCCAGAACTCGGTGTGGGCGGCGTTGGCCCACTTGTGGAAGATCACGACATGGTTGCCCGGGTCGAGCAGGATGTCACCGCGCTTCAGGTTGGCCTTCTTCTTCGCGGTCGACCGGTTGGGCAGCGAACCGGTCCACGGTGCGCTCATCCCGGTGGGCTTGATGTGCCACGCCATGGACACGTAGCCGGAGCAGTCCCGCCGATACACGTGGTGGCGCTCGGCGTCCCTTGCGACGCCGCTCTGGCTGTACTGGATCCCGCGCCGGACCCAGGTCCAGGCGCGCTCAATGACCTCCGAGCGTTTGATACCTCCGCCGATGGGGTCATGGCCTTCATGCGCGTGAGCCGGCGTGGTGAGGGCCGGCATCAGCACCAAAGCGACGGCGGCAACCGTGGCGATGGTGAAACGCTTGAGTAGCTGGTGGGCTTTGTTGTGCGAAGACATCTTGCACTCCCTCCGTAATTTCCGACAAATATTATTGTCACGTAAGGATAAGCACAAGACTTCGTAGAGTGTTTGTTTGCGAAGGTCTGGCAAACCGACGCTGGTTTTCCGGTGGCCGGCGATCCGCTGCGAGCTCACCGAGCAGTTGCCTTTTCCCAGGTCAGGCCAGGAAACGCGGACCTATTTCGAAACCACTGCGGGGCGTGGATTGAAGACCGTTTCAGGCGCCTCGCCGGCGTGCTTCCAGAGTCGTGTCAGGACGGGATCGCGCGCCATACGTCCGGCATCCCGGCGGGTTGCAGCAGCCAATAATGGGCGCCCAGCCCGTGTCGGTCCGTCAGCTCGGCCGCTTCGCTTGCGGCGGCCAGCTGCCGCACGTACCCGGCTGGATCGGTCGCCGCCAGCTGTCGCGACGGCCGGGCGCCGCTGATCCCCAAAGCGTGCAACGCGGTGCGCTGATCCAGCAGCTGAGAAGGCGAGCCGGTGGCTGACTCGCCCGCGGCAGCCACCGCGTCGACCGCGACATGCGCGGTCAGGTCACATGTGCCATCCGGTGTCGGGGCGACCTGGCGGCCATGCCGGTACCCGGTGAGCGTCCCCCCGGCAGGTCGTACGCCGGACACGTGTCCGTAGTCGATCGCCAGCGCGAGTCCCCGGTCGAGGGTGCTCACGGCCCTGGCCCAGGCTTCGTCGCGCGGCCAGCCGATCTCCGCCCGTGCACCGGGTTCCCCGTCTGGTTCGGAGCTGGCGTCGGCTGGCCACCAGCGATCCAGCCAGGCTGCGTCATCACCGGTCGCCGCCTCGCCCAGTCGCTCCGAGCCCGACCCGTCGACCAGCACCACTCGACGCTGGCCTGACTGGTCGGTCTCCACCAGATCGAGGGGCACGTTGTCCAACCACTCAGACGCGAGCAATAAGCCGGTGACATGAGACGGCGCCTCAGCACACCAGTCGATCGCGCATCGGGGCCCAGCAACGCCGCTCGGAACTTCACCCGGACGGGCTGGCGTCGAGTCTGTGAACGGCGGGGGCGCCAGCTCGACAGCGGTGAGTTGGAGCCGGCCGACGAGCTCGGGCGATGCTCTCTCGGCCAGCGTCCGCAGCAGCTCCCCTCTACCTGCGCCGACTTCGACCACCTGCAACACCCGAGGATGGCCGAGCGCAGCATCGAGATTTTCCAGCACACGTAGCAGGGCATCGGCGAACAATGCCGACGCCAGGCTGCTGGTGCGGAAATGCGCAGCCGGACCTGGCCCGCTGACAAAGAAGCCGCCTGGGGCGTACAAAGCCTGTTGCATCGCCGCCCGCCACCGCTCCATGTCATGCATCATCCTTCGCCGGGTCGGCGTCGTGTCCGGCGGTACGGGTTTGGCGCAGTTGGCCGGCGCCGCCAGGTGCGTCAGGGCGGTGCGCAGCCAGCCCGGCGCCGAGCGGGATGGTCTCCGCAGAACGTTGTCCACAGGGGCCGTGTTTGGGCTGACCACACGAGTGGCGGGTGTGATTTGATAAGCGCCGGTCAATTCCTGCTCAGGATGGGTCGCGGGGAAGACGCCTGAGAAGTCGATGAACCGCAGCGGTTGGCGGCGGTGGGGCACACTCGCGGTGGCGGCGATCCATTGTCGATTCTTTCGCTCCTCAGGGTCGGCCGTGTCTGCCGCGGCAATCGAAAGGACCTCCAGTGACTCACCCCACCCCAGGGTCGGGCTACCCCGACCCGGTCGGGAACAACCCGTGGCATCAGCCGCAGCAGCCCCCGCCAGAATGGCCGCCGCCCCCGCCCACGGGTCCGCCCCCCGCGCCGATGCCAGGCCCACCAGCAGCGCCGATGCCAGGCCCCCAGCCTTCGGCGTACCCGGGTCAGCCGGGATCGCAGAGCCCGCCACACTCGACCATCGGTTTTCCCAGCCCCTTCGAGCCTGGCGCACCCAGCCCGGGTGTGCCCGCCGCAGGCACATCCGCCGCACCGGGCATGCCGGTTTCAGGGTTCCCGGCACCCCCACCACCGATGTACGGAGGCCCGCCGGGCGGCGGCTTCCCACCCCCCGGATATGGCGTGCCCGGCGGCCCGCCGCTGCCGAAATCGTCCAATGCCCCGTTGATCACGGCGATCTCGCTGGGTGTCGTTCTCTTGCTTGGCCTGGCCACGCTGGTGTGGTTTGTGGTGAACCGGCAGAACGCCGCCACCCCGGTCGCCGATGCGAGCAGCGAGCCCAGCGCCTCGGCCAGCGCGTCCCCTTCGCCCTCACCTTCGCCTTCGGCATCGCCCAGCGGGGGCACACCGCCGGACGAGCGTCTCAGCTACACCGATTACGACGAGGACTGGAACTTCAGGCTTGGCGGCGTGCAGATGTCGGCCAACTACGTCGATGGCTGGGATCACGACACCTGCGAAGACTTCGACCCGAACGGGACCCTCACCGACCTCGGCTGTGAATACGGCGTCGAGCTGGCGTACGAAGCTGAGAAGGGCAAACTCAGATTTGCGCATCTGATCCTCGCCATGCCGGACACGGATGCGGCTCGAGAGGCCGCTGAGGATGGGGCGATGGACGACGACGACTTCTCGCTGAATTCCAAGGGTTTCTTCTCCAGCTTCAAGTACGGGAAGTGGGCCAGTGGAAACGGCGGCGCCTTTACGGTGATCACTGTGTGCACTGCGAAAAAGTCGGTGGGCAAGAAAAAGGCCGACGATTACCTGCATTACGCGCACACCGACATGACCGGCGCGTTGACCTTCCGTTAGGCATAGCTCACGCCACCCACGTCAACGATGAGCAGCTGTGGGCGCTGCGGTCAGGCCGCCATTTCGTACGGTTCTCCGCGCCTAGTGAAGGTTGTCACTTGGCGTGTGGGGCCGGTCTGATCCGGCGCATACTGACGGCGACCGGTACCCACGCGAGGACTGGATCGATGCCATGAGCGAGCGAATCGGTTGGCACTGTGCGAGGTGCCTCATGTCGCGCCGGAGCGAAGCGAGGCGGGGCATGAGTAGGCACCAGCGAGCGAATCAGTTGGGACTGTGTCGCGCGGCAGCGAAGCGGGGCGGGGCATGAGTTCACCGCGGAGCACGCCTGCTGATCGACCGGGCCGGCTTCATGTCGGCGTCATTGGCGCGGGCCGGGTGGGGTCTGTCCTCGGCGCCGCCCTGGGCAGAGCGGGTCATCACGTGGTGGCCGCAGCCGCGGTCTCGCAGGCTTCTCTGACCCGGGCCGCCCGGCTGCTCCCCGAAGCCGAGGTGCTCCCATCGGATCAGGTCGCGGCACAAGCGGACCTGCTGCTCATCGCGGTGGGGGATGACAGCTTGGAACCGTTGGTCCGCGGGTTGGCGGAGACCGACTCGATTCGGCCGGGGCAGCTGTTGGCGCATACTTCTGGCGCCCACGGGGTGGCGGTGCTCGAGCCCGCCGTCCGACTCGGCGCGCTGCCGATGGCGCTGCATCCGGTGATGACTTTCACCGGGCGAGACGAGGATCTGGACCGGCTCGCCGGCATCTCGTACGGGGTCACGGCGCCCGACGAACTCCGTCCGGTCGCTGAGGCGCTGGTGCTGGAGATGGGCGGTGAGCCGGAGTGGATCGCAGAAGCGGACCGGCCGCTCTACCACGCGGCCCTCGCGCATGGCGCCAATCACCTGACGACGCTGGTCAATGAAGCGCTGCAGCTGCTTCGTCAGGCGGGTATCGAGCACCCGGAGCGCATGATCGCCCCGCTGCTGTCAGCCGCGCTGGACAACACGCTGCGGTTGGGGGACGGCGCGTTGACGGGCCCGGTGGCGCGGGGTGATGCCGGCACGGTCGCGGGCCACGTGTCGGTGCTTGCCTCTCGGGCGCCCGACGCCGTCGCGGCGTACCTGGCGTTGGCGCGGCGGTCGGCGGACCGGGCCCTCAGCTCCGGTCGGTTGCGCGCCGTGGACGCCGAGGCGTTGCTGGGCGTGCTTGCCAGTCCGCAGCAGGGGGCGGCCACGTGAGCCTCCCGACGGTGGTGAACGATCGCACGGGGCTTGCCCAGAAGCGAGAAAAACTCGTGGGGCGGGTCGCGACGGTGATGACGATGGGCGCTTTGCACGAGGGTCACATCGCGCTGTTGCGGGCTGCCCGGGCAACCGCCGATCACGTGGTCTGCACGATCTTCGTGAACCCGTTGCAGTTTGGGCCGAATGAGGATCTGGCCCGCTACCCGCGAATGTTCGACGCGGATCTCGCGATCTGCGCGGCCGAGGGCGTGGACCTGATCTTCGCTCCCACCACCGACGTGGTGTATCCGCAGCAGCCCCTGGTACGGGTCAACCCCGGCCCGCTCGGCGAGGTGCTGGAAGGCGCCAGCCGTCCTGGCTTCTTCCACGGCGTGCTGACGGTGGTGCTCAAGCTGCTGCATCTGACCCGGCCGGATGTCGCCTGCTTCGGGCAGAAGGACTACCAACAACTCACTCTGGTACGGCAGATGGTCGTCGACTTCGACATCGCGACCGAGATCCTCGCCGTCCCGACGATCCGCGAGTCGGACGGGCTGGCGCTCTCCAGCCGTAACAGTTACCTCTCGGCTCAGGAGCGGCTGGCCGCGTTGACACTTCCGAGGGCGCTGGAAGCGGGCCAGCGGGCGTCGGTGAACGGCGCCGAGGCCGCGCTGGCAGCCGCCCGGGCGTTGTTCGACAGCGACCAGCCCGCCGGGCCCGGGGCCGTGGGGACGCCCCAGGAACAGGCGGTGCCGGTGGAGCTGGACTACCTGGTGGTGACAGACCCCTCGCTCGGCCCGGCGCCGGCCCGAGGTGAAGCCAGAATGCTGGCTGCCGCCAGGGTGGGGGCCACGCGTTTGATCGACAATGTGGCGCTCACGGTCGGAGGGACGTGATGGCTGAGCCGCACCGGCACGAGGATGTGGCCGGTTGACGCTTGATCTGCTGCGGCTTCCCCGTTCCCTCCCGGCGCCAGAGCCCGGATGGGTGGAGACCACGGACGTTGTGGTGGTGGGCTCCGGCATCGCCGGACTCACCACTGCGTTGCAGCTGCGCGAGGCCGGGGTGCACGTCACGGTGGTCACCAAGGTGAACCTGGACGACGGCGCCACCCGGTGGGCGCAGGGCGGGATCGCGGCGGTGTTGGACCCGCAGGACACTCCGGAAGCTCACGCCGCGGACACCATCACCGCCGGCGTCGGGCTCTGCGACCCGGCCGCTGTGGACGTCCTGGTGCGCGAAGGGCCCGAGCGGGTGCGGGAGCTGATGCGTTTCGGCGCCGAGTTCGACCGTCACGAGGACGGTTCGCTGATGCTCACCCGGGAAGGCGGGCACCACGCGGACCGGGTGGTCCACGCGGGCGGCGACGCCACCGGCGCCGAGGTGCAACGGGCGTTGCATGCCGCGGTGCGTCGGGACCCCTGGATCCGGTTGCTGGAGCACGCTTTGGTGGTGGATCTGCTGCACAGCGCGGATCGGCGGGTCTGCGGACTGACGTTGCACGTGCTGGGTGAAGGTGCCGCGGACGGGGTGGGCGCGGTGCTGGCGCGCGCCGTGGTGCTCGCCACCGGCGGCATGGGCCAGGTGTACGCCGCCACCACCAACCCCTCGGTCTCCACCGGGGACGGGCTCGCCGTCGCGTTGCGAGCCGGCGCCGCGGTGACCGATGTGGAGTTCGTGCAGTTCCACCCCACCGCGCTGTACATCCCCGGCGGCCGGGGTCAGCAGCCGTTGGTGAGTGAGGCGCTCCGTGGTGAGGGCGCCACGCTGGTGGATTCGGAGGGCAAACGGTTCATGCTCGGGCAGCACGAGCTGGCAGAGCTGGCCCCCCGGGACGTGGTGGCGAAGGCGATCACCCGGGTGATGCGTGCTGAGAGCGCGCCGAACGTGTGGCTGGACGCGCGGCATCTGGGCCCGCAACTACCCACCCGGTTCCCGACCATCGTGGCGAGCTGCCGTGCCGCTGGCATCGACCCCGTGACTGACCTGATTCCGGTGGCGCCGGCGGCGCATTACGCGTCCGGCGGGGTGCGGACGGATCTGCGCGGCCGTACCACGGCGCCCGGCCTGTACGCCTGCGGCGAGGTGGCCTGCACCGGGGTCCACGGCGCCAACCGGCTGGCGTCCAACTCATTGTTGGAGGGGCTGGTGTTCGCGCGCCGGATCGCTGTCGACATCGGCGCCGGGATCGACTCCGGCGAGCTGACCCGCGCCGAGCCTGTCCTCGTTCCCGCTGCCGGCCACGTGGTCAGTCCCCAGATCCGGGACCAGCTGCAGCAGGCGATGACCGCGGGCGCCGGGGTGCTCCGCTCTGCTGACTCACTGGCGGCGGTCGCGGAGAGCCTGTCCGGGCTCGGGGGCGGAGGTCACGAGCCGCGCACCGAGACCTGGGAGACCACGAACCTGCTCACCGTCGCCGCCGCGCTGGCCGCTGCGGCGTACCCCCGGCAAGAAACCCGAGGGTCTCACTGGCGGGAGGATTTCAGCGAACCGGATGACGCCTGGTCAGGCCACCTGATCGCCTCCCTGGGCCCCGACGGGATCCTGGCGCAACGATGGGAACCGATGCGATGAAGCAGCCAACAGCAGCCAACCTGACGACCGATCACCTGGATCCGCGGGCCGTGGAACGGATTGTGCGAGCCGCGCTGGAAGAGGACCTGGGCGGCCCGGACGGCGTCGACGTGACCAGCGCGGCCACGGTCGCGGAGGAAGCCCGCGACACCGCCGAGCTGGTCGCCCGGGCCGATGGTGTGCTGGCGGGGATGTCAGTCGCAGCGGCGGTCTTCGACCTGGCAGCCGAAGCCGCCGGAGTGGGCGCCGTCAAGTTCGACCCGCTGCGTCAGGACGGCGATGCGGTACGCCGCGGCGACGTGCTCGCCGTCGTCGAGGGCCCCACCCGCAGCTTGCTCACGGCGGAACGCACCGCGTTGAACCTGCTCTGCCGGATCAGCGGCGTGGCCACGGCCACCGCGCGTTGGGCGCAGGAGCTGCGGGGGACCGGAGCCCAGGTGCTGGACACCCGCAAGACCACGCCTGGGTTGCGGCTCCTGGAGAAGTACGCGGTGCGAGTGGGAGGCGGCGGCAACAAGCGGATGGGCCTGCACGACGTCGCGATGGTCAAGGACAACCACAAGCTGGCCGCCGGCGGCGTGGGCGCGGCATACCGGCGAGTTCGCGAGGCCTATCCGGAGGTCCCCGTCGAGGTGGAAGTGACCACTGTGGACGAGGCGTTGGAAGCGGTGGACGCCGGCGCGGACTTCCTGCTCTGCGACAACATGACGCCCGAGCAGCTGCGGAACGTGGTGGAACAGGTGGCTGGGCGGGCCAAACTGGAGGCCACCGGCGGGCTGACGCTGAGCCGGGCGCGGGCGTACGCGGAAACCGGGGTTGATTTCATCTCGGTGGGAGCGTTGACCCACTCGGCGCCGATTCTGGACATCGCGCTGGACCTCCGACCCAGAAAACCGGACCAGCCCATCGCCTCCGAGGCAGCGACAGGAGAGTAGATCCAGATGCTGTTGTGTGTCGACGTCGGCAACACCAACACGGTGCTCGCCACCTTCGACGGCGAGAAGTTGGTGCATTCCTGGCGGATCAAGACAGATGCCCGAGCCACCGCGGACGAGCTGGCGCTGATCTATCGGGGGCTGCTCGCTGACGAGGCGGTCCAGATCAACGGCGCCGCCATCTGCTCCACCGTGCCGGCGGTGCTACGTGAGCTCAGGGCGATGCTGCGGCGCTACTACGACGACGTGCCCGCGGTGGTGGTCGAGCCAGGGGTCCGCACCGGGGTGCAGCTCGCGATCGACAACCCCAAAGAAGTCGGCACGGACCGGGTGGTGAACACGCTCGCGGCGTACCGGCTGTACGGCGGCCCGACCATCGTGGTCGATTTCGGCACCACCAC
>JBOGDL010000014.1:0-5295 GCA_050701815.1 Micromonosporaceae bacterium | reverse complement strand
CGATGATCGGGTCACCCGGGTACGCGAAGATCGTGCTCACGCCCGCCGCGGCGAGCGCGTCGGCCATCACGTCGGCGGTGTTGGGGGCGCTCATGCCTTGCCGCCCGGGGTGAGCAGCCGTCCGGAGCCCTTCTCGGCGGTGACGTTGCCGTCTTCCATGATCAATTTCCCGCGTAGGAATGTCATCGCCGGCCGTCCCTTGGAGTTGAGGTCCTCGCTGGGCATCCAGCCGCAGCGGTAGTGGCTGTGGGAGGCGCGCAGCACCTCCTCGTGCTCCATGTCGAGCACCACCAGGTCAGCGTCGGCCCCGACCTTGATCGAGCCCTTGCGGTCGTCGTACCCGGTGAGCTTGGCGGGGGCGTGGCAGCACAGTTCGACCACCCGCTCCAGCGACAGCGTGCCCTTGTTCACCTCGGTGAGCATCAGCCGCAGGTACTGCTCGATCATCGGGCTGCCGCCGGGAGCGGTGTACATGTCGGTCCAACCGACTTCCTTCTCTTCCTTGGTGTGCGGGCCGTGGTCACTGCCGACCACGTCGATGCCGCCGTCGATCACGGCTTCCCACATCGACGGGTTGTCGGCCTCCGGGACCCAGAACCCCAGCGCGTACGGGCCCTTCTTCTCGATCTTCGACCAGTCGTTGGTGACGAACAGCGCGAACGGGTTCGCCTCCGCCGTCACCGGACGCCCGTCGCCCTTGGCTTGCCGGATCATCCGGATCCCGTCCCGGGTCGACACGTGCAGGATGTGCAGCTTGGTGCCGACCGAACGCTGGAACTCCAGGATGGTCGCGATCGCGGTGTTGAGCACCACCCCGTCGCCGCCCCGCAGCGCCCGCGCGTACGAGCGGAAGTCCATCCCCCATTCCTCCTGTGAGCGCTTCACGAACAGCTCGTACAAGCCGTGGTCGTGGGGGTGGATGTAGAGCGGCAGCCCGGTCTCGGCGACCTCTTCAAAAACCCGGTACAGCGTCGCGTGGTCGGTGAGCGAGGTGCCGGGCGGGTGCGGGTACGTGCGGCCGATGTCCTGCATCATCCACACCTTGAACGCGCTGGCGCCGGCCTCGGCGAGCCCAGCGATGTTCTCCGGCACCACCCCGGAGGCGTTGTGCCCGAAGTCCACCACCGCCTTGGACTGCGCGTTCTCCAGGTGCGCCTTGAGCCGGTCCACGGTGGTGGTGGGCGGTTCCACGTTCGGCATGTCGAAGACGGTGGTGACGCCGCCGGCGGCGGCCGCCAGAGTGCCGTGGTAGTAGTCCTCTTTGTGGGTGTAGCCCGGGTCCCGGAAGTGACAGTGGGTGTCGATCAGGCCCGGGATCACGGGCTTGTCACCGGCGTTGACGGTGCGCTTCGCTGGCGCCGGCTCGTCCGGGCCGAGGATCCCGACGATCTTCTCTCCTCGTACGGCGACCTGCCCGTCGACTCTCCCACCGGGGGTCACGATCGTCTTCGAGCGCAGCACAAGGTCGTACTCGGTCATGGTTCGCTCCTTCGTGGATTTGCTTGACGGATCAAACGCCAGACGTGTTCTGGGGTCAGCGGCAACGACGTCGGCCAGGTCCCCACGGCTCGCGCCACCGCGGCCGCGACCGCGCCGCCGATCGGGTTCCGGGCGCCTTCGCCGACGCCTTTCGCCCCGTACGGGCCCACCCCGTCGCCGCGTTCGGCGATCACGGACGAGAACCGCCGCGGCCGGTCCGTCATCCGGGGCACCCGGTACTCGATCAGGTTGGCGTTGACGATCTGCGGCCCGTCGTAGATCAGCTGCTCTCCGAGCGCGGCGCCGAGACCCTGCGTGGCGGCACCGAGGTCCTGGCCCTCGACCAGGGTCGGGTTGATGGCGCGGCCCACGTCGGCCACTGTCACCAGCTGGTCCACCGAGATCTGGCCCGTGTCGGGGTCGATGTCGACCGCCACGCCCGTCATCCCGACTTCCCAGAACGGCGGCAGCTCAGCCAGCTCGCCGGCGCGGCGCACCACGCCGTGGCCGATCACCTCGCCGCCGCCAGGGCCGAACCACGCGGCTACGGCCTGGGCGTAGCTGAGGGACCGACCGCCGCCGGGTTTCGGCACGGTGGCCTCCTCCGGCACGGTGGCTTCCCGTCGCACAGTGGCTTCCTGGAGCCCGCCGGCAGTGGCGCTGACCTGCTCGATTGGCACGTCCCAGATTTCAGCGCCGATCCCGCGCAGCCGGCTGATCGCATCCTGGCAGGCCCGTTGCACCGCCAGGCCCGCCAACGTGGTGGTACGGCTGGCGCCGGTGGTCCGCTCGTACGGGCTGGTCGCGGTGTCGGACTGCAGCACCCGGATCAGATCCAGCTCGACGCCGAGCTCTTCCGCGGCGATCTGCGCCAACACGGTGCGGCTGCCCTGACCCATCTCGGTGGAGCCGGTGAGCAGCAGCACCGAGCCGTCCCCGAGCACCTTCACCATCGCGGTGGAGCTGGGCATCGCGCCCGCGTCGGAGACCGCGCACCCGAACCCGACCCCGCGCAGCCGGCCGACGGCTTGGTCCGGCGCGGCAGCTTGGCTCGGTGCGGCAGCTTGGCTCGGTGCGGCGGCTTCCGGCCCGGCGCCCTGGGCCGCCGCATCCCAGCCCAGCTGGTCGATCATCAGGTCCAGGTCGGCCAGCAGGTCGGCGTCCATCGGACGCGTCTTCGGCAGCAGCCGCTCGCCACGCCGCACCAGGTTGCGGCGACGCAACTCAGCGGGGTCGATGCCAAGCTGCTCGGCGGCCTGATCGAGATTCGGCTCGCCGGCCAGGTTGCCCTGGAACGCCCCGAAACCCCGGTATGAGGAGGCGGGCGCGGTGTTGGTGTAGACCGCCTTGCCACGCACCCGCAGGTTCGGCACCCGGTACGGGCCGAAGCAGCGGTTGACCGCCTTGTCGAGCACCAGCGGGCTGTTGTCCGCGTACGCGCCGGTGTCGAACACGATGTCGAAGTCGCGCACCAGGATCGTGCCGTCTTCGGCGAAGCCGCTGCGTACGGTGATCTCGGCGCTGTCGGCCCGGGTGGTGTAGATCGACTCCTCGACGTCCAGCACCAGCTTCACGGGACGACCGGCGGCCCAGGCGCCCACCGCCGCCAACGGCTCCACTTTGGTGTACGACTTGGACCCGTACCCGCCGCCCACGTACGGCGCCGAGACCCGCACCTTGCTGAACGGCAGCGAGAACACCCGCGCCAGGTCGGCCGCCACCATGAACGGGTGCTGCGCGGTGGAGATCACTTCCAAGGCGCCGTCGACGAACCGGGCGACCGCGTTGTACGGCTCCATCGCGTACGCGTACAGCATCGGGTGTCGCACCGTGGTCTCGACGACCCGGAACGCCTCCGCCAACGCTGTGTCCACGTCGCCCCAGCTCTTCTCCGCCTGGTGCGCGATGTTGGGATGCGAAGAGACGACCGACACCGGGGTCCGCTGCGGTGCGTCGACCCCGGCGCCGGCCGTCTTCGCCGCCGTGCTGGTGGAGGCAGACCCAGCCGGCGGCGTGGAGTAGTCACTGTCGTGCAACGTGGGCGCGTCTGCGGCGAGCGCGGCGCTCGGGTCGAGGGCCTCGGCCAGGTCCTCGTACTCCACTCGCACCAGAGCGGCGGCGTCCGCCGCCAGAGCCAGGTCGCTCGCCACCACCAGCGCGACCGGCTCGCCGTAGTAACGGACTTTGTCCAGAGCCAGGATGGGATGGTCCGGAATGATGTGACCGAAGCGGGCGAACAACGGGCTCAGGTCGCTGCCGTCGATCACCACCGCCACACCGGGCGCCTGCGACGCGGCTCGCTTGTCGACGCTGACGATCCGGGCATGGGCACGGTCCGCGCGCACCACCCGGGCGTGCAGCATGTCGGGCAGGGTGACGTCGACCGTGTACGTGGCAGCGCCGGTCACCTTGGCCACCGCGTCGGTCCGCTGGGCCGACGTGCCCACCACTGGTGGACGCGCTTCTGCGCGAAGGAATCGTGAGTCAGCCACCGGCATCACCCGCCGTAGCGCCGTGCCGACCCTCAGGGCCGGTGGAGCCGGCGGGGACCTCGGCGGCTCGGCGTGCTGCCAGCAGCACCGCTTCCACGATCGGGAGGTAGCCGGTGCACCGGCACAGGTTGCCCTCCAGATAGTGGGCGACTTGTGCCTCGGTCGGGTTCGGGTTCTCGCGCAGCAGCGCGGTCGCCATGATCACGAAGCCTGGGGTGCAGTAGCCGCATTGCAGCGCCGAGCAGTCAACGAACGCCTGCTGCACCGGCGACAGCGCCGTGCTACCGGCAAGCCCCTCCACCGTGAGCACCTCGCGGCCGTCGATGTCGGCGGCCAGGTACGCGCAGGAACTCACCGGCTCACCGTCGACCAGCACGCTGCAGGCGCCGCACACCTGGGCTGCGCAACTGACCTTCGCCCCGGTCAACCCGAGCCGGTCCCGGAGGAAGTCGACCAGCAGCATCCGGGTCGGCGCCCGCTTCCGCACCGGGCGGCCATTCACCGTCGCTTCGACGTCGATCTCAGGCGTGGGCGCTTTCCGGTCGATGTCAGACACGGCGGGCCGATCCTCGGAGTTCGGCGACCGCGCGCCGGACGAACACCGCCGCGAGATGCCGCTTGTAGTCCTCGGCGCCGTTGAGGTCCGCCACCACCTCGACCTGCTCCGCGACAGCATCGGCGTCCACGTCGTCGACGCTGGCGTACGAGAACAGCTCGGGTCGTCCACCGATCGCGCCCACCACCACCCGGCACCCGTCCGGATCGGCGGTCGCCGCCACGGTCACGGCGGGGTATTCAGCGGGCTGAAACCGCAGGTACGCCCCTGGCGCCGGCTGCTTCGGCACCTGGATCACGGACACCAGCTCGGTGTCCTGTCGGCTGGTGGTGAAGCTGTCTTGCACGAATTCGCCGATCGGCGCCGTACGGGCGCCCTCGGCGGAACGCAGCTCGACCCGGGCCTGCAGCGCCAGCAGCGCGGTCAGCACGTCTGAGCGGGGTTCGGCGAAACAGATGTTCCCGGCAAGGGTGCCGCTGGCCCGTACCCGGGCGTTTCCCACCTGGGACGTGGCGGCGGCGAGCAGCGGCGCGTGCCGCCGCACCTCGGGGGAACGGCTCACCTGCGCGTGCGTGACCCGGGCGCCCAGCATCAGGTCACCGTCGGCGCGGCTGATACCCGCAGGGTCGCTGTCGGCAACACTGATGCCCGCCAGCTCGGGCACCCGTTTCAGATCCACCAGCGCCGCCGGCGCCAGCAGCCCCATCCGCATCGCGGCGAGCACCTCGGTGCCGCCGCAGTACGGGGTGCCACCGGCTGCGAGCAGCT
>JBOGDL010000013.1:0-9688 GCA_050701815.1 Micromonosporaceae bacterium | reverse complement strand
GATCAGCGCTTGGCGTACTCGTCGATCTCCCCGAAGTCGAGCGCCACGCAGGCCTCGTCTCCCAGCACCTCCGCGTCGTGACCGGGCGGGATGGCCACCGCGTCCCCGGGGCCCACCTCGTCGACGGTTCCGTCGTCCATCGTGATCCGCATCCGGCCGCTCTGCACGTAGATCCGGTGGGACACCTGACATGAGTCGGTGCCTGCGATCGGCTTGACGTTGGCCGACCACCGCCAACCCGACTCGAAGGTCCCCCGAGCCACCGGTTGGCCGCCCACCATGACCACGTCCGCATGGCCTTTGCCCTCGAACGGACGTACCTCATCGGGTTTATCCAAGTTTTTCACTTCTAGCCGAGCCATGACATGAGCCCCCCACTTCTTCCCGTGTCATGACTTCGTACCCCGGGGTGCACGCGGGTTAACGCTCCGAACGCAGCGGTCGCTCGGGCGGCAGGTCAGAGCTGCCGGTCTCGCCGCGCCACGCCGCGAGCCTGCCCGCCCGTGCCACCGCGCGCAGCCGCCGCTCAGTCTCAGCCCTGGCGTCCAGCGTGGTGATCACCAAAATCTGATCGCCGGTGCGGAGCTTCGTGGCGAGCCCGGGGACGAACACCCTGCCGCCACGCTCCACCAGCGTCACCGCGGCCAGGTCAGGAAGCCGCAGCTGCCAGATCTCCACGCCATGCAACTTCGAACCCGCCTCGATGCTCACGTGCAGCAGGTCGGCGGGAAGGTTGTCCAACGGGGCGACCTCCACCTGCAACTCAGCGCTCACATGCGCCGGGACCAGCCTCAGCCGTCGCGCTAACAGCGGCAGCACCGGGGCCTGCAGCGCGGTGAACACCACCACCAACACGAACACGACGTTGAAGATCTGGTCGCTGCCCGCCACGTGCGCCACCACGGGAATCGTCGCCAACACGATCGGCACCGCCCCGCGCAGGCCCGCCCAGGACAGGAAGGCCTGCTCACGTAACGGCACTCGGAACGGAGTGAGTGAGATCAGGACCGAGATCGGACGCGCCAACAGCAGCAACACCAATCCCACCACCATGGCCGGCAGCAACGCCTCCGGAAGCTCGCGCGGGGTGGCCAGCAGGCCGAGCATCACGAACAGTCCGATCTGGGCGATCCAGCCCAGGCCCTCCGCCACTGAACGGGTGGCGCGGCGGTGCGGCAGCCCCGAGTTGCCCAGCACCAGGCCACCCAGGTAGGCCGCGAGGAACCCGCTGGCGTGGATCAGCCCGGCGCCGGCGAATGCCGCCAGACCGCAGGCGAAGGTGGCTATCGGGTACAAGCCGGAAGCGGGCAAGGAGAGCCTGCGCAGCAACCACACCCCGCCGAAACCGGCCGCCAGCCCGACCAGGGCGCCCACGGTCAGCTCGTACGTGATCTCCCACACCAGGAACAGCGGCATCTGGGCGTTGAGGTCCGAGGCGCTGAACGCCAGCACGAGGATGAAGGCGGGCGCGTCGTTGAGTCCGGACTCCGCTTCCAGCAGGCCGTTGACCCGGCGCGGCAACGGCAGCTGGCGCAGCACCGAGAACACCGCGGCCGCGTCCGTTGAGGAGACGATCGCGCCCAGCAGGAACGCCAGCTGCCACGGCACGTCGAGCAACAGGTGCGCCGCCACCGCGGTCACCCCGACGCTTGCCAGCACGCCGAGCGTGGCCAGCACCGAAGCGGGCTTGAGCACCGGCTTGATGTCGCTATATCTGGTGCTCAGGCCACCTTCCACCAGGATGATCGCCAACGCCGCGGCGCCCACCGCCTGCGCCACCGCGGCGTCGTCGAACGGCACCCCGAGTCCGTCTTCACCGAGCGCCAGACCGACCGCCAGGTACGCCAGCAGCACCGGAAGCCCCACCCGGCTGGCGAGCCGGGCCGCGGCCACGCTGACCAGCACGATCACCACGCTGGCCAGCAACAGCACATACACCTCAGGCAGGCTCATGTCCCGACCCCGGCTGCGGCTCGTGGCAGCGTGCGCGGCACGGCGCACGCTCGCGCCTGGCTGCCCACGACGCATCGCGCCGCCCCGATCATCGCCGCTCCGTCCACCACTGACTGATCCCGGCTTCCCCACACCACAACGGCCTAGCCTCCACTCCCCTGCTGCCGGGATTCAGCGGTTCACACCCGCGCTGAGCAGCCCAAATTTTGCGGACATTGCTGCAATGATCTCAGGACTCGCCGGGAGCGGGCCGGACGCGACCAGCTTGACCGGGGTCGGGGCCAGTTCGGCAGACTGGACTCGTGATCACACGGCGAAGCTCCGGACTGTTGCTGCACCGCACCGTGGCCTCCCGTTGGGAGGTGCTGATCGGTCACATGGGCGGGCCACTATGGAGCCGCCGGGACGCGGCCGCGTGGTCGGTGCCGAAGGGCGAACACGAGCCGGGAGAAGAGTCAGCAGCGGCCGCGCGCCGCGAGTTCACCGAGGAACTCGGCATCCCGGCGCCCGATGGCGAGCTGATCGACCTCGGCTCGGTCACGCAGTCCAACAAAAAGATCGTGACGGTGTACGCAATCCGCGCCGATCCCGATCTCAGCGCGTTCAGCCCGGGGACCTTCGAGATGGAGTGGCCCCGGGGCTCGGGTCAACTCCGGCAGTTCCCAGAGATCGACCGGGTACGGTGGTTCGCCTTGGACGAGGCGCGCGAGAAGCTGGTGAGGGCCCAACGGGAGTTCCTGGACCGGCTCGCCGCAAAGCTGGCCGGCTGAGCTGCTGAGCCGCGCCTCAGCGGCCCAACTGGCAGATCATCAGCTCTTCCTGCTCCGCCACATCGGGGCACGGCATGGTCTTCCCGGTGGAGACGAAACCATGCCTCCGATACAGCCGCTTGGCGGGCTCATTGCTCTCCATCACCCACAGCTCGACGCTGGGGTGCGATTGCTCCCGGGCCCAGTCCAGCACCGCCTCGACCAACGCGTCCCCGGCACCACTACCCCGCCACGTCGGACGCACCCACAGGCTGACCAGCGTCGGCGGCGGCCCGAACGGCAGCCAGGCGCCCACCTGGCCCACCGGTTCGGCGTCGACGCTGGCCAACGCCCACAGCCCGGCGTCGGGGTCCAGGCGCTCCCGCCAGACAGCCTCGTCGTGCTCACCCGCCTGATGCTGGTCGCCCTGGAACACCTCGGGCGACTCGTTGAGGGCGGCGAGCCTCAGGTCCCGCCACGCCTTCCAGTCGTCGGGGCTGAGCCGGCGCACCGAAACGCTCATGGCACCTCCCTCACCATCGACCGCATCCTGGCAGGGTCTAGCCGGGTCAGCTCGCCGAGGGGCCCTGGTTGACCCGGGAACGCACCACCTCCAGGACGTGCTCGCGGGCTTCCTCCAACGGCACGCCGTTGCGCTGCGAGCCGTCCCGGTAGCGGAACGACACCGTCCCGTCCGCGACGTCCTGGTCGCCCGCGATGATCATGAACGGGATCTTCTGCTGCTGCGCGTTGCGGATCTTCTTCTGCATCCGGTCGTCGGAGGAGTCCACGTCCACCCGAATGCCCGCCTCACGCAACGATGACGCGAATTCGGACACGTACGGCACGTGGTCGGACCGGATCGGGATGCACACCGCCTGCACCGGCGCCAGCCACGCCGGGAACGCGCCCGCGTAGTGCTCGGTGAGGATGCCGAAGAAACGCTCGATGGAGCCGAACAGCGCCCGGTGGATCACCACCGGCCGCTGCCGGGTGCCGTCCCCGGCCTGGTACTCCAACTCGAACCGTCGCGGGTGCTGGAAGTCGACCTGGATGGTGGACATCTGCCAGGACCGGCCGATCGCGTCCTTGGCCTGCACCGAGATCTTCGGCCTGTAGAAGGCCGCGCCTCCGGGGTCGGGCACCAGCTCCAGACCGGACTCCTCAGCGGCTTGACGCAGCGCTTCGGTGGCCTTCTCCCACTCGGCCGGCTCACCCAGGAACTTGTCCGAGTCGCCCCGGGTCGACAGCTCCAGGTAGAAGTTGTCCAGCCCGTAGTCGCGCAGCAGGTCCAGCACGAACCCCAACAGATTTCGCAGCTCTTCCTGCATCTGCTCCTGCGCGCAGTAGATGTGCGAGTCGTCCATGGTCAGCCCGCGCACCCGGGTCAGCCCGTGCACCACGCCGGACTTCTCGTACCGGTAGACGGAGCCGAACTCGAACAAACGCAGCGGCAACTCCCGGTACGACCGCCCCCGTGACCTGAAGATCAGGTGGTGCATCGGGCAGTTCATCGCCTTCAGGTAGTAGTCGGAGCCCTCCACGTCCATCGGCGGGTACATGGTGTCGGCGTAGTACGGCAGGTGCCCGGAGATCTCGAACAGCCGCGCCTTGCTGATGTGCGGGGTGTTGACGAACTCGTACCCGGATTCCTGGTGGCGCTGCCGCGAGTAGGCCTCCAGCTCCCGGCGGATGATGCCGCCCTTGGGATGGAACACCGGCAACCCGGAGCCGATCTCCTCCGGGAAGCTGAACAGGTCAAGGTCGGACCCCAGCTTGCGGTGGTCGCGCTTGGCCGCTTCTTCCAGCAGCCGCAGGTGCTCTTTGAGCTGGTCCTTGCTGGGCCAGGCGGTGCCGTACACCCGCTGCAGTTGGGGGTTTTCCTCACTCCCCCGCCAGTACGCGGCGGCGCTGCGCATCACCTTGAACGCGCCGATCAGCCGGGTCGACGGCAGGTGCGGGCCCCGACACAGGTCCGACCAGCAGCGCTTGCCGGAGTCGGGGTCGACATTGTCGTAGATGGAAAGCTCGCCGCCGCCGACCTCCATCACCTCGTCGGTGTCGAGCTGCTCCGCGCCGCTGCCGGCGTCGTCGCCCTTCACGTCGACCAGCTCCAGCTTGTACGGCTCCGCAGCCAGCTCGGCCTTGGCCTCATCGAGCGAGTCGAAAACCCGGCGCGAGAACCGCTGCCCCGCCTTGACGATCTCGCGCATCCGCTTTTCGATCTTGCCGAGATCCTCAGGGGTGAACGGCTGCGCCACATCGAAGTCGTAGTAGAAACCGTTCTCGATCGGCGGCCCGATGCCCAGCTTCGCTTCCGGGTGCAGATCCTGCACCGCCTGGGCGAGCACGTGTGCGGTGGAGTGGCGCAGCACGTTGAGCCCGTCCGGGCTGCTCATCGGCACCGGCTCCGCCTCCGTGTCCGCAGCAGGAGTCCAGGACAGGTCCCGGAGCGCACCGTCGGGATCGCGCACCACCACGATCGCGTTCGGGCCGGCCGCGGGGAGCCCGGCGGCGGCGACGGCCTCCGCAGCCGTCGTGCCGGCAGGGACCACGACGGGTGCGGTCACGACTGCGGCACGTTCTGCGGACACGGCGATCTCCTTCGGCATGGCGCACGGTGCGCCCGGATAGTGGACTAGCGGTTCTGGCCGACGGCCTTCGCCAGATGCTAACGGCTACGGTCTCGAACCGTGACTGCCGCCATCCCACCGTACGGCGGGCGACCGCCGACACGAATCGAGTTTCGACGCGGCAGCTGGAAAGCCGTGACCCTCGGCCTGGCGCTGACGGGGTTGGCGTCGGCGGATCACCCGCGCTTCCAGAAGGCGGCGCGAGCCCGCGGCTTCCGCTTGGTCGGGTTCCCCTTTTGCGGGGGTTCTTCGACACCACGGGTCGGGTGTGCGTCGTCGGGCTGGTCCCCGAAAGACGTCAGCGCCTCGACCGCCCGGCGCCACAGCCGCTGCAGCTCGTGCTGCCCCACCGAGGGGCTGTCACAGACCGCGAGCTCGTCCGCGAGCTGAGCCAACGGCGCCCATTCCCGGGCGGCGACACCTGCATCGTCCAGATGCCGGGCCAACGCCGCCAGCCGGCTCCCCAGGTCCGCCAAGGCGTCACGCCTGTCGGCCAGGCTGGCACGCGACAACGCGGAGAGTCGCTCCAGCTCGATCGCCAGCTGCGCCCGGGCCTCATTGAGCGGCTCACCACGGGACTGCCCCGCAGGACCGTGCCCGCTCCACAGCGGGACTCCGATGGCAGCGGGCGCGAAGCTGGCGGCCTGCATCCCGAAGCCGCCGCCGGCGCCACTCACAGGTCCAGTCGGAGCGGCCGGTGCGGGGGCGCCAGGCGCCGACCGTGCGACAGGCGACGTCGCGCCGAGACCCAGCGGAGTCACGGCGCTCAGCGTCCGCCAGCCGGCCGGCGTCTCGACGGGCTGCGTCACCCGGTGCGGCGGAGTCCCCTCGGCTGCTGCCCGGCTGTCGACCGCCACGTACGCGGTGAACCGGCACAGCACCCCGTACCGCAGTGAGGTCTGCACGATCGTGTGCTCCAGCGACTCCCGCTCGTCCTGCGCCGGACCGAGCCCGACGCCGACGCCGCCTGCCGTGTAGCGATCTTCAAGGTCACGGAGTCGACCGCGGGCCCACACCGCGGTCAGGGCCGGAGAGCCGCTGATCGACGCCGTCACCCGAGCGCTCCAGGGCGACCCGTCCGCACGGCGGCCACGGGTCGCGATCGCGCCGCCCGGCGTGCCCCGGTACCGCCCCATGATCCGGACTGGAGCCCCTTCGAACAGATCTGGCATCCGGGCCGGGGAGATCGTGTCGGGGTCGATGTCGAGGCCCTCGGCAGCCAGCTGCAACTCAGCGACCAGCGGGGTGGCGATCCGGCGGTGGATCCGGTCCATCGCCGCGTCCAGCCGGTCTTCGCTCTCGACCAGCTCGCAGCGACCCGCCCCTGCCGCCGCGAGCCGGCCCAGGAAACCGGCGTTGACGGCTTGATCGATCCCCACGGTGTGCACCCGCGCCGCGCCCAGCGAGTCACGTAGATCACGAAGAATTTGATCTTCGTTGCCCACCTGGCCATCGGTGACCAGCACCAGGACCGGGCTACGAGCGCTGTCTGGTTCCGAGCTGGACAGCTCCGAGCCAGACAGCAGAGACAGCGCGGCGCGGAGCGGACGCAGCATCTCCGTGCCGCCGCGGGCCTGCAACCCGGCCAGGAACTCCACGGCCCGGAACCGGCGCCGGTCACTCGCCGACACCATGCCCTCTCCCAGCTCAGGCGGGCGTTCCACCACGTTGTCAAAGGCGAGCACCGCGAACCGGTCGGCGCTGTCCAGGGTGTCGACTATCCGCGCGGCCGCGCGCCGGGCTGCCACCATCTTCCAGCCGCCCATGCTTCCGGAGCGGTCCAGCACCAGCACCACGTCCCGGGGGGCGGCAGTCTCAGTCGGCTTCGGGGGAAGCAACGTCAGCTGGAACGTCCCCGTCGTGTCGTCGTCCGGCTCGCCGCCGGGGTGGGGCGCCTGGTCTGCGTCCGGGGTCAACACCAGCGACCGGGCGACCACCGCCGCGCCTGATTCCGCGGCATGGCCTGATTCCGCGGCATGTGAGCCTTGCGGCAGCTCGTGACTTGCCGCGTCAGCAATCTCCAGCCGGAGCACGAAGTCGCGATTGGCACGCTCCCCCGGCCGCGCCCGCACCGAGGTCACCTGGTCCCGCTCCGTCACCACCACGTCATGCAGGCTGGAGCGGATTCGACGCAACGGCAGACCGGCTGGGTCGATGTCGACGCTCAGGCCGAGCCGCACCGGGTTGGGGAACCCGGGCAGCAGCACCGGTGGTGTGATCCGGGAAGCGTCGGGCGTCACGTCCGTGTCAGGATGCACGCCATCTCCCACGGAACCCTCGATCGGTTCGCCCGGGATGTACCGCGGGGCCACCACCAGCGGAAACCGGTACGTGGCCGCCCCGTCCTCGTACCCGAGCAGCCCCGCCAGCGTCAGCCGCACCACGACCCGTTCACCCGGGAGGATGTTGCCGACCCGCATGGTGAAGACGTCCGGCCGCTCCTCCTCCGCGATGGAGGCCCGTTGGCCAGCTTCGATTGCCCGGTCGTACGCCTCGCGTGCCGCCTGGCGCTCCTTGAGCAGCCCGTCGATCACGCGGTCGGCGGCCTCCATCCGCATTCCGGTGACCGCGCCCCGATCCGGCAGCGGAAAAATGTACGTGGCCTCAAGCGGCTCGGAGTGTGGGTTCACGAAGCCCTGGACCAGCTCGGTCTGCACGGTCAAGCCGACGATCCGGGATCGCACGTCGATCTCGTCCAGCGGCAGATTGCCCCTTGCGGTGGCCAACGCGCCAAGGCCGTCGCGCTCGTCCGGCTGGGTCTCGCCTGGCTGGTTCAGGTCGGCGAGCTCCTCCGTCGTCAAAGTCTCCACCCGGATCGTCATGACGTCTCCCCCTCAGCTCTTCTCGATATCGTCGGGCCCGCCTTTCGACGCCGGACCCCCATTCCCGGCGGCAGGCCCGCCGGTCCGGGTTGGGCTCGCATTCCCCGCAGGGACAAAACCGCGACGTGTCAACAGCTCCAGCAAGGGACGCGCTGCCTGCCGCGCCGCCGCCAGATCGTCCGGGTTCGGCGCCTGCGCGTCAGCCGAACCCATGTCGACCAGCAGCTTCACCCCGCGACCGAGTGCCCATTCGGAACGAACCACGACCCCGGATTCCGAAGAAGCGCCATCAGGTGTGGGAAGGGCAAGCGGGACTGATCGCGCAAGCTGCGCTGGTTGGGTTGGTTGCGCCGCCGGTTGGGTTGGTTGCACCGGCTGGGCTGGTTGCGCGGTCCAGAAGGCGCTCCGCGTCCGCACGGTGGAGTCGGCGACACCAGTGCCGGGCTCAGTGGCAACCGCGGCTTCGGGGAGCTGCGCCACTCGCAGCAAGGCCGCGTCACTCGCGCCCGCTAGCTCGGCCTGGATCTGAGCCAGCGGCACGCCCTGCGCCTGCATCCGCTTGATCGCGACCAGTTGCAGCAGGTGACGGAGCCCGTACCACCCGGTGCGCCCCCGGAGCTGCGGTCGATCGAGCAGGCCGACGGTGGTGTACCAGCGGATGGCCCGACGGTCCGGGGTGGGGCGAACCCGACGGCTGAGCTGACGCGTGTCACCGTCGGCAAGAGCCGCGGAGACCCGCTGCACCAGCTCGTCCAGGCTCCAGCAGTCGTCCGGCATAGCTTCAAAGCTAACACTGTCATATAACAGTGACAAGGTTGCCAGCCGGTGGGCGGCGGCGGAGGAGGCGGCCCGCGGAATAGCTCGTCTAAGTGCTGGTCAACCCTGATAGACCCCGCACCAGGCACTCGGTGAACCTGCTCGCGATCTGTCCGCGGGGGTCCAGCCTGGGATTGAAGATCGTCACATCGAGCCCCACAACCCGCCCACTGGACGCCGCCGTACGCAGCACCCCCTCCAACTCGTCCCAGGTCAGCCCTCCGGGGATGCGGTAGTCGACTGCGGGCATGACCGCGTCGTCGAGCACGTCCGCGTCGAGGTGGACCCAGTAGCCAGCGCCGTTGTCGAGCCAATCGACCGCTTGGCGGGTCGCGTCGGCGGCGCCGAGCCGCCTCACGCCAGCAAGATCCACCGTGCCCAGCCCTGGCGGCAACGGCTGCATTCCGGCTGCTGCCGACTCCTCGGAATCCCGGAAGCCGAACGCCACCACGTCCTCGTCCCGCACCAGCGGCCCCCGACCCTCCAGGTCCGCGAGCAGCCGCAGTCCACGACCGGTCGCCAGCGCCAGATCCATCGAAGCCGCCTCACCGGCTGGCTCTGCGGATGGTTGGTAAAAGTCCGTGTGGCCGTCGATGAAGAGCAGCCCGTGCCGGCCGCGCCTGCGCAACGCCAGCAGGCTTCCCAAGAGGATGCTGCAATCTCCGCCCAGGACAAGCGGGACGGCGCCATCTCCGAGGACCTGCTCGACCGCGTC
>JBOGDL010000012.1:0-13982 GCA_050701815.1 Micromonosporaceae bacterium | reverse complement strand
GGCGCCGGCCGCTGGGGTGGTCGCGGCTGGGGTGGTCGCGGGGCCTGAATCGGGCGCGGGCGCGGCGGTCGCGGCCCCTGCGGCGGATGGGGCGGTTGCGGCGGGCGCGGTGACGGTTGCCTGCTGGTATCGGGCGTAGTGGTGCGCGTCCCCCGCCAGCATCAACGCGACCGTGGCGCCGGTCGGGTCCACAATGCGACGGATGAAGTAGTCGAGCGTGTCGTACTGGTGTGGGGCCTCTTTGCCGTACGTCCAGGTGGGTCTGGCGGCGCAGATGATCAGCCGGCTGTCGGCGCTGAGCCTGGTGGCGATGTTGAGGAAATACTCCAGCTGCGGCTCGTCGAGGTACGCGTCAAACTGCGCGTCGATCGCGAACAGCCACCAGTCATGTGGCAGCTCGAGCGCGAAGTAGCTGCGAGTCTGCTGGGTGCGCCAGCCGCCGATCGGCTCGCTCCTGCCGAACAGCCGCAGGAACGCGGTCAGCCCGTCGTACCAGTCGTGGTTGCCGGGGAGGGCGTACAGGCTGGGCGGCTCGGCGTCGGGCTTCGGCATCGCGGCGTGGTACGGGCCGCTGCACCGGTTCTCGTACTGCCGCCAGTCCGGGGTGGGGTAGACCTGGTCGCCACCCATCACCAGGACCTCGCCCCGGGGCAGGGTGTGCTCGGCGCCGTCCGGGCTTGTCAGCTGCAGCTGAGACTGAGCCAGCAGCCACGCGATCGAGTACGTCGCGTCGAACCCGTCGCCGAGGTCGGCGACGTAGTCAAACCACAGGTCCCCGTCGCTGTGATGCTGGTAGACCCGGGCGGGCAGGCCGCTCTGCAGCTCGCGTTTGTCCAGGTAGGCGCCGAAGTTCTGGGCCAGCCCGGCTCGGATCGCGGTGGCCGCGAGCAGTTTCGGGGCCAGCCACGGCACCCGTCCCCGGCGCTGGAAGCCGAGCTGGCCAGCGGACAGGTCCTGGGGGCGTCTGATGCGACCCGACTCGCCAGCTGGCTGAGCGGTCGATTGCTGCCGTTGCTGGGGCGGTCGCCCGGCTCCGGGTTGCGGCACGGTCATCACGGCTCCGTCGGACTCTGTGGGGGGTGCGGAGGCTGGTTGCCAGGTGGCGTGGGCGTGGCCTCCACCGGGGGGCTGCCGGCGCCCCGGAACCGCACCGCCTCGTACGGGGGGAGGACCACCGCCTGCGCCACAACTACTCGGGCGCCGTCGTACGTGATCGCCGGTGAGCCGTACAGCTCGTAGCCCTCTTCCAGAACCTGGCTCACCCGAGCGCAGAACTCCATGTCGTCGGGCCCGGTGATCAGTCGGTACCGAAGTCGTTCGTGGAGGTGGGTCATGTCGGCACGATGCCACAATTTGGGCCCCCGGCGGTGCTTCTGGCGCGTCGAACGATCATCAATCGTTGTCAGCGGGCGCGGTCCTCGTGGACCATCCGTCGCTGTGCCTTCCCGCGCCGGCGGTGTCTTGCCTGGCCTCGGGCCAGTCGCGGCGGCGGCTGTCGGCCGCGACGTGGGGATCGTGGCGCCCCGCGCTTGTAAACTCCGTTGGGCGATTGCCTACACTTAACTGCCGGCTCGCCGCCTTAGCTCAGTCGGTTAGAGCGGTGCTCTCGTAAAGCACAGGTCGTCGGTTCGATTCCGACAGGCGGCTCCCGCAAGAAGCCCAGGTCAGTGACCTGGGCTTCTTTTCGTGCGCGCCAGCGCCAGGACGGACACCGACCGGCGCCGCGACGGCCACTGGCTGGGGCGGGATGCGCCGCGCCCGGAGCCTCCACTCCTCTCTCGCGGCGAGTCTTGACAGCCAGCGTCGCTGATTGAGAGGCTTTTATCGAACAGCGTGAGCGATAATCGCACAATAGAGAACGTGTGACTTCGCGGAGACGCGCGCTCACAGACCTCGCAAATGCCACCCGTGCCGGGAGCCGATGTGACGCCAGTTCCGCAGTCGATGAACCACGTCGCCTATCCCACGTTCGACATGGCAGCCACGTACCGCTTCTACGTCGGAGTGCTGGGATGCCGGCTGGTGGGCTCGATCCGGAAGGACGCGGTGCCGTCGACCGGCGACGCGACCCCGTTCCTGCACAGCTTTTTCGCGCTCGGGTCCGGTGAGTGCCTGGCGTTCTTCGAGGTGGAGGGGCTGGAGCAGCCCACCCAGGGAGATGGCATCCCGAGCTGGATCCGCCACATCGCCCTTGACGTCGACTCGTACGACGAGGTGCTGGCCATGAAGCAGCGGCTCCAGGCGCACGGGGTCGATGTGATCGGCGTGGTGGACCACGACGGCACCTGGTCGTCGATCTACTGCTACGACCCCAACGGGGTGCGGATCGAGATCACCCACCAGTCCCGCCCCTTGACCGAGGAGGACGAAGCGGAGGGCCTGCGGCTGTTGCGGGAGTGGGCGCACGAGCGAGGGCAGAGCCTGAACGGCATCCCGAGCTGATCACGGGACCGCCGATGGACACCCCCGATGTGACAGAAGAGCTGCTCGCGATCCCGGTCGACTTCAGCGGTCGGATCGACATCTACTCCGGCGTCGCCCGTAAGAGCGGCAAGACCTGGGCCAGGCTGGTGGGCCCGAACCGGGATGACCGCAAGCGCCCGGTCTTCCTGATCGTGCACCCCACCTCAAACTTCCTGGGCCACTACGCCTTGGAGCCGCTCGCCGCCGCCGGGGCGACCGCGGTCGGAATGACCACCCGGTACATCGGCAACGACACCTCGCTGCTGTTCGAGAACTGCGTGCTCGACATCGCCTCAGCGGTGCGGCTGCTGCGGCAGCGTGGCCACCAGAAGATCATTCTGGTCGGCAACTCAGGTGGCGGCGGGCTGGCGGCGCTGTACCAGAGCCAGGCCGAGAAACCCACCATCCGATCCACACCGGCCGGGGACCCGCCGGACCTCACCGCCGCGGACCTTCCGCCGGTCGACGGGCTGATCATGCTGATGGCGCACCCCGGACGGGCACAGGTTTACACCGAGTGGCTTGACCCCGCGATCGCAGACGAGCTGGATCCGCGCCAACGCGACCCGGCCCTCGACATGTTCCTGACTGAGAACGGGCCACCGTACTCGGAGGAATTCCTGACGCGATACCGCAGCGCGCAACTCGACCGAAGCCGGCGGATCCGGGACCGGGTCCGCACCGGCCTGCGGCGCCTGGAGTCTGAACAGGCAGCCGGGAACGACTTCGCCTTCGTGGTGCACGGCACCTGCGCTGATCCGCGATTCCTGGACCTGACCATCGATCCGTCCGACCGGGGGCAGGGCACCCTCTGGGGCGACGCGCAGACCGCGAACCTGGCGCCGGCCACCCTGGGCAGGCACACCAGCGCCCGCTCGTGGCTCAGCCAATGGAGCCTGGACGACAGCGAAGGCAGCGGGCTGCGGCACCTGCCCGCGGTCTCCGTCCCGGTGCAGGTCGTCTACGGCACCGCGGACACCGCGGCATTTCCCAGCCACGCCACCTCTCTCTACGAGGCCGTGCCGCATGGCGACAAGGAGATCGTGCCCTTGTCCGGGGCCAACCACTACTTCACCGACCAGCCGCAACACGTGCGGCGCTGCGTGCAGCACATGACTCGGTGGGCCGACGGCATCAAGCCCTGAGCCCGCTGGACGCGCGCCCAAGCCCCTTCCACGAGAGGAGACGTCAGATGCGATCGAGGTCCCCCGGCGTCCGCTTATTGGCGCTGGCAAGCGTGCTAGGCGTGCTGGCTGCCACCGCCGCCTGCGGGGCCCAGACGGACACCGGGTCGGCATCGGCCAAGGGCTGTTCGGTTCCCAAGGGCGAGACCAAGAAGATCGTCGCGGGGGGTTTGATCTCCGGCTCGTGCGGCCCCGTGTACGTGGCCGACGGTCTTGGCTACTACAAGGACGCCGGATTCGAGGTGGACTTCGTCAACGCCGCCAATCCCGCTGACGCGCTCGGGCTGCTGGCCCAGGGCCGGATGGACGTCTACCTGGGCGCCCCCAGCGCCGGGATGCTGAACCAGGTCGACGCCGGGGTCGGGGTCCGGATCGCGGGCGCTGGCGGCACCATCGGCACCCCCGAGAAGTTCGCCCCACCGAGCGGCTTCTACGTGCGCAAGAAGCTGCACGACTCCGGTGAGGTCACGACGCCGGAGGACATCAAGGGCCGCAAGGTGGGCAGCTTCGGCGCCGCGGGTTCGGCGGTGTCGTACTACATCGGGTTGCTGGCCGAATCGGCTGGCCTGAAGCTGGCCGACACCAAGCTGGTCCCCCTGGACCCGCCGTCGGCGGTGCAGGCGCTGGAGAAAGGCGGCGTCGATGTCAGTTACCTGACCGCGCCCTTCTCCACCCAGGCGGTGCAGAGCGGGGTCGCCGAGCCGCTGGGGGACCCGAAGCAGGTGTACGGGGACGAGCAGGCGCCAGTGCTGATGTACGGCCCCAACCTGCTCGAGAAGGACCCGGCGGCGGGCTGCGCGTTCCTGGCCGCGACCATGCGCGGCGCCGAGGCGCTGCAAGGGGAGTACTGGAAGCAGGGCGATGTCGCCGCGGCGTTCGCCAAGCGCCTCGGGGTCAAGCCGGACTTCATCTCCGAGCACGCGATCTATGACTTCGACCCGCGGATGGAGAACGACCCCAGGACGATCAAGGGGATGCAGCGGATGTTCGGCGAGATGGACCTGCTGCAGTACGACCAGCCCTTGTCTCCCGGGCGGGTGTTCGCGAACGATTTGTGGAAGCGAGCCGTCGCGGAGCGAGAGGCGAGCTGATGGCGCCACAGACCGCATTGGCAACCTCGAAGATCGCAGCTCGTGGAGCGAGCCGCACGTTCGGTGTCGGATCCCGCGCCGTGCACGCGTTGGGGCCGGTCGATCTGGAGGTGGCGGAGGGGGAGTTCGTCTCCCTGGTCGGCCCGTCCGGCTGCGGCAAATCGACCCTGCTGCGGAGCATCGCCGGGTTGGTGAACTGCAGTCGCGGTGAGATCCAGATCGGGCTCGGCGACGCGGCGATGCCGATCGCGATGGTGTTCCAGGACTACAGCATCTATCCCTGGAAAACGGTGGCCGCCAACGTGCGCTTCGGTCTGGACCTGCAGGGCATGCCCCGATCCCAGTCGACGCCGCTGGTGGCGAAGTGGCTGGATCGGTTGGGCCTCAACGGCTTTGAACGCGCCTACCCGGGCCAGTTGAGCGGCGGCATGCGGCAGCGGGTGGCGATCGCACGCGCCCTCGTGGTGGAGCCGGAGGTGCTGTTGATGGACGAGCCCTTCGCCGCCCTGGACGCCCAACTCCGGGAGATCCTGCAGGAGGAGCTGCTGCGGATCTGGGAACAGGAGCGCTGCACCGTGCTCTTCGTCACCCACAGCCTGGACGAGGCGCTGGTGCTCAGCGACCGGGTGGTCGTGATGTCCGCCCGTCCCGGCCGGATCATCTACAACGAGCGGGTCCCGTACGGGCGGCCGCGCGGTTCTGACGTACGAGCCGATCCTGGGTTCGGGCAACTCAAGAACGAGCTGTGGCAGCTGCTCCGGTCTGAAGTGGAGCCACAACAGCATGCGGCTTCACAACAGCAAGGTGAGCCACAACTGCGAGGTGGCGGAGCATGACGGTGAGTTCCACCAGCACCGGACAAGAGTCGACCAGTGCCGGCCAGCACCCGATGGCGACCGGGGCGCGAGCCGTTCAGCGGGTGGTGGTCCGGTCGCCCGACAAGAGCGACACCGCTGATGCTGGGGTGGGCCGCCGTCGGCGGATGCTGGAAGTGGGGTTGGGGATCGCGATCCCGGTGGCGCTGCTCGCGCTGTGGCAGGTCGCCGCGCTCACCGGCTGGGTCGACGAAAAGCTCTACCCGCCACCCAGCCAGATCGCCGTCAGCGCAGCCGACCTCGTCAGCGACGGCACCCTGCTCACTCACACCTGGATTTCCACGCAGCGGATCTTTTGGGGATTCCTGCTCGGATCGATCTCCGGTGTCGCGGTGGGGTTGCTGATGGGAACGATGCAGTGGTTGCGGGCGGCGCTGGAACCGATGCTGGACGCGCTCTACACGATCCCGAAGCTGGCGATCCTGCCGATCTTCATCTCCATGTTCGGCATCGCGGACGCTCCCAAGATCGCGGTGATCGCGGTCACGGTGTTCTTCTTCGTCTGGATCGCGACCATGTCGGCGGTGCTCACGGTCGCCGAGGGTTATCGGGAAGCCGCGAAGACCTTCCAGGCGACCCGGCTGCAGATGTTCCGCCACGTGCTGGTGCCGGCCGCGCTGCCGGAGATTTTCGTCGGGTTGCGGATCTCGGCGGGGATCTCCGTGCTGATCCTGGTGGCGGCGGAGTCGGTGGTCGGTGCTGACGGCCTGGGCTACCTGATCTTCAACAGTCGCGCGGTCTTCCTGAACCAGCAGATGTTCGTCGGGATCGTCACGGTCTCCCTGGTCGGGGTGCTCTTCACCTGGATCGTCAAATACACGGCCGCTTGGCTCACGCCGTGGGTGTCAACGGACTAGGACACGCCCTCGACACGTCGATGAGCCGCGGGTGACGCCAGGGTGCGGGGGTCGGAGTCAGTCATGTGGCCGGAGGTTTCATGAGTTCTGCGGACGGGCCGATCGTGGTGGTCGGGGCCGGGCCGGTCGGGTTGACCGTGGCGTACGTGATGGCGCGGCTGGGGCTGCCGGTGCTCGTGCTGGAGGCTGGCGAGGAGCCGAACACGGAGTGGCGGGCGTCCACGTTCCACCCCCCGACCCTGGAGTTGTACGACAGCGTGGGCCTCGCCGGCGAGATGATCGAAGCCGGGCTGGTGGCGCGCCACTTCCAGATGCGCGACCGGCAGCGGGGTGTGTTCGCGGAGTTCGACCTGCAGGTGCTGACCGACGACACGCCGTTCCCGTACCGGCTGCAGTACGAGCAGTACAAGCTGGTGCGGCTGCTGCAGCAGCACGTCGCCGAATTCAGCCACGCCGAGCTCAGGTTCGGATCGCAGGTGGTCGGGGTGAAGCAGCTGCCCGACCGGGTGCAGGTGCGGGTCGATCAGGGCGGCGAGATCTCGACCGTGGACGCCCCGTACGTGTGCGGCGCCGACGGCGCCGCCAGCACGGTGCGCAAGAGCGTGGGAGTCGCCTTCGACGGGTTGACGTACCAGGATCGGTTCCTGCTGCTGAGCACCACGTTTCCGTTTGAGCGGCACCTGACCGACATCCGCCTGGTCAATTACATCGCTGACCCCGACGAGTACATGATGCTGTTGCGGATCCCGGACGTGTGGCGGGTGCTGTTCAGCGTCCGCCCCGGAGACGAGTCCGCCGCGATCACCGTTGAAGAAGGCGAACGCCGGCTGCAGCGGGTGGTCCGCAGCGATCAGCCGTACCAGGTGATTCAGCGTCAGATCTACCGGGTGCACCAGCGGGTGGCCGACACGTTCCGGGTGGGCCGGGTGCTGCTGCTGGGGGACGCCGCCCACGTCAACAGCCCGTTCGGGGGGATGGGGTTGAACAGTGGCGTGCATGACGCGTTCGACCTCTCCCGCCGGCTGGCGCGGATCGTCCAGGACGGCGCCTCGCCCCGCGAGTTGGACGTGTACGCGCAGCGCCGCCGCGAGTTCGCGCGCACGCATGTGCGAGCCCAGACCCACCGCAACACCACCAGCTTGGCGGAGCGGGATCCGGTGCGCCGGGCGGAAAACCAGGCCGCGATGGCGGCCGTCGCCGCCGACCCGGTGCGGGCGCGGGAATGGCTGCTGGACGCGGCCATGCTGCGCCAGGTGCGGGCGGAGGGGATCGGCGAGCCGGAACAGGTCAACGGCCGGCCCTGAGGCCCAGGCGCTAGCAATGACCCCGCGGCCTGAAGCCGGCCAGGAGAGGAGAGACGCATGAAGATCGTGATCGCGGGCGGTGGCCTGGGTGGTCTGGCCGCCGCGTTGAGCCTGCACGCGGCAGGCTTCGATGAGCTGCGGGCCTACGAGGCGGCCCCGGAGATCCGTCCGCTCGGGGTCGGCATCAACGTGTTGCCGCACGCGGTGCGGGAGTTGGACGAGCTGGGCCTACGTGACCAGGTGCGCGAGATCGGCCTGGAAGTCGCCTCCACCCTCTACTACGACCAGCACGGCGGGCGGATCGCCGCGGTGCCGCGGGGCCGGGCCGCTGGGCACGCCTGGCCACAGGTGTCGGTGCATCGGGGAGCGCTGCAACGGCTGCTGCTGGACGCGGTGCAGGATCGACTCGGCGTGCAGGCTGTCGTCACCGGGATGCCGTTGCGTGGCTTCGAGCAGACCGGGGCAGGCGTCACCGCCACGCTGGAGTCCGCCCAGTCCGCCCAGTCCGCCCAGTCCCAGTCCGGCGGCGCCCAGGCGGAGCAGTGCGATCTGCTGATAGGCGCCGATGGCATCAAGTCGACGGTGCGGTCCCAGCTGTTCCCCGACGAGGGAGACCCGGAGTGGAACCGGTGCATGATGTTCCGCGGCGTGGCCCGCGTCGACCATGAGTTCCTGAACCAGAAAGCGGTGCTGTTCGCCGGGCACCACGATCAGCGGTTCATGCTGTACCCGATCAAGGATGTCAACGGCGAGGTGATCTTCAACTGGGGCTGCACCATCAAGGTGGACCCTCCGTTGACCTCGCACAGCGACTGGAACCAGCGGGTCGACCGGGCGCCGCTGCTGCGGCGATACCGGGGCTGGCGCTGCGGCTCGGTGCGGGTCACCGACATCATCGAGGCCGCGGACGAGGTTTTCCAGTACCCCATGACGGACCGCGATCCGTTGCCGCAATGGTCGTTCGGCGGGGTGACGCTGCTGGGGGACGCGGCGCATCCGATGTACCCCAGCGGCAGCAACGGCACCTCGCAGGCGATCTTGGACGCCCGTACGCTGGCCAAGCTGCTGCGCGAGCACGGTGCGGTTCCCGCGGCGCTGCGGGCGTACGACCAGGCTCGGATCCCGGCCACGTCGCGGGTGATCGAAGCCAACCGGAAGATGGCAGATATGAGGGTGCTGCAGGTGGTGCACGAGCGCGCGCCGGACGGGTTCCGCGACATCACCGAGGTGATCTCGGAACCGGAGCTGGCCGAGCTGATGCGGGGCTATCAGGTGACAGCCGGGTTTGAGCCGGGGCAGCTGAACGCCCGCTCGTCATTGAGCGCGCGATGACCGCCGGCCCGCAGCCGCAGCGCAGTCCCGGCCCGCCGCTTGGCGCACAGCCGCAGCGCAGCCCCGGCCCCGGCCCGCAGCTCAGCCCGGAGCCGAAGCCGATTCCGGGCGGTCTCCTGTTGGGTGACGGTCCCCGGCGGGTGGCCGTGCTGCACGGCTGGCTGGGCGGGGCGGACTCGTGGTCACCGCTCTGGCCGCACCTGGACGGGCAGCGCTTCACGTACGCGTTCCTCGACTTCAGGGGCTACGGCGGACGAATCGGCGAGGCTGGCGAGCACACCATGGACGAGGCGGCCCGCGATGTGCTGGCTCGGCTCGACCACCTCGGCTGGGACGAGTTTTCGCTGGTCGCGCACTCGATGGGCGGGGTGGCGGCGCAGCTTGTGATGGCGGCGGCGCCGCAGCGGGTCTGCGGCCTGTTCGGGATCAGCCCGGTGCCGGCGTCGGGCAGCCCGCTGGGGCCACGGGAAGCCGTCTTCCGGAAGGCGGTCGTCGACCTCACGACCCGGGCCGCGATCTTCGGCGCCTCCACCGGCGGCAAGCACGAGGAGCAGTGGTGCGAGGCGATGGCCGCTGCCTCGGCCGCCAGCACATCGCCGGCCGCGCTGGACAGCTACCTCACCAGTTGGACCGGCGCCGACATCACCGAACGGATCGCGGGTATCACCACGCCCGTGAGCGTGGTGGTGGGCGAGCATGATCCGGCGTACCCGCTGGAGCGGGTGCGGCAGACATGGGGGCGGTGCTACCCGACCTGCGAGCTGCACGTGCTCGCGGACGCGGGACACTACCCGATGGACGAGAACCCTTCCGCTCTGGCGGAGCTGATGCAGGAATTCTTGTCTCGTACGCCGAGCTGAGGACCTGGCTCGACGGGGGCCGGGGTGCGGGGAGTAGGTGGTTGACGGTGCAGCCTTCTGCGGTGTCGAGCGTCAAGGCGCCAGACAAATCGGGCGCTCAGACCTTGGACCGTGGAATCAGGGTGCTCGAGGTGCTGGCAGACGCCGGTGATCCGCTGTCGGTCGCCGCGGTGGCCACCGAGCTGGGAGTGGATCGCTCTGTGGTGTATCGCCTGCTCCGCACGCTGGAGCATCACCGGCTGGTGGTGCGTATGGGCGATGGCCGGGTACGGCTCGGCACCGGGCTGCTCGCGCTCAGCAGCCGGCTGTCGAGCGACCTGCAGACCGCATCCGCGCCGGCGCTGGCGAGCCTGGCCGCTGACGTGGGGGCCACCGCGTTCATCACCATCGAAGACGACGGTGAGGCGGTGTGCCTGGCGGCGGCCGAACCACGCCACACCGATGTGCACGTCGCGTACCGTCCCGGGTTGCGGCACACCTTCGAGCGGGGCGCGTCTTCCATCGCCCTGCTCGCCGGGAGGGCGCCGACTCCGGGGGAGCGGCCCCAGGTCACGCAGGCCCGTGCCGTGGGACACGCCATCAGCCAGAGCGAGGTTCAGCCGGGAACGATCGCGGTCGCGGCCCCGATCCACCGACCAGGTGGAGGTGACGCGGTCGCCAGCGTGGCGGTGGTGTCGCTGAGCGGCGCCATTGACGTGGACGCCGCTGCCTCCCGCGTGGTCGCGGCGGCCCAGGCGATCAGTCGAGCTCTCGGCTGACGGCAACTGCTGCCCGGCGCAGCTTGCCCGGTGCGGCCTCCCGGCGCGGCCGGAACCGAGAAGGGTGCGGTGGGTGACCGACCAGATCACGTACGGTGTTGTGCTTTTCCCCTGTGACCAGCAAAAATAGACCCAGTCCCCCGATTCCCAACTATTTCGACCTCACGCCACGTGCGCTGCGCGGCAGCGCCGGAAGGGGTTGACAGTGCCCCTCTATCGGGATCTTCCCTACCTCGGCCCGCCCCGCCACTACGGCGGCTATCGCACCCAGAAGAAGTTGCTCGTGGTCCACTGCACCGCGAACACCGCCAGCGCGCGAGACGAGGCGGGCTACGCCCAGCGCCGCCCCGACTCGGTCTCCAGCCACTACTACGTCGACGATCGCGAGCTGGTCCAGTCCCTGAACACCGACCTGGTGGCGTGGCACGCCGGCAACACCGAAGGCAACAACGGTGGCATCGCGTACGAGTTCACCGGTCATGTCACCTGGTCGCGTTCCCGGTGGCTGGCCGATCCGGACGACATCCACGCCGCGGCGCGTCAGATGGCCCGGGAGTGCCGGCACTGGGACATCCCGGCTCGCTGGCTGACCGTGGCTCAGCTACGCGCTGGCGCCAAGGGGCTGACCACCCACGACGATGTGCGTCGCGCCTGGGGTGGCAGCCACACCGACCCCGGCCCCGGGTTTCCGAGAGATGTGCTGCTGGACGCTGTGAAGCGGGCCCTGTTAGGAGACGACGACATGCCGATCCGCACCGCGCTGGGAAAGGCCAAGGAACAGACCCTGCCCTGGAACGAGTGGACCATGATCCGGTGGGACAGGGAGCACCGGGACCAGGAGGACCTGCACGCCGACGGAGACTTCCCGGGTTACGTGCCTGAGATCAGCTCCTGGGTGGACGCGCAGGCGTACCTGCACGTCACGGGCTTGCGTCCAGGCGACTCCTACCAAATCCAGTACCAGTTGCACGACTGGGAAGACGGCGCCTCGGCACGCGAGTGGACGGAGGTGGTGGCGGATCTGCCCGCGACCAGCGGGGACCAGCACATGGTCGGCGCGGTGCAGCGGCACGTCACGGCGGGGCAGCACCTGTGGGTGGCGGTCAAGCCGGTGGCTGGCGCTGGCAGCGAGCCTGAGCGCCCCGCGCCGCGAGCGGTCCGCGGCCGCTGGACTCTGCGGCAGGATCGCGCCTGACCCCGCCGGGGCTGCCTGTGGGTCAGTCCTGCCCGGCGGTGGCGCGGTCCCGTATCGCCTTGGCGATGCTGGAGTCCGGGTCGAGGCCCACGTAGAAGGCGTAAATGGACAGCGCCGAGAGTCGCTGCGCTTCGGTCAGCTGATGCTGCAGGTAGGCCACGTGGTAGTGGACGTCGGCGTCGATGGCGGCCAGCTTCTCGATCCCCGCGTCGGTGGCGATCACGTTCGTCGACCGACGATCGCCGGCCGAGGGCTGACGCCGTACCAGAGCCATGTCTTCCAGGCGGCGCACCAGGCGGGACGCGAACGCGGCGGCCACGTCGAGTCGATCCGCCAACCGGCTCACCGTGATGCCTTCGCCGCTGGCGGAGCCGTACACCTGCAGCAACGCCTGGTGCAGCAACGGCTCCAAGCCGTTCCGCTTGGCCTGATCGTCGACGATCCGCAGCACCCGCCGGGTGACGTGGCGGGCTTCGGCGATGTTCTTGACGTACGCCTGGAAATCGTGGGTGCGTTCCGCGTCGCCAATGTCAGCCCACTGCACGTATGCGCGCATTGTGTCGTTCATCGCAGGGCGGCTTCCTCTCCGTGCCTCAAGCTGACGGCGGTGGGTCCGACGTGCTGGTCCCGACGATATCCGGCAAGGCGGACCGGATCTTGTCCCTGACCCCTCTGGGCACGTCGACCCGCTGCCGGGTCTCCGACGCCGCGTCAACCGGCAGCGTGGCGTCGATGCCGAGCTTGGTGATGGCGCCCCCGATCGACATCGGATCGACCGGGTTGGACTTCATCTGGGGAACCGTCACCAGGTCCTCATGCGCTCGCATCCGGGTCGCCACCGCCCACTCCACGTCCACCGGGTTGCCGATGTCGATGTCGTCATCGACCACAGTGACGTGTTTGATCAGGTCCTGCTTCGCGAACGCGGTCAGGATCGCAAGGCGGCCTTCCCCGGGGAAGTGCTTGCGGATCGACACCACGGCGTGGAAGCGGCAGGTGCCGCCTGCGGTGAGCCGTACCGCGGTCACCGAGGGGACCACGGCCTGGATCGCCTCGTACAGGCCGGCTTCTCGGGCGATGGCGCCGGTGACCAGGTGCTCGGGGTGACGCCCGCCGACGATCATCTGGAAGATCGGGTCGGTGCGGGTGGCAACCGCGCTCAGCCTGATCACCGGGTTGGGCCGCTGCGGCGCGTAGGTGCCGGGGAATTCGCCGAAGGGCCCTTCCGGCTCGGCCTCGTGCGGGTCGATGGTCCCTTCCAGGACCACTTCCGCGTACGCCGGGACCTCAAGATCCACCGTACGGGCCCGGGTCAGCTCCATCGGTTCGCGGAACAGTCCGCCGGCGAGGTGAGTCTCATCCAGCGGGGTGAGGAACTGGGAGGCCGCCATCAGACCCGGATGCAGCCCGATCGCGATCGCGACCTCCATTCTGGAGCCGCGGGCGCGGTGCTTGGAGAGCATGCCGCGAGAGTGGGTCGGCGCCATGTACACACCGACCATTCCGGGAGCTTTGACCTGCACCCTGCAGATCGCCATGTTCCGTCGCCCGGTGTCAGGGTCTTTGCAGATCAACACCCCAGCGGAGATGTACCGGCCGCCGTCTGACTCGCTGATCAGGGGGATCGGGAGCAGCTCGGTCAGGTCCACCTCCCCGGGATGCCGCGTTTCCAGGCAGGGGCCGGTCTCGGAGACCGTTGGTGGGATCGGGTTCGCCAGCGCCTCGGCCAGGTGCGATTGGAGCTGCTCTGCGGGAATGCCCAGGGAGGTGGCCAGCTTGTCGCGTCGGTTCAACAGGTTGCCGACCACCGGGGTGCGGTAGCCGGTGACGTTGGCAAACAGCGCCGCCGGGCCTTGTTGCAGCTCCCACAGCACGGCTGCGAGCTCGTACTCCCAGCTCAGCGGCTGATCGATGGTCACCAGGTCGCCGCTTTCCCGCAACCGGGTCAGCGCATGTCGTAGGTCCTGCGACACTTCCCTCACCTCGGTACTGTGGCAGCGCTTCTACGCGATAAGAACGTGTTGCTGAGCCGCCGCGACCGCCGCGGCGCATGGCCAGGGCGG
>JBOGDL010000011.1:0-15969 GCA_050701815.1 Micromonosporaceae bacterium | reverse complement strand
CATGGCCGAGTCCGAAGGCGGCGCGAAGGCGAAGATCTTCGCGTGGGCGTTCCGGGTCGGGCTGGAGGTCTCCCGCCGCCGGCGCCGGGGCCAGCGGGTGGGCGGCATGCTGGCGCTGCAGCACAAGGTGGCAGACAAGCTGGTCTTCTCCAAGATTCGAGCCCGCTTCGGCGGCAGGGTGCGGTTCTTCATCTCCGGCGCCGCGGCCCTGAGCAAAGAGCTCGCCGAGTGGTTCCACGCCGCGGGGATCCTGATCCTTGAGGGGTACGGGCTCACCGAGACCTCAGCCGGCACCTTCGTGAACCATCCCGACGACTTCAAGTTCGGCACGGTCGGCCCGATCTTCCAAGGCAGCGAAGTGAAGATCGCCCCCGACGGCGAGGTCCTGATCAAGGGTCCCGGAGTGATGGACGGCTACCACCACCTCGAGGACCAGACCCGCGAGACCCTTGCCGACGACGGCTGGTTCCACACCGGCGACATCGGCGAGCTGGACAGCGACGGGTTTCTGCGGATCACCGACCGCAAGAAGGACCTGTTCAAGACCTCCGGCGGCAAGTACGTGGCCCCGCAGCACATCGAGGGCCTGTTCAAGGTGATCTGCCCGTACGCGAGCCAGATCGTGGTCCACGGCTCGGAGCGCAACTACTGCTCCGCGCTGATCACGTTGGATCCGGACGCGATCGCGACGTGGGCCCAGCAGCAGGGCATGGGCGAGCGCTCGTACGCCGAGATCGCAGGCTCGCCTCAGGCGCACCAGATGGTCGAGGCGTACGTCGGCGAGCTCAATCAGCAGCTGAACCGGTGGGAGACCGTCAAGAAGTTCGTGATCCTGGAGCGGGACCTGTCGATTGAGGCCGGTGAGATGACGCCGTCCCTGAAGGTGAAGCGCAAGGCGGTCGAGGACAAGTACCGGGACCGACTGGACGCCCTCTACACCTGATCTGCCACCTGCCGTCCAGGCGGCCGCCTCACGGCGATCAGCCGTTCGTGTTCCGTGTCTCTCACCCGGGGTGCGGCCACGGCGTGCCGTCGAGGAAAACGTCGTACTCGGCACATACGGTCGTCCGCATGCTCGCATCCCGGGATCAATCGACCTCGGGCCAGAAGTATGTGCAGGGCGCCTTCGACGAGCTGGATGCGCCGCTGCGCGAGACCACCTTCGTGGTGGTCGACCTGGAGACCACCGGCGGCGCCCCGGACGGCGCCGGCATCACCGAGATCGGCGCGGTGAAAGTACGTGGCGGCGAGATCCTCGGCGAGTTCGAGACCCTGGTCAACCCGGGCGTCGGGATCCCGCCGTTCATCGCGGTGCTGACCGGCATCACCGACACCATGGTGGTCGAGGCGCCGCGGATCGAGTCAGTGCTGCCGAGCTTCCTGGAGTTCGCCCACGGCGCGGTGCTGGTGGCCCACAACGCGCCGTACGACGTCGGGTTCTTGAAGGCCGCCTGCGCTGGGCAGGGCTACCCGTGGCCGAGATTCCAGGTGGTGGACACGGTGACGGTGGCTCGGCGCGCGCTCACCCGCGACGAGGTCCCGAACTGCAAACTGGCCACCCTGGCGCGCTTCTTCCACGCCTCCCACGAGCCGTGCCACCGCGCCCTCGCGGACGCCCGCGCCACCGTGGACGTGCTGCACGGCCTGCTGGCGCGGGTGGGCAATCAGCGGGTGCAGACGCTCCCGGAGCTGATCGAGTTCTGCCGCGCGGTGACCCCGGCGCAACGCCGCAAACGTCACCTCGCCGACGGGGTGCCCGCCGTCCCCGGGGTGTACGTGTTCCGCGACGCCCGCGAGCGTCCCCTCTACATCGGGGTCAGCAACAACCTGGCCACCCGGGTGCGCAGCTACTTCACCGCGGCTGAGTCCCGCTCCCGGATCTCCGAGATGCTCAACGCCGCCGAGCGGGTCGACTCGATCGAGTGCGCTCATTCCCTCGAGGCCGAAGTGCGAGAGCTGCGGCTGATCGCGGCGCACAAGCCCCCGTACAACCGGCGTTCCAAGTTCCCGGAACGGGTCAGCTGGCTGAAGTTGACCCAGGAGCCGTACCCCCGGTTGTCCCTGGTGGGGCAGCTCCGCGACGATGGCGCGGTCTACCTGGGTCCGTTCTCCTCCCGGAAGCACGCGGAGCTGGCGATGGCCGCGGCCCACGAAGCCCTGCCGTTACGCCAGTGCACCCCTCGACTGAGCCTGCGCACGACCAGTCCGGCCTGCGTGCTGGCCGAAATGGGACGCTGCCCGGCCCCGTGTGAGCATCGCATCTCGGTTGCCGACTACGCCGCTCACACGGACGCGTTCACCGCCGCCGCCACCGGCGACCCGGCGGTGCTGCTGGACCGGCTGCTGGAGCGGATCGGCACGCTCGCCAACGCCCAACGCTACGAGGACGCCGCGAGCCTTCGCACCCGGCTGGTGGCTTTCCTGCGGGCGGCGGTGCGGATGCAGCGGCTGAGCAGCCTCACGTCCATCGGCGAGCTGGTCGCGGCACGTCCGTCCGAGGCGAAGGGCTGGGAGATCGCGGTGGTACGCAGGGGCCGGCTGGTCGCCGCGGGCGCCTCCCCTCCCCGCGCCCACCCTCGGGCCACGTTGGACGTGCTGCTGGCCACCGCTGAGACCGTCACCGCAGGTCCGGGCCCCACACCCTGCGCCAGCGTCGAGGAGACGGAGCGGATCCTGGCCTGGCTGGAACGCTCGGACACCAGGCTGGTGCAGGCTGACCGCGGCTGGGCGTATCGAGTCTCCGGGGCAGCCCGTTGGCGCGACCTGCTGCGACGCGCCGAGACGGCCGCCTCCGCTGTGGACCCCTTCGCCGAACGCGGCCTGCCCCGGCCGGGAAGCCGGCCGACCCGCTTCACCGCCTGACCCCCGTCGCGGCGGCTGCTCCGGATTACCCAAACTGGCAGAAACGATCACTGAGCCAGACATTCCCGGGCCGCATCCGGTGAGAAATCGGACTCTCTGTCCGTGTGATCCAAGTGACCTTTCACTACTATGTAGACGAAGTCGCCAGGATTGGGCGCACATGCCAGGTCGCCATGATCGGCACGGTCGGAGGTGGCAGGAGTGGACATCAACGCCGACTCCGTCGCGCCCCTGGGGCCGAGGCCCGTCAACCGCAGCTCCGACTCCAGCGGCGAGATGCTGTCCCGCTTCGTACGCGCGATGCTCCCCTGGCCGACCAGACAGCACTCTCCGTACGAGTCGCTGGTGCGGGCCCACCGCGGCAACCAGCCCCGCGTGGACCTGCCCCTGCTGCACCGGGCCCACGCCGTCGCCCACAAGATGCACGACGGCCAGGTGCGGCGCAGCGGCGAGCCGTACATCAGCCACCCGATCGCGGTCGCCCACATCCTGGCTGAGCTGGGAATGGACACCGTCACCCTGGCCGCGGCGCTGCTGCACGACACCGTGGAAGACACCACGTACACGCTGGAGGCGCTGCGCTCCGACTTCGGCCCCTCGGTCGCCCACCTGGTGGACGGGGTCACCAAGTTGGACGCTGTGTTCTTCGGCGCGTCCGCCGAGGCGGAGACGATCCGCAAGATGATCGTCGCCGCCGGTCAGGACGTCCGGGTGTTGGTGATCAAGCTGGCCGACCGGCTGCACAACATGCGCACCTTGAAATTCAAGTCACGCGCCTCCCAGGTGCGGATCGCCAACGCCACCCGTGACGTGCTGGTGCCGCTGGCCGACCGGCTCGGGCTGCATGTGGTCAAGCGAGAGCTGGAAGACCTGGTCCTGGCCACTCTGGAGCCCGAGACGTACGCCCTGATCGACGGCCACGTGAAGGCGCGAGCCGGACGCGACTGCGACCTGACCCAGGTGATCGACCAGGTCAAGCAGCAGCTCCGCCTGGTACGGGTGAGCGCCAAGGTCGCCGAACGGGCGCGCCACTACTGGTCCATCTACTCCGACATGCAGGCCAGCCCGGTGCCCGACCCGTACGATCCGCCCCGGCTGATCATCCGGGTCAATGGCGAAGCCACGGACTGCTACGCGGCTCTCGGTGCCGTGCACGGGCTCTACCGGCCCGCCCCGGGGCGGTTCAAGGACTTCATCGCCACCCCCAAGTTCAACCTGTACCAGTCGCTGCACACCACCGTGATCGGGCCCGGTGCCGAACCCCTCGAAGTGCTGCTCCGCACCGAGGAGATGCACCACACCGCCGAGTACGGCATCGTCGCCCACTACCGCAAACGCAGCAGCCTCAACGGCCGCCGTGACCAGGCTCGTGCCGCGGAGGCAGGCGACGTGGGCGAGGCCCCGCCACGTGACCGGGAGCAGCCGTCCAGCCGCCGGGCCGCGGCACGCAAAGCGGCGGCGCTGATCGTTTTTCGACGCCGCGCGCTGGAACGGCTCCCGGTAGAGCCGGACGGCGACCGTGAGGAGCTTGCCTGGCTACGCCGGCTGCTGGACTGGCAGCGGGACGCCACCGACTCCACGGCGTTCCTGACGTCGCTGCGCAGCGACCTGTCGGTGGGCCAGATTCAGGTGTTCACCACACTCGGCGACCAGGCGCTGCTGCCCGCCGGGGCCACCCCGGTGGATGTCGCATACAGCATTTCCACCCCGACCGGCGACCGGCTGATCGGCGCGTACGTCAACGGCCGGATCGCCTCCGTCACCGCGGCGCTGGACGACGGGGACGTGGTGGAGGTCATCACCGCCAAGGGCAATGACTACCCCGGCCCGTCCCAAGAGTGGCTCGGCGCGGTCAAGAGCGCCGACGCGCTGCTGCAGATCGCCCAGTGGTACGACGGCCGCGACGCGGACTCCCCGGAGCGGCAGAGCGGCGAGCTGGCCAAGAAGATCGAGGCGGGCCGGCTCGCCGTCATCGTGTCGCTACGCCGCCAGGAGCGGGCGTTGGCCAGTGACGGGGTGTTGGCGGCGTTGGCCCGTGGGCTCGGGTACCCGGACGTCGAAGCTCTCTACATGGCGATCGCTGAGGGCCGGCTGGAAGCCGATGAGGTGGCTGGCCGGCTGATCGCAGCGGTGGACGCGCCGGACGACGCCCGGCGCCGCTAGCGCCTGGGCTCCGGTCCCGTCTCGCCCGATCAAGATCTACAGGCCTTAGGCTGACGGTCATGAAGCGCCAAGGTTCGGTCGGCTCTCGACTCCGGGGCTACGGGTACCAGATTTTCTACCGGCTGCCTCGGGGGCTGCGCCGCCGTTTGGTGAGGTTGGCGGTGCCCACGTACACCGTGGGTTCGGTGGTTCTGGTGCGCGACCCGAACAACCGGATGCTGTTCCTACGCCAGCCTCCCGGCCACGGCTGGTCGCTGCCGGGAGGCATCTCCGACCGAGGCGAGACCCCGGTGGTATGCGCGGCGCGTGAACTTCGTGAGGAGAGCGGCCTGTCCGTGCCGGCAGAAGGCCTCTCCCCCGCGATTCCGAACGCGGTGGCGCACCCCGAGGGCCGCTGGGTCGACTTCGTGTTCGAAGTGACCGTTGACCCGGACAGTCATCAGATCACGGTGGACGGAGGCGAGGTGCTCGAAGCGCAATGGCACCACCTTGACGCGTTGCCGCCACTGACGGTCCCCACCGCACGTCTGCTCGCCGAGTACGGCATCGGGCCGTACCTGGGTTACCGGTGACACCGTGAGCTTCTGCGCCGTGGTGCTGGCCGCCGGGGAAGGCGTCCGGCTACGGCCGATGACCTTGACCCGCCCCAAGGCACTGTGCCCGGTGGGCGGGACCTCGCTGCTCGACTTGACGTTGCGCCGGCTTGAGCTGGCCGGGCTGGCGGGACCGAGCCGGGTCGCCGTCAACGCCTGCTATCTGGCGGACCAGGTCGTGACGCACGTGGCCGACCGGGCGCATCTGTCCGTGGAGCAGCCTCCCGCGCTCGGCACCTCGGGGGCGGTGGCGAACCTGAGGGACTGGATCGCGGGCCGGGCGGTGCTGGTGTGCAACGCGGACGCGTACCTCGCGCCAGGCGGCACGGGTCGGCGTGACGCCCGAGGCAGGCCTGACACCAGCGCCTCACCGCCGCTCACCTCACCGCCGCTCACCTCGCCGCTGGCCGGCGGCCCACAGTCGGGGGCGGAGGCGGTGGCGGCCATGCTGTCCGGCTGGGACGGCATGGCGGTGCGGATCCTGGTCACGCCCGCCCAGCCCGATGTGGTCGGAGAGTTCGGCGATCAGCGGGACGTGCGCTTCGCGGGGATGTCGCTGCTGCCGTGGAACCTGGTGAAGGACCTGCCGGTCCACCCCAGCGACCTGGTGAAGACCGCGTGGCGCCCGGCTGAGGCGCGGGGCGAGCTCGACCTGGTCCCGTACCGCGGCGTGTTCATCGACTGCGGCACACCCGCGGACTACGAGGCGGCGAACCTGCACGCCGAGGGCACCATCAGACTTAACTAGAGTGCCAAGGGCTGTTATTCAGCGCAGGTGGGCACGGCCCCCTTCGCAGATCACACCATCACACGGCCATCCGGCCGCCAGAAGCCAACGAGGAGCCTCAGGTGATCACCGCGATCGTCTCCATTGACTGCGCCACCGACTCAATCCCGGAAGTCGCCCAGACCCTCGCCGACTTGGACGGGGTGAGCGAGGTCTACTCGGTCGCGGGCGACGTCGACCTCATCGCGATCGTACGGGTGCGGGAGTTCGAGCAGATCGCCGAAGTGATCGCGGGAGGGATCAGCAAGGTGCCAGGCGTCACCGACACCGACACCCACATCGCGTTCCGGGCGTACTCCAAGCACGACTTGGAGGAGGCCTTCTCGATCGGGTTCGAAACCGGCGACTGAGCGGGCCAGCCGACTGATCACTGCGCCGGGGGGCGATCGGGCCGCTTTTCGTGAGAAACCGAAGACCGCCAGGCATGGGCCTGGCGGTCTTCGGTTTTCTGCTGCTACCGGTTGCTGCCGGTGGTGATCTCTTCCCGCTTCGGCGCTGGGGAGATCGGCGCCTCCGACGGCGGTGGGGCCGGCTGTTCCACCGGCACGAAGAAGCCCTTCACCGCTGGGGCCAAAGCGCCCAACCGGTTCATCTTCTTCGGCACCGGGGCGCCGGCGTACTCCAGCTCGGCGTGGCCGTGCTCGTCCGGCTCGGCCAGCGGCTGGTGCACCTCGACGAACTTGCCGTTCGGAAGCCGCCTGATGATGCCGGTCTCCACGCCGTGTCCGAGGACCTCGCGGTCGTGCTGCTGCAACCCCAGACAGATCCGGTACGTGACGTAGTACGCCGCCGCCGGAATCACGATGGCGCCGATCCGACCCATCCAGGTCATCGCGTTCAAGCTGATGTTGAACTTGTCGGCGATCACGTCGTTGGCGCCGGTCAGGAACATCACCATGTAGAACGCGATCGCCATCGCGCCCAGCCCGGTGCGGGCAGGCACGTCCCGCGGCCGCTGCAGCAGGTTGTGGTGACCGGTGTCCTTGGTGAATCTTCGTTCCAGGAACGGATAGACCGCCACCAGGGTGATCACCAGCCCGAGGCCCAACACCGCCGGGAAGAACGCGGCGGGAATGGTATGGCCGAGGCCGCGGAACTCCCACGGCGGGAAGAGCCGGACCATGCCGTCCATCATCATCACGTACCAGTCGGGCTGGCTGCCTGAAGACACCACCGCACCCTGGTACGGGCCGAACAACCACACCGGGTTGATCTGGAACAAGCCGCTCATCAGTGCGATCACGCCGAACACGATCATCGAGAAGCTGGCCTGTTTCGACATGTAGTTCGGGATCATCCGGTAACCGACCACGTTGTGCTCGGTGCGCATCGGGCCCGGCCACTGGGTGTGCTTCTGCTTGAACACCAGGCCGACGTGCGCGACCACCAGAGCGGCCAACAAGCCCGGGAGCAGGAACACGTGCAGGATGTAGAACCTGGGAATGATCTCTGTGCCGGGGAACTCGCCCCCGAACAGCGCGAAGTGAGCCCAGGTGCCTATCACCGGTATCGAGAGCGTGATCCCGCTGGCGATGCGGAGCCCGGTGCCGGAAAGCCCGTCATCCGGAAGCGAGTAGCCCAGGAAGCCCTCGAAGAAGCCGATGTTGAACAGCAGGATCCCGATGATCCAGTTGATCTCACGAGGCTTGCGGAACGCTCCGGTGAAGAAGATCCGGAACATGTGCACCAGGATCGCCGCCATGAACAGCAGCGCGGCCCAGTGGTGCATCTGCCGCATGATCAGCCCGCCGCGCACCTCGAACGAGAGATCGAGCGTGGACGCGTACGCCTTGGACATCGGCACACCCCGCAGCGGGGTGTAGGCGCCGTTGTAGATGACCTCCTCCATGGAGGGGTCGAAGAACAGCGCCAGGAAAGTGCCGGTGAGCAGCAACAGGATGAAAGAGAACAGAGCGATCTCGCCAAGCAGGAACGACCAGTGGTCCGGGAAGACCTTGTTCATCAGCCCGGCGCGGAACCCCTTGGCCAGCTGCAGCCGGTCGTCCATTGCGCCGGCGGCCTGCCCCGGAAGCTGCTTCGGGTCAAACTTGCGTCGCTTCATGGCCGCTCCCAGAAGGAAGGTCCGACCGGCACTGTGTAGTCGGACTTGGCAACGAAAAAGCCTTCCTCATCCACCGTAATCGGCAGTTGCGGCAGGCGTCTGGTGGCTGGTCCGAACACCGGTCGGGCGTTGTCTGTGATCAAGAACTGCGACTGGTGGCAGGGGCACAGCAGCTTGTTCGTCTGCTGCTCGTACAGGCTGGCGGGGCAGCCCACGTGCGTGCAGATCTTGGAGTACGCGACGTAATTGCCCCACTGCGCCTCCTGGTTGGCCGGAACCGCGTTGCTCCGGGTCAGCGCCGCGTCCTCCTCCCGCAGGTGGATCAACAGGGTGGGAGAGTCGGCGTACTTGTTGGTGGCGCCCCCCGGAATGCCCGGGAACACGGTGAGCTGACCACCCACGCTCACGTCCTCGGGACGGATCGGGGTGCCCTCCTCGTGCACCAGGCGCACCGGCTTGCCGTCGTTGAGCCTGGGGTCGAACCCGGTGCGCATCAACGGCTCGTCTTTGTGCGGGTCCTTGATCAACGCACCCAGCGGGACCACCGCCGCCAGCCCGAGCGGAGCCACCCCGGCGAGCAGCGCCCCCCTCAGCAGCGGACGTCGGGCCACGCCGGTGTCCTCGCCGGTCTGCGCCAGCATCGCGGCGGTGAGCTTGCGATCTTCCTGCGCGGAAGGGCCGTCGTGACGGTCCTGCATCGCGATCTCTTCGGGCAGCAGCTTCTTCGCCCAGATGGTGATGCCGAAGCCCACGCCCAACAGCGCGATGCCAAGCGTGATGCCCAGCAGCGGGGTGTACCACTTGGTGGCATTTGTGATACCGCCGTGCTGGTACTCCCAGGGCCAGAAGATGTAAACCGCCACGAAGGCGAGCGCCGCCAGACCGGTGAGCATGAAGCAGCTGGCGACCAGTCGCACCACCCGCTTCTCCTCTTTGGTGCCTGGCACCGGGAACCGCGGCTCGTAGTGCAGGATCTCCACACCATCGCGCCGCAACGCCTCACTGACCAGGTCAAACCGGGACGGCTCGGCAGCATCCGAGTCGTACACCTGGTCTGCGTCGAACACGCCGCTGTGCGCGCCGTTCTTGCCAGATGGTTCGACCGACTCCGTGACGCCAGGGGACGGATCCGAGCCGCCCGCCTTGGCCTCGCCCGAGTCGTGGTGACCCGCGCTCATGACTTCCCCGCAATCCACAACATCGCGAATGCCAACCCGACCATGCCGAACAGGAAGATGGCCAGCGCCTCGGTGGCGGGGCCGAACCTTCCCAGCCCCCAACCGCCCGGGTCCTGGTCAGATTGGACGTACTGCAGGAACGCGATGATGTCCTGCTTCTCCTGCGGGCTGAGCTGGCTGTCACCGAACACCGGCATGCTCTGCGGCCCGCTCAGCATCGCTGAATACATGTCCCGTTGGTCTGCTTCACCCAGGGCCGGGGCGTACTTGCCGCTGGAGAGCGCTCCGCCTCCGGCGCCGAAGCCGTGGCAGGCGGCGCAGTTGAGGCGGTACAGACGCCCGCCATTGGCCACATCGCCCTCTGCCAGATTGCCTTCTGGCACGGCCGGACCGCCACCCAGTTCCTGGATGTACGCCGCGAGCTGCCGGGTCTGCTCGTCATTGAACATCGGCGGCTTGCGGTGCGCCTGCGCCTCTTGCCGGGCCATCGGCATCCGCCCGGTCCCGACCTGGAATTCCACCGCGGCGCCACCGACACCGATCAGACTGGGCCCACGATCCTCGACCCCTTGGGCGTTGTCGCCATGGCAGCTGATGCAGCTGTTGTCGTAGAGCCGCTTGCCCGCCTTCGCGGCAGCTGAGAGCTGACTCGGGGTGTCCTCCGCGGCGACCCCGGGAGCGAACGCCGTGTACATGCCGCCGATCAGCGCCAGCGCCGCGACCAGTCGCACCCCGGCCCCCAGCCGCTGACGCAGCCCGGGCTTCACGTGCCACCTGGCTCGGGCCGCCGCTCGAGCGGACTGCCCGGCCCGCCGCGCCGCTCGACTGGACAAGTCCAGCCGACCCGTTGGTCGATCCGGAGGAACTGCGGTCATCGCCTCACCTTGTGGCTCCATCGGCCGTAGCCGAACTCTTCTGCGAACTCTGGCGTTGCGGGGCTCCACATCTAAGACGCGATCGAACCCGCGAATGTGACAGACCCGCTACCTCAACAGGTAGATCATGGCGAACAGCGCGATCCACACCACGTCAACGAAGTGCCAGTAGTACGACACCACGATCGCCGTGGTCGCCTGCGCGGGGGTGAAGCGGGCCAGCGAGGTGCGGATCATGAAGAAGATGAACGCGATCAGGCCGCCCGTGACGTGCAACCCGTGGAAGCCGGTGGTCAGGTAGAACATCGTGCCGTAGCCGTCAGCGTTGATCTTGACACCTTCGCCGACGAGCTGCACGTACTCGAACCCCTGACCCAACACGAACGCCAGCCCCATCACAAAGGTGAGGGTGAACCAGCGTCGCAGCCCGTACACGTCGCCCCGCTCTGCCGAGAACACCCCGAACTGGCATGTCACCGAGGACAGCACCAGGATCGTGGTGAAGAACAGGGCGTACGGGAGATTGAGGTGCGGCGTGTGCTCCGCCCACAATTCCTGGCCGACCTCCGAAGCGCGGATCGAGAAATACATCGCGAACAGCGCAGCGAAGAACATCAACTCGCTGGAGAGCCAGACGATCGTCCCGACACTGACCATGTTTGGCCTGGTGAGCGAGTGGATCCGGCTCTTCTCGATAGCTTGCACCGCGGTCACGTCGGTCATTATTGCGGGTCGACAGCGGCGCAGCGCGTCCGGGCGCCCATGGCGCGTGCCGATGTCACACGCCAGGTACGATCGCCCCCGTCGACCCCGCTCTCGTGGGAGCCCAGCATGACTGCAGACACTCAAGCCCCTGCCAGCCCAAGCGCACACACTGTGATCATTTACAGCGACGACCCCGGCATCCGGGATCGGATGCGCACCGCGGTCGGCAGGCGACCGGCCCGCGATGTGCGGGTGGAGTATCTGGAAGCGGCCACCTCCGCCGAAGTCATGGCTCTGGTTGAGGAAAACGACGTCGACCTGCTGCTGCTGGATGGCGAAGCCTGGCCGGCCGGCGGTCTCGGGATCGCGCGTCAACTCAGAGACGAGCTTGAAGACAGCCCCACCACCTGTGTGGTGCTGGCCCGCGCGGCGGACCGATGGCTGGCGGCCTGGTCCGGCGCCGACGCGGTGCTGGTTCACCCTCTGGACCCGGTGCGCACCGCTGAGACCGTGGCTGACCTGCTCCGGGGCCGCACATTGGCGCCGAGCAGCCGCTAGCCGGCGTGTCGACCCACCCGCGCACACCACGCGACCAGAAGGCCGCGCGCCCCTCTCACACCGTCGGAGGACCGATGGCTGACCGCAGCTGGCCGGACCTGATCGCGGCGTTGCTCAACAAGGAACACCTGTCAGCCAGCGACACCTCATGGGCCATGGCCGAGATCATGGCGGGCGAGGCCACCCCGGTGCAGATCGCGGGTTTCGTCACCGCGCTACGTGCCAAAGGGGAAACCTCCGCCGAGCTCGCCGGCATGGTGGAGGCGATGCTGGCGAACGCCTCGCGGGTGCAGGTCACACAGCCAGCGGTCGACGTGGTCGGGACCGGGGGCGATCGCGCCCACACTGTGAACATCTCCACCATGGCCGCGATCGTGACAGCGGGTGCTGGCGTGCCCGTCGTCAAGCACGGCAACCGGGCGGCTTCGTCCAAGTGCGGCACCGCTGATGTGCTCGAGTTCCTGGGCGTGCCGCTGGATCTGAGCCCGGACGCGGTGGTGCGTTGCGTCTCCGAAGCTGGCATCGGGTTCTGCTTCGCTCCCAGGCATCACCCGGGCATGCGCCACGCGGCGGCGTCGCGCCGTGAGCTGGGAGTGCCGACGGTGTTCAACTTCCTGGGCCCGCTGTGCAATCCGGCGCAGCCCACGTCGAGCGCGGTGGGAGTCGCCGACCCCCGGATGGCTGCCGTGATGGCCGAGGTGTTCGCGCGGCGTGGACATTCCGTGATCCTGATGCGCGGCGAGGACGGGTTGGACGAGTTCACCACCACCGGCCCCACCCGGCTGTGGCTGGCCGGCGGCGGCGCCGTCCGGGAGGAGCTGCTCGACGCCGCCGATCTCGGGCTGGCCCGGGCTCAACCCGGCGATCTACGGGGTGGCGACGTCGCGTTCAACGCGGGTGTGGTGCGCGGGCTGCTCGCCGGCGAACCGGGGCCGGTCCGCGACGCGGTGCTGGTGAACGCGGCTGCGGCCCTGGCGGCCTTCCAGGGTCTGGAGTCCGACCTGGCGGAGCAACTCGGCCGGGGGGTGCGACAGGCCGCCGAGGCGATCGACTCCGGCACCGCCGCGACCGTGCTGGACCGGTGGGTCGCGGTCGCTCAAGCTGCCCATCGTGGTCCCGAGGCATGAGTGGCTCTGGTTTTTACTCGAGGGCTGCCACGTCTTCCGTCGGGGCTGCCACGTCGACTTTCCCGCGGAGGCCGCCACCCCGAGGCCGACACACAGCCGGCGGGCGTGCCGCGACACACCGACATCACTGCCCTCCCCCGATTGCCGGCGCCGCTATGGCACGGTCAGTCTGCAGGAGGTGATTCCGGTGCACACCCGCGAGCTCTACTGCTCCGCCTGTCGCGCGAGCGTGGGATTTGAGCAGCCTCCGTGCCAGGACGGTCACGGGCGTGAGTGTGACGAATGGTCCTGCGTCCATTGCGGGGCCGCGATCCTCGCGGACCCGCTCATCATCACCACGACTCACCTCAGCCGTCGGGCGCTCAGCGCAGCCCAGACCTATCGCGCCGCCTGACGCGCAGGCCCGCTGTGTGGCCACAGGTCACACAGCGGGAGGTTGAGCTACTCGAACTCGCCGCGGCGGGCGCCGGTGTAGTACTCGAACAGCAAGCCGCCCGTGCCGAACAGCAGCGCAGCGATACCCGTGGCGATCAGCCACGGCATCCAGAACACGAGACCGAGGCCGGTGCTCGTCGCTGCCAGCGCCAGGCCGAACGGCCAGTAGCTTCCGGGGCTGAAGAACCCGATCTCACCGGCGCCTTCGGATATGTCGGCATCCGCCCGGTCTTCCGGCCTGGGTTCGATACGTCGAGACACGAACCCGAAGTAGAGGCCGCACATTCCCAGCAGCATCCCCGAGAGAATCAGCGCGACGGTGCCGATGACCTCCACCTGGCCGAGCTCGTAGTCGGTCCACCAGGCGTACGCCGCAGCCGACACGAACAGGAACAGCGCGACGCCGTTGAAGATGCGTCCCTCAGTTCTCATGTGAAGTCCTTCGTCGTGAATCCGCGCGCACTGGTGTCACTTCACGCTGCCCGCGCTGTCGCGCTTGCCCTCAAATGGCGATGTGGTGATGGCGTACCGTTCCTTGCCGGTGTAGCCGATGCCCTCAAGCGCCTCGGGAGTCGGCACGCCTTGCGACTTCAGGTCGATGTAGGTCTGGTAGTCCTCCGGGCTCACCGCCCGCACCTCGAAGTTCATCATCGAGTGGTACGTGCCGCAGAGCTCAGCGCACCGACCGACATACTCCCCGCGCTGTTGCACCGTGACCTCGAACTGGTTCTCATATCCGGGCATCACGTCGCGCTTGAAGAGCAACTCGGGCACCCAGAACGAGTGGATCACGTCTTTAGACGTCTCCACGAACCGGATCCGCTGGTCGGTGGGCACCACCAGAATGGGGACGTAGTCGCTGGCGCCGGTCTCGGTGATGGTCGACCCGTCGGCGTCCTTCTCGTCCAGGTAGCGGAACTGCCAGTTCCACTTGAAGGCCACCACTTCGACAGTGATATCCGGCTTCTCGGTGCGCTCGTCCACGAACGTCTGGATGATCGCGGTGTAGTAGAAGAGCACCGCGATGATCAAGAACGGGATGACCGTGTAGAGGATCTCGATCGGCATGTTGTACCGGGTCTGGGCTGGGAGATCCTCGCTCCGCTTCCGGTAGCGCACCACGCACCAGAAGATCAAACCCCAGACGAAGACCCCGACCGCGAGCGCGGCCACCACGGAGCCAATCCACAGGTTGTACATCTGCTCGGCCTGCGGGGTGATGCCTTTGGGCCACCCAAAGGCGAAAGCGTCCCGCGCCGAGCAACCCGCCAACAGGAACAGCGCCCCAAGCCCAACGCTGCCAGCTGTCAACCGACGGCGCGTGTGCGATGCGCTCTGCCGAGCGGAAGGACCTGCGACCACCTGCTCCTGCCTTCCTTCACTATGGGCACACGACGACAGCGACAGCTGGAACTCGATTCCGCAAGCCGCGCTCCTGGCAACCGTTGCCCCGCCGTTCATCGTCGCCTTGTCGTGGTCGCAGATTACTCGACCTCAAGGTCGCCAGACCGCGCGGGGGCTGCAGCTGACAGCGCCGACTGCGGCGCGTCGAGAAGGTCAATCCGCGATGTGAGCGCGAACCTCGTCGGCGGCGTCATCCCCGTACGAGTCGGCCAGCCGCTTGTGGAATTCGGCTGGCTGCACGGCGTACTCCTGGGGGCCGTCAGCTTCCAACACCAAGGCCGCGAGCAGGTTGCCGACCTGCGCCGCCCGCTCCAGGGACAGCCCCCAACCGATCGCCGAGAGGAACCCGGCGCGCATCCCGTCACCCACCCCGGTGGGATCCTGCGGGCGCACGTCGCGCACCGCGGGCACATGGATCGGGTCCAGATCGCGGCCGGTGATCTCCACCCCGTCCTTGCCCAGGGTGGTGACCCGAACCTCGACCCGCGCCAGAACCTCGGCGTCGGACAGGCCGGTCTTGGACTCCAGCAGGCCCTTTTCGTAGTCATTGGTGAACAGGTACGCCGCGCCGTCCACCAGCTCGCGGATCTGCTCCCCCGACATCCGCGCCATCTGCTGCGAAGGGTCAGCGACGAACCGGTAGCCGCGTTGCCGGCACTCCTCGGTGTGCCGACGCATCGCCTCAGGGTCGTTCGGGCTGATCACCACCAGGTCGAGCTCGCCGAATCGGTCGGCGACCGGCGCCAGCTCGATGTTGCGGGCTTCAGACATGGCGCCGGCGTAGAACGACGCGATCTGGCACAGCTCGTCGTCGGTGGTGCAGACGAAGCGCGCGGTGTGGGCCACCTCGCTGACCAGCACCGAGTCACAGTCCACCCCGTGCCGCTCCAGCCAGGAACGGTAGCCCTCGAAGTCGGCGCCGACCGAGCCCACCAGCACCGGGGAGAGCCCCAGCTGCGCCATCCCGAACGCGATGTTGGCACCGATGCCACCACGCCGCACGGTCAGGTCGTCGACCAGGAAGGAGAGCGAGACCCGTTCGAGCTGGTCGGCGAGCAGCTGTTCGGAGAACTTTCCCGGGAAATGCATCAAATGATCAGTGGCGATCGAGCCGGTGACGGCGATCTTCATGAAGAGGTCCCTGGTCGAAGTCGGGCCGAATGTCTGGTCAGGCACGGTCTGCGCTGACCGCGCCTGAAGACTACCGGTTGATCGTGCAG
>JBOGDL010000010.1:0-6597 GCA_050701815.1 Micromonosporaceae bacterium | reverse complement strand
CGGGAGCTGATCACCCAGTACGGGGTCGGATCATTCGGATCGCGCAGGACCACCTTCACCGCGCCCCGTACCCAGGGACGCTGCACCACAAAGGCCAGCGGGTGCGCGTCAGGCCCCAGCAGCTGCCGCTTCTGCTCGGGGGACAGCGGCTGCGCGCTGGCGATGTGGCGCACCGGCAGGCGGGCGTCGTCGACCAACAGCTCGCCGGCTTCCACCGCGATTCGAATCCGACCCAGCTGCCACAGCCCGACCGCGGCGAGCGGAAGCAGCACAGCGTACGGAGCCCAGGCCCGCACCCCGGAGGCGCCGAGGTGGATCTCGGCGGCCAACAGGGCAGCCAGCCCCAAGGCGGGCGCCCACAGCTGCCAGGGCAGAATGAGGCGCTCCTGATGCGGGGTTGAGTCGCGGCGCCGGGCCGACCCGGGATGCCCGGTCGCGCCGCGTTCCGCGGGCAGGGCTTCTCCAGCCATCACCCGAGCGTACGTGCGGCCGCCTGGCAGGGGTGCGGCGGCTTCGTCCGGCGCTATCTGCAATAGTCTCGACGCCATCTGCAATAGTCACGCGTTGTCCACAGTGTGATTCGGGACTCGTCTTGACGGTACGCGTCGCGATCGGCGCCCGTGAAGGGTCGTCAGTTGTCAGTCGGCCAGATCGTCTGTCTCCGGGACTCGGCGTCCGTCCCGGGGGATGCTTGTGGGCGCGCAGCTCGACCCCCTGCCGGGCCATGCTTCGCGCTCCACGCGAGATTCACCGCCAGACGACGTGACAAGAACCGCTGAGAGGCACGGTGCATCCCATGACGCATGCGGACCACCCCGACACGGTGGAAGTGTTGGTGCGCAGGCTCGATCTGGACATTCCGCCGCCTGAGTACGCCCATCCCGGCGACGCGGGCGCGGATCTGGTCGCCGCGGAGGATGTCCAGATTCCGCCCGGCGGGCGGGTCTCGGTGCGCACCGGGCTGGCGATCGCGCTCCCGTACGGCTATGTCGGGTTGGTGCATCCGCGTTCCGGGTTGGCGGCACGGCACGGGGTCACGCTGCTGAACGCGCCGGGCACGATCGACGCCGGGTATCGTGGCGAAATCAGGGTCAACTTGATTAATCACGACGCTGCCGCGACCGTCCGGCTCTCACGCGGGGACCGAATCGCCCAACTGGTGGTGCAGCGAGTCGAGCAGGCCCGGTTTCACATGGTGGACGAGCTCCCGGAATCTGCGCGCGGGGTTGGCGGGCATGGCTCCACCGGTGATCGTTCGCGGCTGAGCGCGTTGGCGCAGGGGGAGGCGCTGTGAGTTTTTTCCGGCGACGCAAGCCAGGACGGCACGCTGAGGACGGCGACATCTTCGCCCAACCCGACGTTGCCGAGCCGGAGGACGACGAAGAAGCTCTCGAGGGCTACGTGGAGGGCCTCTCCGCCGAGGAGAAGAAGTGGGACGGCGGGCCGTACGACATCGATGAGCTGGACTCGGATGACGACGTCAACCGCCTCGATCTCGGCAGCCTGAAGATCCCGAGCATTGACGGGGTCGAGATCCAGATGAAGGGCGTTCACGAGCAGCACGTGGAGGCCGTGCTTCTGGTCGACGGCGACAGCGTGCTGCAGGTGAGCGCTTTCGCGGCGCCCCGTAGCGAGGCCGTGTGGGACGACGTGCGGGGCGAGCTGCGGCAGTCGATCCAGTCGCAGGGGGGCGTGGTCGAAGAGGCAGACGGGCCTTTCGGGTTGGAGCTGCGCGCCAAGATCCGTACCCCCAACGGCCCTACCGCCGTTCGTTTCGTGGGCGTGGACGGTCCGCGGTGGTTTGTGAAGGCGGTCTTCCAGGGACGGATCGGCGCCGACCCGCACGCTTCGAAACCGCTCCACCAGGCGTTCACGGAGTTGGTGGTGGATCGCGGCAAGGAAGCCCGTCCGGTGCACGAGCTGTTGCCGTTGACGCTGCCGGACGAGCTCGCCGAGCAGCTGGCGGAGCAGGCGCGACGGCAGACGGAGGCCTCCGCGGCCGAGGAGCAGGCGGACCCGGCGGCGACGAGCAACGGGTCGACGGGCCGTGCCGGCAAGCGTTCCGGGCGCAGGTGAGGGCCGGGCGAGCGGCCGCTTCGCGGGAACCTGGCGACGTCGTACGCTGATCAGAGACAAGGCGCACGTCGACACGCGAGCCGGCGGCTCGCAGGGAGGTGGGACACGCGCCATGGTTGCTGAACAGCGAGGCTCAGCAGCCCGTAAGCTGTGGCGGCGGTTTCTGGCATCCGAGGCAGAGCTGGAGGCCGAGGACCTGCGGCGGCACAGTAAAGACGTGGGGTGTGTCCCAGCGGGGGAAGCCAGCCGAGGTCAGATGTGCGCGATTGCGGGGCGGTTACGTGCCGTGATGTACACACCTCGGATGAATCTTCCGATTTTGGAGGCGGACCTCTACGACGGCAGTGAGACAGTCACCTTGGTGTGGCTGGGCCGCAGGCACATCATGGGGATAGAGCCTGGCCGGCATCTGACAGCCAAAGGCCGGATCGCGCTACGAGACAGCAAGAAGATCATCTACAACCCCTACTACGAGTTCGAGGCGCCTGAGTGATCGTCTCGACCAAGCCACGGGCAGCCGCCACGGGCAGCCGCCACGGGCAGCTCAGCCAGCTACGACAGCCAGCCACGACAGCAAGGAGCACTCCGTGACCGACCGGGTCGATCCCGCTACCGTCGGCCGGCAAGCCAGCGACGCGTCCGAAGGACGCCAAGCCAGCGGCGCATCCGGAGGAAAAGCAACCGACCCGACGTTCTCGGAGGAGTTGGCCCAGCAGCTGGGCGGGGTCCGCGGGTTGACCGAGTCGAGCATTCCGGTCGCAGTGTTTGTGCTGGTCAACGTGGTGTTCTCGCTCAATCCGGCGCTGGTGTCGGCGTTGGTCGTGGCAGGTGCCATCGTGATGTACCGGCTGAGCCGGCGGGAGCCGATCCGGCACGCGATCAACGGGTTGGTCGGAGTCGGCATCGGGGTCGCGATCGCATGGAAGACCGGCGAGGCCAAGGACTACTACCTGCCGGGCATCGTGCTCTCGTTCGCGTACGGGGGGCTGCTGACCCTCTCCGCGTTGGCGCGGCACCCGGTGATCGGCTACATGTGGGCGGTGATCGCCGCGGGCGGCAAGCAGGTCTGGCGTCGCCAGCGGCGGCTGCTGCGCACCTTCCAGTGGCTGACCCTGTTGTGGGCCTTGATGTTCTTCGTGAAGGCCGTCGTGCAGGGGGCGCTCTACCTGGCCGACGAGGAGACCTGGCTCGGGATCGCACGTATCACCATGGGCTACCCGCCGTACCTGGTGATGTTGTTCGTGACCGTGTGGGCGGTGCGGCGGGTGACGCACGACGATGCCGTCGGGGGCGGCTCAACCCAGCCTGGGCTGGCAGCGAAGGACGCCAAAGAAGCTGGGTGAGGCCTCGGGCTCAGCGCGCCCGATTGCCAACACGGTTGTGGCGAGCGGCTCCCAGGATCACACGCCGCACGTCCTCCTCCACCTCCGCGGTGCAGACAAAGATCAGCTCGTCACCGGCGTCCAACGGGTCGTCCGGGCCGGGCACCAGCACCCGGTTGCCCCGCACGATCGCCACCAGCGCGGTGTCCCGGGGCAGCGGCACCTCCCGCACTGGACGGCCGATGTGAGGCGCCGTCTCCGGCAGCGTGATCTCCACCAGGTTGGCCTGACCCTGCCGGAAGCTGAGCAGCCGCACCAGATCGCCCACAGTGACCGCTTCCTCCACCAGCGCCGCCATCAGCCGGGGCTTGCTGACGGAGACGTCGACCCCCCACTGCTCGGTGAACAGCCACTCGTTCTCGGCCCGGTTCACCCGCGCCACCACCCGCGGCACCGCGAACTCGGTCTTCGCCAGCAGCGAGACCACCACGTTGACCTTGTCGTCGCCGGTGGCCGCGACCACCACGTCGCAGCCTTCCAGCTCGGCCTCCTGCAGGCTGGACAGCTCGCAGGCGTCGGCCAGCAGCCACTCGGCGTCCGCGACCCGCTCCGGGCGCAGCATCACCGGGTTTCGCTCGATCAGCAGCACGTGATGGCCGTTCTCAATCAGCTCCTGGGCGATGGAGCGGCCCACATTGCCCGCTCCCGCGATCGCGACACGCATCACCGGTCTCCTCTGTCCCCGTCCGTGCTGGCGTCCGCTCGGGCCGCGTCCGGTGGCGCGGCGGCCGTCTGCAGCACCGGGGCGACCATGTCCTTGGTCACCAGCATGAACACCTGATCGCTGTCCTGCAGGATGGTGGACGGGGTGGGCAGAATGCCGACCCCGAACCGCATCAAGTACGCGGTGCGCGCCCCGGTGACCTCTTCCAGGCGCCGCAGCGGGCGGGCGATCCAGTCAGGGTGAGTGGGCACCTCGATGATCGACACCGCGTTGGTGGGGTCCCGCCACACCTCCGAGTGCCCTTCCGGCACCATGTGGCGCAGGATCCGGTCAGCGGTCCATTTCACGGTGGCCACCGTGGGGATGCCGAGCCGCTCGTACACCGCGGCGCGTTGGATGTCGTAGATCCGGGCGACCACCCGTTTCACGCCGAAGGTCTCCCGCGCCACCCGGGCAGAGATGATGTTGGAGTTGTCCCCGGAGGAGACCGCGGCGAACGCCTCCGCCCGCTCTACTCCGGCTTCGATCAGGATGTCCTTGTCGAAGCCCACCCCGGTGACGGTGAGCCCGGCGAAATCGCTGCCCAGACGCCGGAACGCCTCGTTCCTCTGGTCGATGATCGCCACCGAGTGGCCACGCTTCTCCATGCTTTGCGCGAGTGTGGATCCGACCCGTCCACAGCCCATGATCACGACGTGCAAATCCCGCCTCCTGCGACCCAGCGAGCCAGCTCACCCTGGCGATCTGCGACGCTACACCTCTCTCCGACCCGGAGCGGTGATACCACCGTATGCTGGCCGCCGTGACCAGCTCCACCTCGCTCATCAAGCGTCTGCTGGTGGGCAGGCCGTTCCGCTCGGACCGGCTGCACCACACCCTGTTGCCGAAACGAATCGCGCTTCCGGTGTTCGCCAGCGACCCGCTGTCGTCAGTGGCGTACGCGCCGGAGCAGATCTTCCTGGTGTTGTCGATCGCGGGGCTGGGGGCGTACTCGTACGGGCCCTGGATGGGTGTGTTCGTCGCCGTGGTGATGATCGCGGTGGTGGCCTCGTACCGGCAGAACGTCCGGGCGTACCAGTCCGGTGGTGGCGACTACGAGGTGGCCAATGTCAACCACGGGCCCCGTTTCGGGCTGATCGTGGCCAGCGCGCTGCTGGTGGACTACGTGCTCACGGTGGCGGTGTCGATCTCCGCGGCGGCGGCGAACGTGGGTTCGGCGGTGCCGTTCGTGGAGCACCACCGGGTGCTGTTCTCGGTGGTCGCGATCGGGCTGCTGACCGCGATCAACCTGCGCGGGGTGAAGGAGTCGGGCACCGCGTTCGCGATCCCCACGTACGCCTTCGTGATCGGGATCCTCGGCATGGTGGGGTACGGGTTCTTCCGGATCTACGTGCTGGGCCACTCGCTGCAGGCCGAGAGCGCCCAGTTCGAGCTGCGCGCCGAGGAGGCCCATCTGGCAGGGCTGGCGTTCGTGTTCCTGCTGTTGCGCACGTTCTCCTCGGGATGCGCCGCGTTGACCGGGGTGGAGGCGATCGCCAACGGGGTGCCCGCGTTCAAGCCGCCGAAAGGGAAGAACGCGGCGACCACCCTGCTGATGATGGGCCTGATCTCGATCACCATGTTCCTGGGCCTGCTGATGCTGGGTCGGGCGATGAATGTGAAGCTCGCCGAAGACCCCTCGTACCAGCTGATCGACGCCCCGGACGACTACATCCAGAAGACCATGATCGCGCAGCTGGCCGAGCCGGTGTTCGACCACTTCCCACCCGGCTTCTACTTCATCGCGGCGGTGACCGGGCTGATCCTGGTGCTGGCGGCGAACACCGCGTTCAACGGTTTCCCGGTGTTGGGCTCGATCCTGGCGCAGGACCGTTACTTGCCGCGCCAGCTGCACACCCGAGGCGACCGGCTCGCGTTCTCCAACGGCATCGTCTTCCTGGCGGTCTTCGCCGGGGTGCTGGTGGCGGCGTTCAAGGCCGATGAGAACGCGCTGATCCAGCTCTACATCGTGGGGGTGTTCGCCTCCTTCGTGATCTCGCAGAGCGGCATGATCCGGCACTGGCACCGGCTGCTGCGCACCGAGCGGGACCCGATGGCACGACGCCGGATGCGGCGCTCTCAGATGATCAACGCGTTCGGCTGCGCGATGACCGCGAGCGTGCTGGTGATCGTTCTGGTCACCAAGTTCACCCACGGGGCGTGGATCTCGCTGGTCGCGATGGCGGTGATCTATCTGGTGATGGTGGGTATCCGGCGGCACTACGACCGGATCGCTCAGGAGTTGCAACCGCCCGAGGAGCGGCCGGTGCTTCCGGCGCGCAACCACGCCGTGGTGCTGGTCAGCAAGCTGCACATGCCCACGCTGCGGGCGATCTCGTACGCCCAGGCGACCCGTCCGGACACGCTCACGGCGGTGACGGTGAACGTGGACGAGAACGAGACCCGCGCCCTGCAGGCCGAATGGGAGCGCCGGGG
>JBOGDL010000009.1:0-3756 GCA_050701815.1 Micromonosporaceae bacterium | reverse complement strand
CGACCGGGCAGCCCGTCGGGGGAGTGGCGCCGATCGGCCATCCGCAGCCGATCCGCACCGTGGTCGACGTGTGGCTGCGGCAGCATGAGGTGCTGTGGGCGGGGGCCGGCACCCCGCATTCGATGTTCCCCACGGACTACGAGGAACTGGTGCGCCTCACCGGCGGCGTGCCCGCCGACGTCGGCGACTAAGGGGGTGTCTGGGCTGTGGATCGCGCAGTCAGAGACCGAGATATCGCGCGACCGCGTGCTCGACCTCGGCTAACTCTTCCCAGTCCAGATAGTGAACCGGATCGCCATTGATGTATCTGATGTCGACGGTGCGAATCTGGTCCACCAGGAAGCGGGTCAGCACCCCGGCGATCTCTATCTCGGGTCGGAACACCGCGGGCTGGGCGCTGGTGGAGCTGGGAATGATGGTGGCGACGTTCCAGTGCATGGAGCTGGGGCTGAGCACCAATCCGTGGCGTCGGCCGCGCTGCTCGTGACCGCGTTTCGCCTCCCCGAGGTCGACCCGGTAAACGGCTCCACGGATCACCAGGCGTGCTGCTCGTCAGTGAGATCTTCTTCGGCCAGTCGCTCCGCGTCGGCGCGGGCCACGCTGACCCACACCTCGCGGTCGAGGAGACGCAGGGCACGACGGATCACGTCGCTGGTGCCCTCGTCGTCCCTCATGGCAGTGCGGATGATCTTCTCATCCTCTTCGGTGGGTCGAAAGCCAATCGTTCGCGCCATACTCGGAGCCTAGCTCGATGTTTAACAGGTGTCACGCAAATGTGTAACGCAGAGTCTCACCTGGTCGTGGCCGCGACCAGCGCGGGAAGCGCTGCGCCGATCGGCGAGGTGACCCGCGCGTCGGCCAGAGGGTCGTACGGGGTGGGCTGGGCGTTGACGATCACCACTCGGGCGCCGGCTCGAATGGCTACCTCCACCAATCCCGCAGCGGGCTGCACGGTGAGCGATGTGCCCACAGTGATGAGCATGTCGCAGCCGAGTGCCGCGTCCACGGCGCGCTCCAGCACGTCCGGGTCGAGCTGCTGGCCGAACGAGATGGTGGCTGACTTGAGGATCCCGCCGCAGCTTCGGCACGCCGGGTCCGGCTCGCCGGCGGCGACCCGGTCCAACGCGGCCTGCATCGTGCCGGTGTCGTCACAGGACAGACAGCGCACCCCGTACAGGGAGCCGTGGATTTCGATCACCTTGTCCGGGTCGGAGCCGGCTCGTTGGTGCAGGCCGTCGATGTTCTGGGTGACGATCGCCCGTAGCCGCCCGGCTTGCTCCAGCTCCACCAAGGCGTGATGGCCGGCGTTCGGGATGGCCTTCCATGCTGGGTGGTCACGTCGGGAGAGCCAGGCCCGGCGGCGTACCTCGGGGTCGGACACGTACGCGTCGAGCGTGACCAGCTTCGCCGCCTCGGGGTCCCGGGTCCAGACGCCGGACGGCCCGCGGAAGTCGGGGATGCCGGAGTCGGTCGAGATCCCCGCGCCGGTCAACACCGTGATCGCCTGCGCCGCGGCCAGATGCTCGGCAGCCCTTGTCAGGTCTGTGTCGCGGCTGTCACCGCCGTCGCCGCTGTCACGGTTGTGCGGCTGCGGTTCGGGGTCAGCTGAGAACGACATCGTCCAGTCGTACCACCTGTGTGGAGCGCGCGCCGGATCGAGCCTGGCGAAGGAAAATTTCGTGGCAGTGAAGCGCAGCGTTGACTGTTTTCATTAGTTCTTCTATAAAAGAAACTTATCCCCATCATGCGACGGCAGTCGCTATGAGAGCAGACCTGACGCCGTCCGAACCGTGTCATGACACCTTCCCTTCCAGGCGTGAGGAGCATGAGGATGCGAAGGCGTCAACCGTCACCAGGGATCGGGGCCTGGTCCAGAATCGCCGCAGTTGGGATCGACGCGGGCCTGCTGTCCACCGGCCTCGCCGCACAGCCCGCACACGCGGCAGATCCCAGCATCGCGGTGGACGCCCTAACCAGACGGCCCTTCCCGAGTACAGCTCGACCATGACCCATGCGCTGTACATGACTTCGCAATGGATCCATCACACGCGGAACGACGTGCGGTGGACGGAGCCGGCGGTGGCGACGACTCGGTGCGGCTCACCACCGCATCGGCGCAGAAGACCACCGGCACGTTCAACCACACCTTCCCGCCGGGGTCGGTCACGGTGCTCACGCTGACTCCGCTCTGATCACCGTCCAGCCCGCCAGCGTGGACGTCATCTCGCCGGCGCGGACGTCATCGAGCCGCAACGCACAGCCCCCCGTCACGCCCACCAATCAAAGGAGCACCAGAAATGAAAAGACGTCGAACTGGCTCCCGGGTCGGCGCCCGCCGGCCGCGGGTCGCCGCCGTCGGGATCGTCTCCGCGCTGCTGTCGAGCGGGCTCGCGGCATTGCCGGCCGCGGCCGCGCCGGAGCCCGTGGCGCCCGAGCCTGTGGCCCCGCTAGCGATTCCGCCCTTCGGTCCGGTGGGTCACAACGGGCCCATCACGGTGGCGCACCGCGGCAACTCCGGGGAGCGGCCCGAGAACACGTTGCGTGCGATCGAAACCGCCATCAACATCGGTGTCGATTACGTGGAAGTGGACCTGCGCCAGACCAAAGACCCCGACGGATCAGGGCCCGACACGCCGTCCACGATTCTGATGCATGACGCGGACTTCTTCCGCACCACGAACGTGAACAACAAGTTCCCGGTCCGGGAGCACGACGCAGTCGACACATTCACCAGAGGTGAGAGCCTGCAGCTGGACGCCGGGCTGTGGAACGACCCGGCCTACGCCGACACAGTCGTGCCGTCCCTCGCCCAGGCACTGGACGCGGTGGCCGGCTCCAACACCGGGCTGCTCTTCGAATTCAAGGGCATCGGCAAATACCCCGGGTTCCTGAACCGCACCGTCGGCGTGATCCGGGACTGGGCCGTCGCGCACCCGGGTCATCCGCTCGCCGTGGCGTCGACCGATCCCGCCGACGTCAGGGCGCTCAAGGCGGAGGCGCCGGGGATGCCTCGCGGACTCCTGGGGCAGAACCCGTCCCAGCTGACCAACGCACAGCTCGCGGACATGGGCACGTACGCCCACTTCATGGGCGTCAGCAACGACATCATCTCCGCGGAGAACGTGCAGCGGGTGAAGGCCGCGGGCATGAAGGTGCTTCACAACACCAGCACCCGCGGCGCCATGGTGACCTCCGAGGCCAACGGCGCGGACGGAACCATGACCGACTACCCGCGGCGCAAGCGCGAGACCGTCACCGGCAAGCAGGTCGTCACAATCGAAGCCGAGTCGCTGACCAGCACCGCGCGCACCTCTGCGTCGGTGCGCTCCCGCCCCACCTTCGGGATGGCTGGGGGCAAGCTGTCGGGGCTGGGCACGAACACCTGGATGCAACTGTGGGAAAACGTCGTCGGCGGCTGGATGGCGCTTGACCTCGACGTGCCCTCGGCGGGCACGTACGAGATCAAAATGGTAGTGGTCAAAGACTGCTCGGGTGGCATCTACGACGTCAGGCTCGACACCGTGCCGGTCCTCACCGGCCACAACGGGTTCCGCCCCGGATGTCACCGGGTCGCACGTGAGACGGTCAGCCTGGGTCAGCACAACCTGAGCGCGGGCATCCACACCCTGCGGTTCACCGCGACCGGAAAGTCAGCCGGCTCGGACGGGTACCGGATCAGCCCGGACGTCTTCGAACTGCACCGCGTCTAGGACACACCCCAGGCCTGCGCCGGCGCGGGCGGGATCAGGCCCGCGC
>JBOGDL010000008.1:0-17174 GCA_050701815.1 Micromonosporaceae bacterium | reverse complement strand
CGTCGTACGCGTACAGGTCCGACACCGGCGCCGGGCCGCTGTCGGCGGTGGGGGAGCCCAACTGGTCCTCACCGCCGCCCAGGGTGGCCGGGTCCGTCCACGGCATCCCGTCCACTGGCTCCGGGGCGTCCAGATCCAGAGACTCGGGGAAAGGATCGTGGCTCCATGCCTCGTCGTCGGCCACGGGGTCCGCGTCCGGGTCCACTCCGGGTGGCGCGTCAGCTGCGGTGTCACTCGCGTCGCCATCGCCGTCAGCGGTGTCGGCAGGCTCGTCGCTAACCCCTGGGCCGCCGTCGGGATCGGCCTCGACGTTCGGGTCGATGCCGTACTCGGTGTCGGATGACGCGGAATCGGTCAGCGGTTCGCCGGCGTCACCTTCCGGCGCGTCAGGGTCGCCCTCTGGCGCGTCGGATCCCAGCCCGTCGCTGTCGTCGTCGCCCCCGTACGCCAAGTCCGGGTCCGACAAACTGTCACCCCCACCCGAGTCCAACGGCGGGGGCTCCGGCTCCCCGTACCCGTCGTCGGGAGACCAGCCTGTCGACTCATCACTGTCCATGACCTAGCTCCGCGCTTCTTCCTCATTCGGTGGCGCCGGCACAATCCCACGCGCCTTGACAAGCACTTCATCGATCTTGGTGATGCGCGCTTTCAGCGCCTCCCGTTCCTTCGACAACTTCGCCTTGTGCTTCTGGCGGGTGGCTTTGTCGTCCAGCATCGCCTGGTCAATCTGCGCGATCTGCCCGTCCAGGTGCTTCAACCGGCGGTCGATCGCGTCGTCCAGGGCGAGGGTCAACGCGTACTGGGAGTCGGTGAACCGGTGCGTGATCTCATCCTGCAGGGACGCCCGCGACTCGTTCATCACCTCACGCACCCACTGCCGGGCCTGGTTGCGGTCACCGGCCACCTTGCGCTTGTAGATCACGAACGCCATCGCGGCGAGCCCCAGGCCGACCCCGGCGGTGGCAGCCGCGATCCCCGCGGCGGCGCCCAGACCGAGCGAGCCGGCCACCGCGGTGCCACCGGTCATCGCTCCTCGCCCCGCCATCATGGCCATGCCGGCGCTGGACATCACGACCATGGCGTTGTCGCCGCTCACCTCGCGGCGTGGCTTGGACTGCGCCGCGGCCCGCAGCCGGGCGTTGAGGCGCCGCACCACGTGATGCATCTCCTGCGGCGTGAACACCTGCGACAGGATCCGCTGCGCGATCACCCGGAATCGGTGCTCCAGCTCGCCGGACATCCGCACCGAAAGCGCGTGCAGCGAACGGTCGACGTCGTACGGCAGCCGCTTCAAGTCACCGCGACTGGACTTCTCCACCTGGGTCAGGAACTGCTCTTGCAACTTCTGGAAGTACGTCCGCAGCCGGCCGGACGCCTCCACCTTCGCGCGGGTGGTCTCGGTGTTCAGCGCCAACGACCACTGCTTGGTCTCTGATCGCTTACGTGAGTTGACGCGGCCCCGGTCCTCCTTCAGGCGGGCCGCCAACGCCGGGTCCGGGTCGGCCGCCTTCATGTTCTCCATCGCCGCCAGGTCAAGCCGCACGAACTCGCTGCGGATGGCGCGCAACACGTTGGTGGATTTGAGCAGGTGGCCACGGCCCGCCAGTTTGATCAACGCGTGCTGCAGGTCGGCGACCTTGGACTCCTTAACCAGCTCCCCGGCCGCCTCCTTCGGCATCCGCAGCGCCATTTCGGCCAACCGGGACGAGACCGGGAAGAACGGCGCGGACCCGAATCGCGGCGCGTGCGCCTGCAGCAGCGCGACGTTGTCGTCCATGATGGTGCGCCAACCCGGGTACGCGTCGATCTTGGTGAACGCGAACAGCACCAGGTTGACCCGCTTGCTCGCCTCGATCAGGAAGTTCATCTCCGGTTTGGAGAACGGAGAGGACGCGTCGACCACGAACAGCAACGCGGTGGCCCGCTCCACCGCGTCCATCGCCACCTCGGCGTGCAACGAGTCCAAGCCGCCCACGCCGGGGGTGTCGACCAGGTCCACGTACTGAAGCAGGGGAGCGGAGTGGCTGATTTCCAGCCGGCGCGGGGGACGCATCCCGTCCGGCACCGAACCGAGCACGGTGCCCCAGTCCCGGATGTCCTCGATGCGCAGCGGCACCGGGTCGGTGCGGCCCGGCACCCACGCCCGCGCGCCATGCTGCGGCGAGTGCGTGAACTCGAGGTACGAGCTGGTCGCCACCGCGGCGTCCACCGGTGAGAGGTTGGGCACCCCTAGCAGGGCGTTGGTCAGCGAGCTCTTGCCGCGCTTGGTCTCACCCACCACCACGATGGTGGGCTTGGTCTGCTCCCGGCGACGCTGCACGTCCATGTCCGACGCGGCGTCCGGATCGACCCGGCGCAGTTGCGCCAGGGAATTGTCCACCGCTCCGCGGATCATCTTCTCCAGCTGGGAGACGGTGATGCCACCGGACTTTGTTGGAGCGCTCACGCTTGAAGCACCTCCTCTCAATGCGAAAACAAGATTCCGATCACGCCTTGGCGGGGCATCTGCCCGCGGCGCCTGAGCAGCTGGCGGGACGGGCTGCCAGGCGCCACGCGGGCCTGCCGCGCACCGACCCGCCGGCGCTCACTTGGGCTCCTCTCGGAACACCGTCACCACGGGGGCGCGGAGCACCACACCACGGTCGACGTACCCGGGGACCTCCACCGCGGCGATCACACCTGCCTGGGAGGGATCTGCGGTGACCACTGAGCCGCCCGCCTCGTGGTGGGCCGGGTCGAACAGCATGCCCGTCGGCGCCACCGTCGCGACCCCGACCTCCTGCAATGCCCAACCGAGCCGGTCGGCCAGCGCCTTGCTGGTGGCGCGGTCCCGGACGTAGATGCAGCTCTGCACCAAGGTGGAGCGCTCAGCGGCGGTCTGCTCGGGGTGTTGTTGCCCGTTCATGTCGCCGACCGGCGCGGCGGGGGCCGCCATCGGATCCCTGCGACGCAGGAACAACAACCCGGTGACCGCGCCTCCGGCGAGCAGAGCCCCCACGAACCCCACCAACGCCGCGGGAACGGAGAAGCCACCGCCGCAGTCCGTCTGCGCCCGCGGCCCGGAGTCGGCGCGGAACTCGGCGCCCAACCAGTCCGGCTGGAAGAACGGCGCCAGCCTGAACCCAGCGCGGTCAAGCGTTCCATCGGCGCTCTTGGGGCTGGCGCCCGGGATCCCGCCGCCAGGGCCTGGCTGCTCAGGGTCCTCGTCGGGCTCGCGCGGATTCTGCCCGCCGGGCTCGTTGTCCCGGGGCGGCGCGGTGTTGTCACGGTTCTGACCCACCCCGCCGCGGCGGCCGGGCTCTTCTTTGCGTTTTTCGTCGGCGCCCGCTTGGGACGGGCCTGGGCCAGGGGTGCCGCAATAGTTCTGCTGGCCACCCACCATGCCGGTGAAGAGCCCGGTGAGCACCGCGATGATAAGGGCGATGCCTGCGGCGGCGATCCGAAGGGCGGGGGTCGTCATCGGCGCTCCTGAAAATTCACGAGATGCAGTCGAGTTGGGTGGTCACTGCTATGTGGCATGGGTTCGCGCACCGCGGTCTCGGACCGTTTGGGACAGCAGATAGAACCCACGATGCGCGACGTGCGCAACACGCGCCTGTGCGGGGCTCGCGCCCGCGACCGCGAAGGCACGCCACCGGGTCGCGGCCTCCAACGCCGCCTTGGCCAGATCCGGCACCGGCGCCCCTGCCATGTCCAGAATCCACGCCGGGTCCTGCGAGAGCGCGAGCCGAGTCAGCTCGATCTCCATCTGCTGGGGCAGATCCACGTTTCCGGCGCTGACCAGCTGAGCCACTTCGAGAAGCTTCAAGCGGTGGTACTCCGGCTGTTGAATCAGCCGCTCGATAGCGTCGCGCAGCAGCTCCCGGTCGGCGGGGCGCTCGGCGCTTCCGGCGACCTTCTCCAGAGTGGACAGACCCCATCCGGCTTTGATCGCGTCCGTACGCCACCGGAACGCCTGGTCGAGGGTCTCCCGCAGCCGCGGGAAGCCTGATGCCAGGAAAAGCTTGCGCACCAGGTCACCGGTGGCCAGCTGCGGCTCGGCGGTCAACGCGGCCACCGCGAAGCTGATGCCGTACAGGTCGAGCAGCCGCAGCAGCCGCTGCCGCTGCTCCGCCGAGATCGGGCACTCCCGGCTCTTGAACAGGTCCACGGAGGCGAGCAGCACCTGCTGCTCGGCGTCGGGCAGCGTGGCCAGCTCCCGCAGCGCCTCGCAGTCCGCGGCGGTCAGCCGGCCGGCCTCGGTGGTCTCGGCGAGCAGGCCGATCACCGGCACCACGTCGGAGACCACACGACGCAGCACGTCGGCCTGGCTGGCGGCCAGCGGCCCCGCCACCGGCCACGGGTCGCCACCGCCGGCGAGCTTGTCGACCTTGTTGAACAGGCCCAGCGAGTTGATCGGGTTGCTGGACAGCCGCGCCGACACCGACCGGAACGCTTCGAGGGCCTCCAAGTCGTCCGCGCGCACTGACTGGGTGAACACGTAAATGATCGCCTCGGCGCCGGAGAGCGCGCCTTGCGAGTCGGGGTCGAGGTCGTCGTCGAAGAGGAACTTCTTGGACTCCTCGCTGATCGGAGAGTTCGTCGAGGACAGCCCTGGGGTGTCCACCACAGTCAGGTCGCGGAGCCGGTCGCTGGTCAACGTGCAGTCGACGTAGCCGATCTCCTGCCGGGGCACGCCCAGCCGCTGCGGGATCATGCCGGATTCGTCGAGCGGCAGGCTGGCCCGGGAGCCGTCCCGGCGCACCACGTCCACCCGGTCAGAAGTGCCGTACCGGAACTGGGTGACCAGACGGGTGCACTCGCCCACCTCGGTCTGCGCCACCCGCCGGCCGATGAGCGAGTTGACCAGCGTCGACTTCCCGGATTTCAGCCGGCCGGCGATCGCCACCCGCAACGGTTCAGCAAGCCGCCGCCGCACGTCCGCGACGGCGGCCTGGGTGGCTCCGCCGAGCCGCGGGCCGGCCTCAGCGCAGAGACCGGCCACACGGGCGCTCAGAGGACCTGATCCCATCAGATCAGGCGTTGCTGTACGGGTTGGAGCCGCCGTCGCCGTACGTGACCGTCTCCTGGACGCCGTCGCCGTCGGAGTCGGTCATGATCACGTCGGCGCGGCCGTCCTCGTCCCGGTCCACCAGGGTGGTGTCGGCCTTGCCGTCAGCGTTGGTGTCGGCGACCACGGTGTCGACCTTGCCGTCGCCGTCCGAGTCGGTGCCGACCGCGTCGACCACACCGTCACGGTTGGTGTCCACACCCACGGTGTCGACCTTGCCGTCACCGTCGGTGTCGGAGTACATCGTGTCGATCTTGCCATCGTTGTCGGAGTCGACGTACGACGTCTCGATCTTGCCGTCGCCGTCCTCGTCCACGTTGAGCCGGTCGACGGTGTTGTCGCCGTCCTCGTCGATCCCGACCATGTCCGCGGTGCCGTCGTGGTCGGTGTCGACCAGCACCGCGGTTGACCCGTCGCTGTACTCCACCACGGTCACGTCATCGTTGACGCCGTCGCCGTCGATGTCCACATTGTCGAAATTGCCGGAGTCGGCGCCCGTGTCGTCTGTGCCCGTGTCGTCGGTCCCGGTGTCGGTAGGCTCGTCGGTCGTGGTGTCGCCATATTCGCTCATCGGACTTCTCTCCTCTTGCATGTCTCCCCGCCGGCTGCCATCTCCGGCTCCAACGGCAACAACACTACGAATATCCTTCCTGCGCAGGATCCCAGATTTGTGCCACCTCGCGGGGGAGGGAATGCGTGCCGAACGCGCCTGGTAGCGAGCCTGCGGCGGGTGGTTTAGACCACTCGCTCGCAGCCGCCGCCGTGACCACTGCGGACAGTCATCCCAAAGACACAATCAGCATCGACGACGTCGTCTCCGACGTCATCAACACACTCCGTGACCCTGGTGTTGCAGTGCTCACCGGTGTCCCTGGGGCTGGGCTGACCACGGCGCTGCAACGCGTCGCGGCAGGATTCCACGGCCCCGTGTTCACCGGTGGCGGCCTCGCGATCCTACGTACCACCGCGGGGCTCGCACTCACCCGGGCTGTGCGGGCCCGACTGCCCGTGCACGACCACGCCCTCGCCGCCGAAGCGGTCCGCTCCCGGGTGCGGGGCGGCCTGCTGGTGATCGACGACCTGCGATGGGCAGACCCGCTCACCCTGCGGACATTGCCCGCGCTCGCCGAGCACTGCCGAATCGTCACCGCGCTGCGCACCCCGCACTCCCTGCCCGAGGAAGCCACCCGCCGACTCAAGGCCGCAGCTGCGCTCTGGCGGCCACTGCCGCCCCTGGACGAGGCAGCAGCCGCCACCCTCGCACGCCGCACCGCGCCCACCCTCGACCCCGCCGCCATCGCAACCTTGGTGCGACGAGCCGGCGGCATCCCGCTGGCGGTGGAATCCCTGGCGACGCACACCGCCGCCCAGCGGGAGAGCGACCCCAGCACACCCAGCCACCACGACCCCCACTCCCCAGTGGCGTACGCCGTGGCCGAGGCGCTCGCCGACCTCACCCGACCGGCCCGCACCGCGATGGCCGCATTGGGGCTGCTGGGCCGGCCCGCCACCCGCCAGTTCCTCGGCGCCGGGGTCGATGAACTGCTCGCCAACGACCTGATCACCGAATCCGCGGGCGAGGTCGCGGCCCGCTCCCCGTACGTGGCCGAGGTGGCGGCCGGCCTGCTCGACACCGACGAGCGGCCGTTGCTGCACCGCAGACTCGCCGAAATGGTTCCCTCCGCGGAGGCCGCCCGGCACCTCGCCGCCGCCGGCGACACCCGACAGGCCTACACCCGCGCCGTGGCCGCCGCACGCGAAGCGACCACTGTCGGGGAACGAGCCGACCTGCTGTTGCTGGCCTGCGGGCTGCCAGGAGCCGCACCCAGCGCGGAGATCACCGGCATGGCCGCCGAGGCCGCGCTGGCCGCCGGGCGGCCACGCTCCTGCCTGCGTGTGCTCGGCGACGCCTCCGACCCCGCCACCGCGCTGCTCCGCGGCGAGGCGCTGCTGCAGAGCGGCCGGGGCGCCGACGCGGAAGCCGAAGTCGCCATCGTCCCCGACGCCGCGCCAGACGAGCTGGTGGCCGCACGGGACCGGGTGCGCCTGCTCGCCGCGCTCGCGCACGACGACAACCGCGCCGACCAGATCGCCGAAGCCGTCACCGCCCGCCACGGCGCCGCGCCCCCGCACAGCGGGCTGCGGGCCGCACTCGCCGGGGTGGCAGCCGCCACCCGTTCCCCCGGGTGGGAAGCGGGCCTGGCCACCGCCACCGCCGCCGCGGGGGCGGCGGGCGAGAGCCTGGCCGCACGCTGGAGCGCATGGCTGCTGGTCGAGTCCCTCGCCGCCGACGGGCGGCTGGCCGAAGCCGTCACCGCCGCGCAACACGCCGCCGAGGCCTGCGCCACCGACCTCGCGTACAGCTGGCAGACCCGTTTCCTCGCCATGGAACTGTGGTGCGCCGCGCTGCACGGCGAGTCCCTGGACGAGGTGACCCGACGCGCCATCGACCTGATCGACCGCACCCTCCCGGCGGTCGCCCGGGGCTACGCCGCCGCGGCCGCCGCGCTCGCTGAAGCCGACAGCGGCCTGCTCGCCGCCTCCCGTACCCGGCTGTCACGGCACCCTGACGCGCCGCCGTCAGCAGCCGCGCTGCTGGAATGGGTCGCCAGCGAAGCAGCCTGGCTGGACGGCCAGCCCGACCACGCGCTGCAGGCACAACCCACACCGGCGTCTCAGATCCGCCTGGTGCGGGGCCTGCGCGAGATCACCAGCCAGTGGGCGTCCTACGACGGCGGCCACACCGAACCCACCGCCGCCGACCGGCACCGGTTGCCGCCCGTACGCGCCACCCTCGCGGCCTGGAACGCCGTGCTCGCCGACCCCAGCCGGGCCGCGGAGTTCAAGCCCGCCGCTGAATCATGGCGCGCCACGCTGCGGCGCGAGGAGATCCGCTGCCTGCTGGCGCTCGGCCTGCACGCCGACAACACCGAGGACGCGGTGCCGCCGCTGCTGGAAGCCGAACGGCTCGCTGAAGAGTCCGGCCTGGTGGTGCTGCTGGGCCGGATCCGCCGAGCATTGCGGCGGCACGCCGTGCGGCGTGAGACCCGCGGCCCCCGCGCCGGCGACCACCTCACCGACCGGGAACGCGACGTGCTCCGGCAGGTCGCCCAAGGCGAGCCGACCCGACGCATCGCTGGCCTGTTGGGCATCTCACGGGAGACTGTGGAGACCCACATCCGCTCCGGGATGCGCAAACTCGGCGCACGCACCCGCACCGAAGCGGCCGCGCGGGCGTTGGAGGTGCTCGAATGAACACACCGCGCTACCTGGTCAGCAACACCACCGAAGCCACCGCGGTGCTCCGCCGGCTAGCGCGCGCGGGATGGAAAACCCGCGAGGGGTTCGCATTTGCCGACGGCGCCTGGGACATCACCGACAAGCGGGTGGCCGTCTTCGGCCGAGTGTCCGACCTGGACACCGCCGCGCTCGCGGTGCTCGCCGCGGCTCGAGGCGCCGGAGTGGTGGTGATCGCCGATCCCGACACCGAGCTGGGTCGCTCCCTGCTGGCGGACCTGGCCCGGATCGGCCCGGTGGGACGGCACGCTGACGAGGCGAGCAACGGCGCCGAGGACGACCTGCCCTTGAACGACGAGCAGCGTGCGCTGCTGGATCGGCTGGCGGCGGGGGAGACCATCGCGGCCGCCGCGGCTGCTGAGTTTCTTTCCCTGCGTACGGCCAATCGGCGAATCGCTCAGGCACGGGACGAGCTGGGAGTGCGCACCACCCGCGAAGCCGTGCTGGCGTACCTGCGCCGGGGCCGCGCTGACTAGACGAGCCGAATGGCCGCGGCCCTCACCGGGGCAGGTACGCCCGCCCCGAAGTCACCGGGCGGGTCGGGTCCGCGTACCGGGGGAGCCCAGGCTCGTCCGCGCGCAACGGCGTCAGCCCCGCGATCAACGCCGCGATGATCCGGTCAGTGGCGACCCGGACGCTGCTCGAATCGCCCGCGGACAAGTCAGACAGATCAACCGGAGGGCCGAACCGCACCTGCACCAGCGGGCGACGCCACACCGAACCCAACAGCCGCCACACCATCTGGGCAGGGGAGTTGCAGGTCATCACCTCGTGCGCGCCCCACTGCGACACCGGTATCACCGGCGCCCCGGTGGCCAGCGCCAACCGCGCCATCCCGCTGCGACCCCGTTCCGGCCAGACCCCGGGCTCCAGGGTGATCCGCCCTTCGGGGTACCCCGCGACCACCGAGCCTGCCCGCACCGCGGCGACCGCCGACGCGAGCGCCTCAGTCACACTGGTCCGGCCCCGGTCCACCCGGAGGTGACCACACCGGCGAAGCACCGAGCCCACGACCGTCGCGCGGAACAACCCACCGGTGGCCAAGATCCGTGGCGAGAGCCCGAGTCGAGCGCACGCCGCCGTCAACGCGATCGGGTCGAACACTCCAATGTGGTTGCTCGCCAAGATCAAGGACTGCTGCCGTAGCCGAGGCGGCACACCTCCCACCACCCGTAGCCGGCAGAACAGCGGCACCAGGAATCTGGCAACCAGCAGCAGCACCCGCCACAGCAGCGGCGTACGCCACACCGGCGGGCTTGCCGCCGGAGCAGGCTCGGGCGCGCGGGCAGTGGCGACCTGTTCATCAAATGAGGCCATCGGAGCCGAGATCTTAGCGCCTGTCACCAACGCTCACGCCGGCATCTGGGACGCGTCGTCAACACGTCGTCAAGCCTTGGGCGCCCGCAGACCCTCCAACAGCAGAAGCACGGTGGCTTCGACCTCTTCTCGCACCTGCTCCTTGTGCTCGGCTTCGGCGATCGCTGACGCCCCCGCCGCGAGCGCTCCCAGCAGCATCCGGGTGACCGTCTCCAACGGCAGCTCGGGGTACTCGCCGGTCTGGATCAAGCGAATCACGACGCCACGCACCAGCCCGAGGGTGTACTGCTCCTCGCGCTCCCGCCACCGCTCGTACCCCAACACGGAAGGTCCTTCTTGCAGCACGATCCGTTGATAACCGGGGTCGAGGCATGCCTTCATGAATTCAGCAAGCCCAGCTCGGACCATATGCAAAGGCTCGGTCTGCCCTTCAAGGCCGGCGGTGACGTGGCCGATCACCTCGCTCTCCTTGGCGTCGAACACCGCCTCGAAAAGCGCTCGCTTACTGGGGAAGTGGTGGTAAAGCGCGCCTTTGGTCACCCGCGCCCGAGATGTCACCTCATCCAAGGAGGCGCCCGCGAAGCCACGGTCGGCGAACAGCGCCATGGCGCTCTCGATCAAGGCCTGGCGGGTGATCTCGGAGTATTCATCACGGCGGGATCGGGCTGGGCTGGCCATGCCCGGAGCCTATGGCGTCGGCGCCGGTCGTACCAGCGGACCCGCGTGGCTGCGGAGACCGGCGGTCAGCAGCTTTCGCTGCCTGGCTTCCTGCGGGGATCAGCCGGCAGAACCCTGCCTCACTCTGAGCGCCGATAATGCACATTATGTCAATCTAACGATCGGAACCCCCAGAGGGCCATAAGTGCTCGCCCCCCGGGCTTTCTGATGTCATCCGAAGCCGAGCGACCCGGGACCGGTGATCGATGTCCAGCCCGACGGCCGCCCCAACCACGTGACATCCGAGGCCGGGACAGCCTGGCGCAACGTGGCGCAGCACCGGTGCGAGACTACTGTCGAGATTCAGCCGAGATCAGCGTCGCCCGCAAGCTGCCGCCCGCCCGCTGGCGATGTCAGCGGGCGGCGGGATGACTGCCATGTGCCCTCGCCCATGAGGTCGCCGGCCTCTCAGCTGGGATCGACCCTCTTTGTCCACACGCGTCTGCAGGACGTACGGATCGCAACAGTCGATGAACGACATAGGCGATGTTCCATGCATAATTGCTCTTATGCATGGAAACCGTGATGAACAGGACTGTCAGGTCGTGGCTCTCATTGAGGACTTCCTGGTGGCGCGCGCCGCCCGCAAGCCCTCCCCACACACGCTGCAGGCGTACCGGCGGGACCTGATCGCCGTCGCCCAACTCGTCGCCAACGACCCGACCGCTCCCCTCCCCCTGGCTTCCCTGCCGATCAACGCGCTGACCATCCGAGCCCTGCGAGCGGCGTTCGCCCGCTTCGCCGCACCCCGCGCGCCAGCTTCCATCCACCGCGCCTGGTCCACTTGGAACAGCTTTTACACGTTCCTGGTCGCGGAAGGTCTGGCGCCGGGCAACCCGATGTCGGCCGTCGACAAACCCAACGTCGCACTCCCCCAGCCCAAACCGTTGCGTGGCGAGGACACCCCCGAGCAGCTGCTGGCCGCGATGGCCCGCGACGACCAACGTCAACGTCATCCCTGGCCGGAACGCGACCTCACGGTGCTCGCCTTGGCTCTATGCGCGGGATTGCGCCTGTCTGAGCTGCTCGCGTCACGTGTCGGCTCGCTGGTAGGGCGTCCGGGCGAACGGCGCCTGGATGTCACGGGCAAGGGAGGCCGGGCCAGAGTGGTCCCGATCGAGCCCGAGCTTGATGAGGTGGTCTTGAGATACCTGGAGAGCCGCCGGTTGCGTTTCGGCGCCCGGACCGTACGGGAGGACACGGCGCTGCTGGTCGATCGGCACGGCAAGCCGTTGCGCCGCGGCGGGTTGCAGTACCTCGTCGAGTCGTGCTTCCGGCGAGCCGGCGTCGCCGATCGGGTGCCGAAGGGAGCCCGGTTGCACGCGTTGCGGCACACCTTCGCCACCCGGCTGGCGGAGGACGGAGCGAACGCGTCCGAGATCATGCGGCTGCTGGGACACGCGAGCCTTGCCAGCAGCCAGAACTACATCGACGTGACGGCCGCGCAGCAGCGGGCGGCGGTGCGTGCGAATCGCACCAACAGAGCCCTGAGGAAGGTTTCGACGGCTGCCGGGTGAAGAAGCTTCTCCGGAGTAGCGTGATGGCGCCACGGCGCTCACCGGCGCCATCACATCGGACTGGGGGCTGTCGAGTGAACGTCGTGCTGTTCACCTTGGGCGGCACCATCGCCATGGCTGGTCGTACGGCCGATGGGTCCGGCGGGCAAGTGGTCACCCGGCTCACAGGGGCCCAGATAGCGTCGGCCGTTCCCGGGCTCAGCGAGCTCGGGGTGTCCGTCGACGTGGCTGACATGCAGGCCGTGCCCAGCGCGAACTTGACGTTCACGGATGTGCTCGACGTCGTCGACGCCGCGGCGCGGGCGCTGACCGCCGGCGCGTCGGGCGTGGTGGTCACGCAGGGAACCGACACGTTGGAGGAGGCGGCGTTCCTGGTTGACCTGCTATGGCGGCAACCGGCGCCGTTCGTGCTGACCGGCGCGATGCGCAACCCGACGCTTGCCGGCGCGGACGGCCCGGCGAACCTGCTGGCGGCCGTACGAGTGGCGATCTCACCCGCGGCGCGTGAGCTGGGGGCGCTGGTCGTCTTCAACGATGAGGTCCACGCGGCGCGGTGGGCGCGCAAGACCCACAGCACCAGCACCGCGACGTTCGCCTCGCCGAATCTCGGCCCGATCGGTCATGTCGTCGAAGACCAGGTGCGGATCCTGGCCCGGCCAGCTCGCCCCGAGCAGCTGTTCACCCAGATCGACCCGATGCGGCTGCACACGACGCGGGTGGCGCTCTGCCCGATGACTCTCGACGACCACAGCGACGTGTTGCTGGAGAGAATCGCGGATACCCATCAGGGTCTGGTGGTGGCGGGGTTCGGCGTTGGCCACGTGCCGTCCGCGCTGGCGCCTGTGCTCGGCGAGCTGGCCAAGACCATCCCGGTGGTGCTGACGTCGCGGACCGGCAGCGGCTCGGTGCTGGGGCGCACCTACGGCGCGGTCGGCTCCGAGACGGATCTGCTGCGACGTGGGCTGATCAACGGTGGCCTGCTTGACCCGTGCAAAGCAAGGGTGCTGCTACGGATGCTGCTCGCCGCCGGCGCCACCAGCGAGGAAATCGTGACGGCTTTCGCCGCGTACCGCTGATTGCCTCAACGATCTCGCGAGTACGCCCTCGCGTGGCTGCCGCTGGCCTCCGACGGCTACGCCGGATCGTCCCACGGAGGGCCGAGCCGCTCCCCTACCAGCTTCATCACCTTCCCGGTGGCGACGAGGCTCTCGTCGTCAATCACGTCGACGAAATACTCCCGAACCCCCTGAACGTGGGACTGAGCCGCCTTCTCCAGCCGCGCGAATCCGTCGTCGGTGAGCACCGCGTACACACCCCGGCGATCATCCAGACAGTTGCTGCGCTTGACCAGCTTGGCTCGCTCCAGACGCGCCACGGTGTGCGAGAGCCGGCTGCGGGACTGGTGCGCCGACTCGGCCAGCTCCGCCATCCGGATCCGCCGATCCGGGGCCTCGGAGAGCCGCACCAGGATTTCGTACTCGAGCATCGAGAGCGAGTGCGTCTCGCGAAGCTCCCGATCGAGGCGCTCGTACAACCGCAAGCTGCCCGCTATGTACGAGCGCCAAGCGCGCTGTTGCGTCTGATTGAGCCATCGCGTCACGTGGGTCACCCTGTCCTCGATGCAATTGACGCTTCAATGATGCTAGCTCCGGGTGTGCGATCGCCATCGACAAGTGACCACAAGTCTGCGACAAATCCGCGAGCAGTCGGTTCCCGGCCAGCAGGCGGCGCCGACGCGCGGTCTCGGCGTCGGCGGGTGGGGCGATGACGCCGCCACATTGCACGTGGGCGACCGGGTGTCACAGTGAGCCCGCCCACGTGCCAATGCCCACTGCCCCACCGAAACCGGCCTGGCCAGCTAGAGTCGCCGTTGTCCCGAGGCCGATTGCGCTCCTCTGACAAGGACATCCTGGCCGGGGGCACACAGAAAGCCACATCGTCCCAATCTCCCCGATGAGGAAGGGCGCTGCCATGCGACGCCGCCGCGACGTGGTCAACGTGCGGTCTCACCGACGCGGTGGGCGGCGCCGGCGGCTTGTGATCGCGCCCTGGATTGTGATCAGCACCGTCACAGCGTTGTTGTTGTCCGGCGTCTCGGCCGGGTACGCCTGGCTGGCGTACAGCGGCTGCTCTGGCGCGGAAGTGCGGGTGACCGTCGCCGCCTCCCCCACGATGGCCCCGATCATCGACAACCTGGGACGCCGGTGGGCCGCCACTGAGCCTGCGGTCAAGGGTCGCTGCGCGTCCATCAAGGTGGTGAGCACGAACTCCGCGCACGCCGCTCAGGCTTTGGGGCCGGACTGGAACCCGCGGCGCGACGGGCCACGCCCCCACGTCTGGGTGCCTGACTCGACCGCGTGGTTGAAGCTGGCCTCGGCCCGTGAGGACGCGGCGGACATGATCCCCGACCGTCAGCCGAGTCTGGCGCGCACCCCAGCGGTGATCGCGATGCCGAAGCCGATGGCCGACGCGATCGGGCCGGAGCCGGACCTGAGCTGGAGACGCTTCGGCGTGGACCTGGCCGGCGAGCAAGCCGACGCGTTCTGGGCCGATAACGGGCACCCCGAATGGGGAAAGTTCAAGATCGGGATGACCAATCCGATGGCCTCGACAGCCGGCCTCCATGCCCTGGTGGGGATCGCGGACAAGAACGATGATGGACGAATCACGGACGAAGAGCGCGAACCGCTGTTGCGGCTGAGCCGCTCCGCGTCCGTCCACGCGGAGGACACCCCCAAGCTGATCGGCGAGCTGAGCAAGCTCGACTCGAAGGGCGAGAAGAAGGTGCTCCAGTACCTGTCCGCTTTCCCGATCTTGGAACACGACCTGTGGAACTACAACGAGTCGGCGCCCACGACGCCGTTGGAGGCGGTGTACCCCACTGACGGCAGCACCGATGCGGACTACCCCTACTTGACGCTCGACGCGCCCTGGTCAACCCCGGCGCGGCACAACGCGGCCCAGCAGTTCCTGGCTTTCCTGCGCGGCCCGGAGGGGCGGCAGACCTTCCACGACAACGCGTTCCGGGATCCCAACCGGATGCCCGGCAAGAGCCTGGCCGGTCGCAATGGCACCCTGCGCAAAGTTCCCACGATGCCGCGGGAAGTGTTGACGCCAGAGTCGGTGAGCCTGACGGCGGGCGCCTGGACCGCCTCCCGGCAACCCATGAACGTGCTGTTCGCCATGGATGTCAGCGACTCCATGAATCAGCCGGTGACCGGGGTTGACAGCACCCGGATCCAGCTCGCGGGCGCCGCGGTGTCCAAGGCGGTGACGATGTTCGGCGACCGGGCCAGGGCGGGGCTGTGGGCTTACTCGTCCGGAGCGGAGCATCAGGAGTTGGTCCCGTCCGGCTTGCTGGACGAGGACCTGGGCGGGCAAAGCCGCCGCGACGCTTTGCAAGCGAGCCTCAGCGGCATGAGCGGCGGCGGCCCAGACGCGCCGGGGGCGGCCGGCACGGCGCTCGCGGCGTATCAGCAGCTGACAGATCGCCACGTGAAGGACGCCTCCAACGTGATCGTCTTGATCACGGACGGCACGGATGATCAGGATGACCGTGAGGTCAAGGACGCGGTCGCGAAGCTGCAGGAGGCGCGGGACGCGAAGCGTCCGACCCAGCTCGTCACCATCGGCTACGGCGCCGACGTCGACATGCGCGCGCTGCGGGCCTTGGCGGAAGCCAGCGGCGGGCGCGCGTACCACGCCGAGCATGAGACCGACATCAACTCGATGGTGATCACCGCGCTGTTCAACGCGTAGTGCACACCGGTCCCTGGCGCGGCCAGGTCACGGTGACGGGTCACGAGGCGCCGGGATGCCTACTTTTGGTGATGAGGCCGATTCGGCGAGATCTGCCATGTCCGAGTTTCTCACCCGAAAGCAGACACAACATCGGCGGTCACTAGCAGTCACCCAGACTATGCGGGCGACGGGGCTTGATTAATCACCGAGAGTGAGATAGAAATCGGTTTCGGCCGAACGTACTATATCCGCCGTCACTGATAACGTGGAAAGTCGTTCAGGTTGATAACACAAGTCACTATGGCCTTGTAGCGGTGCGTGAGGAAGCGCACCACAAGCCGAGAGAAGATCAACCCATGTGTAAGCACCACCCCCCATGCCCCAAAGCTGAAGCAGCCGATAGAGAAGCCGCGCGGGTCGTGGCTCCCCACCCAGAGCAGGGCTGGAGCCGGCTCTGCAACGGTGTGATCCTGTTCGAAGACACCGGTGAACTGCTCCCGGACGGCAGCAGCCTGCCCCCCAGGCGAGGCCCCGCTGTCCACTGCTCACCGCGGCTTCGTAGCGCTCGATCACCCGTGCGCTCGACACCGCGGATCAGCCACTAACGCCAGCGGCGCCGGATGGCCGCTGGCCGGCGGCGCCGCCCCACTATGTGCTGACCGCGGTTATCGAGGCCCCGTCAGGGCTGTTCGAACATGTCCGGCGGCGGGCAGGCGCAGACCAGGTTGCGGTCACCGTACGCGCCCTCGACGCGGCGTACCGGAGGCCAGTACTTGCCCGTGGCACGCCCCGCCGGGTACGCGGCTTCACGCCGTGAGTACGGAAACGGCCACTCGTCCGCGGTGACCGACTCCGCGGTGTGGGGTGCCCCGACCAGCGGGCTCTGATCCAGGCGCCATTGACCTGTGGCGACATTCTCGATCTCGGCCCGGATCGCGATCATCGCGTCGCAGAACCGGTCCAGCTCCGCCATGTCCTCACTCTCGGTCGGCTCCACCATCAGGGTGCCCACCACCGGGAAAGACATCGTCGGCGCGTGGAACCCGTAGTCGATCAGCCGCTTCGCGACATCGTCCACGGTCACGCCGGTCTGCTTGGTGATCGGCCGCAGGTCCAGCACGCACTCATGCGCGACCAGCCCCTTGCTGCCGCTGTACAGGATCGGGTAGTGCTCGCGCAGCCTGACTGCGACGTAGTTGGCCGCCAACACCGCCGTCCCGGTCGCCTCAGCGAGCCCGTCGCCTCCCATCAGCCGCAGGTACGCCCACGAAATCGGAAGGATGCTCGCGGACCCCTGCGGCGTGGCCGCCACCGGACCCACCGCGGCGTCCGGGGCCGTGACCGGGTGGCCAGGCAGGTACTCGGCCAGATGCGCCCTGACCGCCACCGGACCCACCCCGGGGCCGCCGCCGCCGTGCGGGATGCAGAACGTCTTGTGCAGGTTCAAATGCGAGACGTCCGCCCCGAACTCACCCGGCTTGGCGTAGCCGAGCAGAGCGTTGAGGTTGGCGCCGTCCACGTACACCTGGCCGCCC
>JBOGDL010000007.1:0-13514 GCA_050701815.1 Micromonosporaceae bacterium | reverse complement strand
CAAGGCACGGAAGGGTTGCTGGCGTACAGCCACGATTTGCTTCTGGTCGACCTCGACGGCGTGGTGCACATCGGCGGGACGGCAGTCGACCCCGCGCCGGCAACACTGCGACAGCTGCGACAGGACGGCATGCCGGTCTGCTACGTCACCAACAACGCATCCCGCAGCGCCGATCATGTGGCGCGACTGTTGACATCATTGGACATTCCCGCGCAGCCCGACGACGTCGCCACCTCGGCGCAGGCGGCGGCGGGAATGCTAGCGGAGCGCGTCCCGTCCGGGGCGCGGGTTCTGGTGCTGGGCTCCAGCGCGTTGGCGGACGAGGTCACCTCGGTCGGGTTGGACTCGATTCGTGACGCGGATCAGGATCCGGTCGCGGTGGTGCAAGGCTATTCGCCCGAGCTCGGCTGGCGGGACCTGGCCGAAGCGACGGTCGCCCTGAGCCGAGGTGTGCTGTGGGTCGTCACGAACACCGATCGCACCCTGCCGTCCGAGCGTGGCCCGCTGCCGGGCAACGGCGCTCTGGTGGCGGCCTTGACCGTCGCGGTGGACAAGGAACCGGATCTGGTGGCGGGAAAGCCCGAGCCCGGGTTGTTCCGCACCGCCTCGGCGCGTTGGGAATCGCAACGACCCCTGGTGGTGGGGGATCGGCTCGACACTGACATTGAGGGCGCCACGCGCGCTGGGTACGACAGCATTTTTGTGCTCACCGGCGTCGGCACAGCTGCTGATCTGCTTGCCGCCGAGGAGGCGCGACGTCCCCGCTACGTGGGCGCTGACCTGGCGGACCTCCGCAAGCCGTACCCGGCGATTGAGGTGTCGGAGGACACAGCGCGGTGCCGCGAATGGACTGTGTGGATGGAGCCCGACACCTTGCGACTGACCGGGGACGGGGCGCCGATCGACGCGTTGCGCGCTCTCTGCGCGGCGGCGTGGTCAAGCAGGGGCAGCCAGGCAACCTGGAGTAACGGGTCAGAGCTGTCGCTGACCGCCGGCTCCGACGAGGCTATGGCCGCCTTCGAGCTGTTTGAACTCGCCGGAAAACGGGATTTCTAGATCCTGTGAGGCTCACAGCAGCGACTTCAGTTTCATCAGATCGAACACGCTCGCCTTCACCGTGACCTGGCCGGCGGCCCAGGCGCGTGCGAAGTTGAGCTGTCCGTCCACCAGCGCGACCAGATCATCACTGCTGGCGGCGAGGCGGATCTTCGCGTCGGGCTTGGCGCCCTCCTGCACGTCGACCAGCTTCCCCTCGACCAGTCGGCCGTGATAGCTGATGTTGAGGTCGGTGACATGAAGTGACAGCTGCCGGTCCATCTTGATCTTATTGTGCGCCTGGTTGGCGTTCTCTTCGAGCTTGGCTTCCAGGCGTTTCAGGGCCTGGCGGCACTCCTCTTCAGTTGCCACTGAGCCTCCATGCTGTGAACGACATGCCGGTCCGCACCGTACCGGAGAATTCCCCAGAACCGGCCGGTAGCGTGGTCCCCGGCAACGCAAAGTGAACCTTCTCAGCCTTTGACGATTTCGAGGGTGAAGTTGAAGGGTCCCATATAGGAGGGTATGCGGATGCAGGACGCGTGGCGCTCGTACCTGGAGCTGGCCTTCGGGCTCACCGAGGCATCCCGTAGAAAGGCGATGGAAGTCGCCAAGAACGTCACCGAAAGAGGCGGCGCGACGGTTGAGCAGCTGCAGGCGATTGCCGAGGAGCTGACGGAGACCAGCGCCGCCAACCGTGAGGCGATGGTCAAGTTGATTCGGTACGAGCTGGATCGCGCCCTCGGCATGGTGGGACTGGCCACCATGGAAGAGGTCTCGGAGCTGAGCGAGCGGGTCCGGGGGCTGGAGCGCAAACTCAGGGACGCCGAGAAACGCGCCGCCTCGGCCGAAGAAGCGGCGACAGCTGCGGCCTCAAGCGCCGGAGCGACGAAGGCGATCGCGAGCAGCGGGGCAAAGCGGGCGCAGCCTCAGCAGCGAAAGGCTGCCACGAAGAGCGCCGCGAAGACTGCTGGCTCGGGCGGCTCATCCGCTGCCGGCGGCGCGCGCAAGTCTGCCGCTGGTCGGCCGCGCAAGTCTGCCGCTCGTGCCCAAGGCACGTCCACTGCCGGGGGCGCTCGTAAGACGACAAAGGCAGCCACCACGAAAACAGCGACAAAGCAGACGGCAAAGGCCGCGAAGAAGGCGCAACGGAAGACGGCTGGCACGTGACACACGACTATTCGCCCCCCGCTGATCCAAGCTCTGATGGTCAGGCTGTGCCCGATGGTCTCCGGTCAGACCCGGACGAACGTGGTGCGACCGAAGCGCCGGACAGCTTCGGTGACCCGCAGGTTGACGAGGCGGTGTCGAGGGTTCGCGCGGCGAGCGAGTTGCCGCCGATGGAGCAGGTCGCGGAGTACGAGGCTGCGCACCGTACGCTGCAACGGGCGCTCGCCGCGATCGACGAGGCCTAGCACACGTAACGAGACTGGGATGGGACGCCGGCGGGAGTCACATGCTGTGGCGGCACAGGAGACGTGGCGATCAATGAGACCTGACGCCGTGCCAGGTTCGAGCTGTTTGGCAGGGTGCCGACCCCGGTGTTCCACCGGGCGGTGGCCCCGTCTTGCCGGGCGGCCGCGCTGATGACTGCCCGGCGTGCGCGCCTTGACCGGGAGCTGGTGCGACGTCGACTGGCCCGATCCCGCGAGCATGCGGTGGCGCTGATCGACTCCGGCGCCGTGCGGGTGCAGGGAGTAGTCGCGCGCAAGCCCGCCACCATGGTGGACACCGCCGCAGCGGTGGTGGTGACCGGGGAGCGTGACGACGACAAGGACTACGTGTCCCGCGGCGGTCACAAGCTGGCCGGCGCGCTCGCCGTGTTCGGCCCGCGCGGGCTGACCGTGGCGGACCGCCGTTGTCTGGACGCCGGCGCCTCCACCGGCGGGTTCACCGATGTGCTGCTGCGTGCCGGCGCGCGTCAGGTGGTGGCCGCCGATGTCGGCTACGGTCAGCTGGCCTGGTCGCTTCGTTCCGATTCTCGGGTGCTGGTGGTCGACCGGGTCAACGTGCGAAACCTGCAGCCCGCGACGATCGAAGGCCCTGTGGATCTGACCGTGGCTGACCTGTCCTTTATCTCGCTGCGGCTGGTGCTGCCGGCGCTCGCGGACTGCACGTGCCCTTCGGGCGACCTGGTGGTGATGGTCAAACCGCAGTTCGAAGTGGGTCGGGGCCGCGTTGGCAGCGGTGGCGTGGTGCGGGATCCGGAGCTTCGCGCTGAGGCGGTGCGAGGGGTCGCGGAGTCTGCTGAGACGATGGGGCTGGGTGTGGCCGGGGTGACGGTCAGCCCGCTGCCAGGGCCAGCCGGAAATGTGGAGTATTTCCTGTGGCTGCGTCGCGACGCCGCAGCGGCTGACGCGGCGCAGATAGCTCGAGCGGTGCGGGAGGGGGACGCCTGATGGCAGCGGGGCGGCGAGCACGGTGCGGATCTCACGCCTGGGCGGCGCGGCGTCGCCGGATGCGGGTGACGTGGTGACACGCGAGGCGCTCCTGGTCACCCACACCGGCCGTCAGGACAGCACCGATCACGCGCGTACGGTGGCGTCCGATCTGATGGCCGCCGGCTTCAAAGTCCGAGCCCTGGCCGCCGAGACGGGCGACCTGGGGCTTTCCGGGATCGTTCCGGTGGACGAGGAAAAGGCCGCCCAGGACGTGGAGATCGTGTTCGCGTTGGGCGGCGACGGCACGTTCCTGCGCGCCGCGGAGCTGGCCCGCCCGGTGGGGGCGCCGCTGCTCGGGATCAACCTGGGACGGGTCGGGTTCCTCGCTGAGGCCGAGATCGACGACCTCGACCAGGCGGTGCGGGACGTGGTTGCCCGCGACTACACGGTCGACGAGCGCCTGACCCTCGACGTGACGGTGGAGCAGGACGGGGTCGTGTTCGCCGAATCCTGGGCGCTCAATGAGGCGACCGTGGAGAAGGGGGACCGGGCGCGGATGCTCGAGGTGCTGGTCGAGGTGGACGGCCGCCCCCTGTCGCGGTACGGGTGCGACGGCGTGGTGTGCGCGACCCCGACCGGCTCCACCGCGTACGCGTTCTCCGCCGGTGGGCCGGTGGTGTGGCCGCAGGTGGAGGCGTTGGTGCTGGCGCCGATCAGCGCGCATGCGCTGTTCAGCCGCCCGCTGGTCACCTCGCCCACCTCCACGGTGGCGATCACGATCGAGCCGTACGCCCCCTTCGCGGTGCTCTCGTGTGACGGGCGCCGGGTGTACGACCTGGCGCCGGGCAGCCGGGTGCACGTGCGTCGGGGCGAGCTCCCGGTTCGCGTGGTGCGCTTGGGGCCGCAGCCGTTCACTGATCGCCTGGTGGCCAAGTTCGCGTTGCCGGTCGAGGGTTGGCGCGGCAACGCCGGCTAACGGCGCTGGTCCGGCGTCGGGCTGTTGACCGGCCTCGAGGCCGGGAGATCCGTGCTTGCCGCGCGTCAGACAACAGCGCGTCGGGTAACGGAGTCAATCCGGTGTTGTGGATAACGGGTGCGACGGATGCCCTCTGACCGCGCTGCCGGTACTGTCTGGTAGCTGTGCTGGAGGAACTCCGGATAACCGGTCTTGGGGTCATCGACGACGCGGTGCTGGACTTACACCCGGGTCTGACGGCGATCACCGGTGAGACCGGCGCGGGCAAGACGATGGTGGTGGCTGGGCTCTCGCTGTTGTTCGGCGGTCGGGCCGATGCCGGTCGGGTGAGGCCGGGCAGCGGGCGCGCCGTGGTGGAGGGGCTGCTTCGGCTACACGACAGCGCCGGCAACGCGGGCCGTGGCAGCGGTGCGGGCGTCGGCGGCTCCGTCAACCGGGCCGGCGACGACTCGAACGCCGCTAGGCGCAGCGGCGCAGCGGCGGCGGCCGCCCGTGCGCTCGAGGCTGGGGCGGAGCTGGATCAGGACGGTTCGCTGATGCTGTCCCGTGCCGTCACCTCAGAAGGTCGATCCCGGGCCCACGTGGGGGGTCGCAGCGTTCCGATCAGCGTGTTGGCTGAGATCGGGGCGCGGATCGTGGCGGTGCACGGTCAGTCCGATCAGTTGCGGCTGCTGCATCCGGCGGAGCAACGCAACGCGCTCGACCGGTACGCGGGCGCCGAACACGACAAGCTGCTGACGCGGTACCGGCAGGCGTACGAGGAGTGGCGGCTGGCGGACACGGAGCTCACCGAATTGCGGCGCACCGAGCGGGAGCGCCGCCAGCAAGCCGACCTGTTGCGGCTTGGACTGGCCGAAGTGGACGCCGTGCAGCCGGTCTCGGGCGAGGAGGAGGCGCTGCGGGACGAGGCGAGGCGCCTGGAGCACGCGGAGAGCCTGCGACAGGCGGCGAGCGCGGCGCACCAAGCGCTGGCCGGCGAGGCCGACGATCCGACCGGCGGCGGCGACGCCGGCGCCCTGTTGGGAGAGGCGCGACGGCTGCTGGAGGCTGAGGCAGCGGTGGACCCCCAGCTCGGGGAGCTGGCGCGCCGGATCGAGGAGGCCGCGGCGCTGGTCGGCGAGGTGGCCATGGAGCTGTCCGGCCACCTCGATCAGCTTGACGCGGACCCGGCGCGTCTGGCCGCGGTGCACGAGCGCCGGGCCGCGTTGCGGTCGTTGACCCGCAAGTACGCGGAGGATCTGGACGGTGTGCTGGCGTGGGCGGAACAGGCCCGGGCCAGCCTGGCCGACCTGGACACTTCCGACGAGACCATCGCGGCGTTGGAGCAGACGCGGGACCGGCAAGCCGCGGAGGCTGCTGAGCTGGCGGCCCAGCTGACCGAGTCCCGGCAACGCGCCGCTGCTGAGTTCGGGGCCGAGGTCACCCGGGAGCTGACAGGTCTGGCGATGCCGCACGCGAAGGTGGTGGCCCATGTGGCGCCGCTGCCGGCGTCCAAGACGTCCACGGCGCTGCAGGTGGGCGGCGAACGCATTCCGGTGACCGCGGATGGCGGCGACGAGGTCGAGTTGCAGCTGGTGGCCAACCCCGGCGCTCCCGCGTTGCCGTTGCAGCGGGGGGCGTCCGGTGGCGAGCTCTCCCGGGTGATGCTCGCGGTGGAAGTGGTGTTCGCCGGCGTCGGAGGGCCGCCGACCCTGGTGTTCGACGAGGTCGACGCGGGGGTGGGGGGTCGCGCCGCGGTGGAGGTGGGCCGCCGGCTGGCGCGCCTGGCGCGGCGTCACCAGGTGATCGTGGTGACGCATCTGCCGCAGGTCGCCGCCTTCGCGGATCGGCACCTGCTGGTCGCCAAGGACTCCGCGGGAGCGGTCACCACCAGCGGAGTGCGGGTGGCTGAGGACGCTGAACGGTCCCGGGAGCTGGCACGGATGCTGGCCGGGATGCCCGACAGCGATCTCGGCATGGCGCACGCGGAAGAATTGCTGGCGGTGGCCGAGCAGGAGAAACGGTCGAGCGCCGGGATGTGAGCGCCCGCGCGCTGCCGTTCCGCCAACGCCGACACCGCTGCTGTCTCCGCCGCCCGCCGCTGGCCGCTCGCCGCAGCTGCCGTGGACGCCGGAAATGGGCCGGCATAGAGGTACCGGGTCGCTTGTGTTTTCACGCGCTGAAGACCATTCCTTACCGTACGTACGAAAAGTGAGGGTTGTCCGCACCTGGACTCGGAGGCTTGCGTGAGGCCCAGCCGCCGGCGTCGCCGTGGCGAGGGCCAGGTCCCCGCGATCGCTGACGGTGCGAACGCGTGGTGACCGATCGAGCACAGCAGGTTCGGCGCGCTCGGTCGCATCAGCGGGAAGCGTGCTGAGAAAGAGGCATAATGCGAGATGATCCCCGGTTGAGTGGCCGCCTGAAGTCGCTTCTTAATGTGCTGCGGGGCCGTTGCTCGCCACGCATGTCGCACCGCCGCGACAGAGGTGGGAAGGTGCCAAGATTGGTCTCAATGCGATTGCCGACACTGCGCCGCGTCCGCCCGGCGGAGCCGAACCTGGTGATGGGGCCGGCTCGGCTGGATCGGCGTACCAAGCGGCTGGCGGCTCGCTTGCGCCCCGGCGATGTGGCGGTGATCGATCATGTGGACCTGGACCGGGTGGCGGCCGACTCCCTGGTGGCCTGCGAGATCGCGGCCGTGGTCAACGCGAAGCCCTCGATCTCGGGACGGTATCCGAACCTAGGCCCGGAAGTGCTGGTCAGGGCCGGGATCCCGCTGATCGACGATGTGGGTGAGGACGTCTTCCAGAAGCTGCGCGAAGGTGCCGTGGTTCGGATTGAGGAGGGTTCGGTCTACCTCGATGACGAGCTGGCAGCCTCCGGCGTGCGGCAGGACGTCGACTCGATCCAGCAAGCCATGGCCGACGCGCGGGACGGCTTGTCGGTGCAGTTGGAGGCTTTTGCCGCCAACACCATGGAGTACCTGAAACGGGAACGTGAGCTGCTGCTCGACGGCATGGGCGTGCCCAAGATCACGACTCCGGTGTCGGGCCGTCACGTCCTGATCGTGGTTCGCGGGTACGACTACAAGGACGACCTGGACGTGCTGCGTCCGTACATCCGCGAGTTCAAGCCGGTGTTGATCGGAGTGGACGGCGGCGCGGACGCCCTGATCGAGGCCGGCTACAACCCCGACATGATCGTCGGGGACATGGACTCGGTGTCGGACGACGTGCTCAGGTGCGGCGCCGAGCTGGTGGTTCACGCGTACCCCGACGGTCGGGCGCCGGGGCTGGCCCGGGTGGAGAAGCTGGGTCTGTCCGCGGTGGCGTTCCCAGCGGCCGCGACCAGCGAAGACATCGCCATGCTGCTCGCCGACGACAAAGGCGCGCACCTGATCGTGGCGGTGGGCACTCACGCGACTCTGGTGGAGTTCCTGGACAAGGGTCGCGGCGGCATGGCTTCCACGTTCCTGACCCGGTTGCGGGTGGGAGGCAAACTGGTCGACGCCAAGGGTGTGAGCCGGCTCTACCGTCAGAACCTGTCCACCGCCGCTCTGGTCCTGCTGGTGCTGGCGGCGATCGCGGCGATGGCTGCCGCGATCGCGGTGTCCACGGTAGGACGGTTTTACCTTGAGCTGCTCGCCGAGTGGTGGGACAACCTGATTTTCCAGTTACAGAGGCTCTTTTAGTGATCAATTTTCGCTACCACGTGGTGTCCTTGACGGCGGTCTTCTTAGCGTTGGCGGTGGGCATGGTGCTCGGCACCGCCGCGCTCAACGGACCCGTGACCGAGGACCTCTACAACGAGGCGCAGTCACTGCGTAAGTCAAACGGCCAGCTCCGGGACCAGATCGGGTCCATGGAAGACGAGCTGGCGGGTCGGGAGCAGTACATCAAAGAGGCGGCGCCGCTGCTGCTCGATCAGAAGCTGACCGAGACGCCGATCCTTCTGGTGACCTCTCCCGACGCGGACCCGGGCGCGGTCAAGGCGGTGGTCCAGAATCTGGAGCTGGCGGACGCCACGATCACCGGAACGGTGCATCTGACCAACAGGTTCCTCGACCCCATCAACCGGGAAGACGCTCGTGATCTGGCCACTCGGCTGCTGCCGCCCAAGGTCGACAGCGTGCCCAGCGACGCGGACGGCGCCACGGCGTCGGCGGCGCTGCTGGCGGCCTGCCTGCTGGAGCGCAAGCCCGAAGTCTCGGGAGCGGACCGCACCTCGGTGCTCGCCGGGTACGAGGCCGCCCAGCTGGTCGACGTGGACGAGAAGATCAGCGAGCCGGCCCAAGGCGTGATCATCGTGACCGACCTTCCGGAAACCGACACCGACGCGGTGGAACGCAACCAGGCGATGTTCAACGTGGTCAAGGAGTTCGGCAAGGCAGGCCCGGCGGTGCTGTCCGCGCCGGGGACCGGGGGCGACGGCAACGCCGTCGCCGCGGTTCGGTCCGACGCGAGTCTGCGCAAGAGCATGTCCACCGTGGACAACGTCAACACTTCGCTGGGGCAGCTGTCGAGCGTGCTCGCGTTGGTGGAGCGGATCCAGGAAGACGAAGCTGGCCATTACGGCATCAGCGAAGCCCCGGACGGCCGGATCCCGAAGCCGGACGCATGAGCGGGGTCTCCCGGCTGCTCGGGCGAACGTTGCTGGCCGCCGCCGGCAGGTACGGGACGCGGGCGATTCTGGGCGCGATTCGCCGGTCGTCCCTGGGCCCCAGCCTCGACCGGGTCAACCACAGGGCGGCCCCGGTCAGCCTGGCAGCAGGGCCCGCGTTCGCGCTCGGGGCCTCGGTGACAGCGGCTGCCGGGGCGCGTACGCCTGCGGTGGGGTCCGCGGCGTTGGTCGCCGGGCTGGGCTCGGGAGCCGTCGGGATGTACGACGACGCCGTGGGTAGCCGCCCGGAAGAGGCCGTGAAGGGGCTGCGCGGCCACCTGAGCGCGCTTCGACGCGGTCGCGTGACCAGCGGAACCGTCAAGATCGTGGGAATCGGCGCCGCCGCGGTGGCGGCCGCGGCACTGATCGGGCGGGCCCGCGGGCAGACCCGAGCGGCTGCGCTGCCGTCACGGCGGGCACAGCGCCGGTCTGCGGCAGCGCCGCTGAGTCGTGGTGGGCGAGCTGCGGACCTGTTGATCGACGCCGGTCTGATCGCGGGCGCCGCCAACCTGACCAACCTGCTGGACCTGCGTCCCGGCCGTGCCTTGAAGGCCGGTCTGGTGCTCGCGGGCCCGCTTGCCCGCGGCTCAGACAGCGACCTGCTGGCCGGCCCGGTCGGCGCGGCGTCCGCGCTGCTGCCGGATGACCTGGACGAACGGGTGATGCTGGGCGACGCCGGCGCCAACGCCTGGGGCGCCCTGCTCGGGGTCGCCGCCGCCCAGAGCCGGGGCCGCCTCGCCCGGGCAGCCCTGCTCGCCGGCATCGTCGGACTGACCCTGGCCAGCGAGAAGGTGAGCTTCACCGAGGTGATTGAGTCCACCCCGGGATTGCGTGACCTGGACGCCTGGGGCCGGCGTCCACGGTGAGCACGGCGCGTCGGATCGCGGGCGCCGCCGCCCTGATCGCGGCGATCACCATCGCCGCCCGGATGTTCGGGTTCGCCCGGATGGTGGTCTTCTACGGCGCGGTGGGGGAGAACCAGCTCGGCCAGGTGTACCAGGCCGCCAACACGATCCCGAACATCATCTTCGAAATCGTCGCCGGGGGCGCGTTGGCCAGCCTGGTGGTGCCGATGTTGGCGGGCCCGATAGCCCGGGGCAGCCGCGCCGAAGTCAACCAGATGGTCTCGGCGCTGTTGACGTGGAGCCTGCTGATCCTGACTCCGGCGGCCGTGCTGATGGCGCTGTCAGCGCAGCCGGTGATGTCCTTGCTGTCGGGCGCCGCGTCTCCGGAGATGGTGGCTCTCGGGGCGAGGATGTTGCGGGTGTTCGCGGTGCAGCTGCCGTTGTACGGGATCGGCATCGTGTTGGCCGGGGTGCTGCAGGCCCACCACCGGTTCGCCTGGCCTGCGCTCGCCCCTCTGCTGTCCAGCGTCACCGTGATCGGGGCCTATCTCGGGTTCGCGGCAACCGCCGGTGTGGGGGCCGACATCGGCGGGTTCAGCGCCGGCGAAGAGCTGCTGCTGACGGGTGGGACCACCGCCGGGGTGGCGGCGCTGTCACTGTGCCTGGCGGCGCCGGTCTGGCGGCTGGGGGTCAGGGTGGCGCCCACACTGCGGTTCGCGCCGGGCGCCGGGATGCAGGTCCGCAGCTTGGCCGTCGCGGGCGCGATCACGATTTCGGCTCAGCAGTTGGCGCTGCTGCTGGTGGTCTACCTCACGTACCCTCCGGCGCCGGAGGGGTCCATGGTGGTGTACGCCTTCGCGCAGACCATCTACTTCCTGCCGTGGGCGGTGCTGGTGGCGCCGCTGGCGACCTCCGCGTACCCGGCGCTGGCCGGCGCGGCGGTGGGCGGTGACGAACCCCGCTACCGCCAGTTGCTCGCCGGTTCCGCGCGGGGGGTGGTGTTGCTCGGCTTCCTCGGCGCCGCTGTGCTGGTTGCCGTGGCGGGGCCCACCGCGCAGGTGATCGGCGCTCTGGCCGGGGAGGAGCGAGCCAGCGTGTCCACCATCGCGGCCACCATCAGGTGGTTCGCCCCGGGCCTGGTGGGGTACTCGCTGTTCGCGTTGCTGACCCGGGCGTTGTACGCGCGCGGCGACACCGCGCTCGCGGCCCGGGCCACGGTTGCCGGCTGGGCATCCGTGATCGTCGCCGACCTGGTGTTGGCGACGCTGCTTCCCGTCGAGCACCGGGTGGCCGCGTTGGCGGCCGGCAACTCGTTCGGCATGGTGCTGCTCGGGGGGCTGCTGCTGGCCGCGGTACGGCTGCGGGCGGGCAAGGAAGCGGTGGCTGGCGCTGTGCGTGCCACGTTGGTCGGGTTCGGCGCCGCGGCGGCAGCGGGCGCACTGGGGCATGGCGCCGCGTGGTTGGTCGGGTCGACCCCGCGGATGGGCCCGGCGATCGCGGCAGGCATTCTTGCGGGCGGCGTGGTGTTGGTGAGCTTCGCCGGTGTGGTGCTGCTGGGCGACCGGGCGGACGCGTTCCGGTTGCTCGCCAGGCTGCGTGGCAGCGGCCCTGGCGGCAGCCACGGCAGTGACCCCGGTGCCAGCCCTGGCAGCGGCCCCGGCCGGGGCCGTCCCGCCGGCCGTACCAAGGAAGGGGAGTTGGCGCCATGACCGACCGCGGGGCCCAGCGACGACGGTCGGGCGGCGCGCTCAAGGTGGCGTTGGTGATGGCGACGTCCACCGGCGGGGTCGGCGGCCACGTGCTCTCATTGGCCCGAGGCTTGACCGAGCGCGGCCACGAGGTGGTGGTGTGCGCGCCGTCAGCCACGCAGCAGCGCTTCGGCTTCCGGGTCGCCGGGGCCCGATTCGCTCCGGTGGAGATCGCGTCCGGGCCGGCGTTGGCGCGGCAGCTCAAGGCCGCGTCCAGTCTGCGTCGGGTGCTCCGGGCGTACCGCGCCAGCGTGGTGCACGCCCACGGGCTGCGGGCGGGGTTGTTGAGCGTTGTCGCTCGTCCGCGGCAGACCCCCCTGGTCGTGACCTGGCACAACTTGATGCTGGCCACCGGGTTGCGGGGCCAGGCGTACCAGATCCTGGAAGGCCTGGTGGCGCGCGGCGCCGACATCACCCTGGGCGCCTCGCCGGACCTGGTGGAGCGGGTGCTCCGGTTGGGCGGCCGGGACGTGAGGCCAGGCCCGGTCGCGGCGCCGGTGCTCTCGGAGCCGCTGCGCAGCCCGGAGCAGGTTCGGGTGGAACTGGGCGCGGTGGACCGGCCGCTGCTGCTCACCGTCGCTCGACTCACGCCACAGAAATGCCTGGAGGTCCTGATTGAGGCGGCTGCCCGCTGGCGTTCCCTGACACCGCAGCCGGTGGTGGCGATCGCGGGCTCCGGGCCGTCGGAGGCGGCGCTGAAGACGTTGGCTGACCGCGCCGGAGCGCCGGTCCGGTTCCTGGGGCACCGCACCGACGTGGCTGACCTGCTGGCTGCCGCCGATGTCGCGGTCGTCACCAGCCAGTGGGAGGCGCGGCAACTCTTCGCGCAGGAGGCGCTGGCTGCCGGGGTTCCGCTGGTCGCGACCTCGGTCGGAGGAGTCCCCGCCCTGGTGGGCGAGGCGGCGCTGCTGACCCCCGTCGGCGACGTGGACGCCCTGGACGCCGCTGCCCGCAAGCTGCTGGAGAATCCAGCCGTACGATCTGATCTTGCCAAGCGGGGAAAGGCGCAGGCGGCGACGTGGCCCACCGTGTCCGACACCCTTCACCAGGTGGAGGCGGTGTACCGGGAGCTGACCGGTGTCGATTGAGGGGGCCGGGTGAGGGTGATCGCCGGCGAGCCTGACGCAGTCCCAGGCATTGCCGCCAACGCCGGGGAATCGCAGGCCGGCCCGGGTTCGGGACAGCCACGTCGGCTGATCCGCGTCCTCGCTGCGGCGGTTCTGGCCGTGACGGCTGCCGTCGGATGCGGCCTGGTCGCGCCGCGGGTGGCAGCGGCGGCCCCGGCCAGGGCCGACCATGTGCTGATCATGGGCGCTCCCGGCCTGCGGTGGGGCGATGTCAACCCCCGGGACACACCCACCCTCTGGAAGTTGGCGTCAGACTCGGCGATCGGCTCTCTGGTCCCCCGTTCCGCGCAGGCGCGCACCTGCCCGGGTGACGGCTGGCTCACCCTCGGGGCCGGCAACCTGGCCAGGCTGAATGATCACAACCCTCCCGCCGGATGCGGACAGGACCTGCCTCGCGTCAAGCGCCGCGCCGGCGGCGCCGCGGTGCTGCCTGGACATCGGAAGATCCTCGCTGACAACCAGCGGCTCGCGTACCGGGCGCGACCGGGAGTGCTGGCCGAGATGGCAAGCTGCACGGTCGCCATCGGCAAGGGTGCTGCCGCGGCGGCGGCCCGGCCCGGGGTGGGTCGGGTGGACACGTACCGGCCGCGGCTTCCAGAACATCCTGGGGAGTTGTTGCGGGCCTGCCCGCTGACCGTTGTGGACCTGGGACGGGTTGCCGGCGAGGAACGTCAGGCCGCGGTGAAACGGGTGGACGCGCGCCTGAAGCGGGTGCTCGCCGCCCGCCCCGAGGACTCGCTGGTGTTGATCACCGGGGTGTCTGA
>JBOGDL010000006.1:0-10180 GCA_050701815.1 Micromonosporaceae bacterium | reverse complement strand
GCGACGTGCCTGTCGTACCAGGCCACCGCGGCGGTTTCGTCGTCTACCACCTGGACCAGGTCGTCCATGGACATCATGCGCTGGAACATCCGCCCCATGGCCTCCCGCTGCTCAGGCGGGGCCGCTGCTGCTAACGGACCACCGACCGCGCCCGCAGCCGGCGCGCCAGCGTGGTCCGGTGGAGGGCCGGCGGCTGCGAAATCACGCGCCTCCCGGATCTTCGCGAACACCGTCTGGTTGACGCTTCGCCACCACTGCTCACCGGACTCCCGTACCGACAGCAGCACCAGCGCGTCCGGGTACGCAGCGGCCAGGTCCCGCCACACCCGGGAAGCCGGCCAGTCGACAGCGGCCCGGTAGCCACCGACGACTGACTCCCAGTCGGTGGCCCCGCCCTCGAACGCATCGGCCCACATGGCCGCGTGCTCTGGGTGTTCCAACAGCTCAATCATGTGGTAGCAGCTACCGCCGAGCAGGCGCTCCAGCGCGTGCTTCAACGACATGGTCCCGGTCCTGGGCAACCCGGCCCCGACGACCTTCAGCACATCAACTCCCCCATATCGATGGCGCCGCCTGTTGGCGGCGTCTGTTGGCGGCGTCTGTTGGCGGCGTCTGCCTTCGTCGGTCCTGCCAAACCCTGGATCGCCCTCATGGAACGACCGGCATCCCCGCTGCGCTCGGGACGTCACGGCGGTCAGAGGTCGAGCACGTCGGTCACCCGTACCAGGAGATCGTCTTCGGTCATGTGGGTGTCGACCTCGACGACCGGCAGCTCAAGCCGGGTCGCCTCGTGGTGGAGCCGTTCGGTGAACATGCGATCACGTTCGAGCAGATTCCGCAGGGCCTGGTCCGGGTCGCTGGTCTTGCCGAGAAACGCCCACGACGCGCCGCCGCGGCTGGCGACCGCGGCACGCCGGAAGGCCGGGCTCGGCAGCAGCCACACCGCGTGGCCGGGTTCGGCAAGCGGCTTGACCAGGTGCGGAAGCAACCGCAAGCCCTCGGCGATCACACCGGGCTTGGCTCGAAGCCCCTGCAACTCGTCGACGACCATGTCGAAGCACTCGCCCCGGAACCAGTGGAACGTGTCGAGCATGATCTGCGGGGATCGATCCACCCACCGCTCGTCCATGTCCATCGCGATGAACTCAGCGAGCCGTGGAGCTTCCTGCGGTGTGCTGCGCCGGGCGTGATCCGGCATCACGGCGTCGGTCACGTACAGCTGGAACTCGTGCCGAGCCGCCAAGCGGCGAGCGATCGTCGACTTCCCCCCGCCGCTGGCACCCCCGATCCAGTAGACGTGGCTGAGTCGGCGGCTCGCCTGCGCGGCGCCAGCCTGCGTGGGTTCACGTTCAGGTCGCACACCTCACCATACGAAGGCAGGCTCAGCCGGACGCGTCGGCCACGACGGCGCCGCGTCGCCTCACGATCCGGGGCGCTGTCGTGTCGAACTCGTGAGGACAGCTGCGACTAAAGGAGCCAACGCCGCCATGAGCACCGAACCAGAGCCAGGACACGACCGCCCTGATCCAGGGCATGGCCCGCCAGATCCGAGCTTGGCCCGATCATGAGCGAGCGGAGGTGACTACCAGCCCGGCCAGTGGGGATAGCGAGAGGTGGCACGCTGCGAGGGTGCGAAGCATCGAGATTCGGGCGTACGCCGATCGCGAACACAAGGCGGGGGTTGCGTCGGTGCTGGCCGCGCTCGGGTGGGAGCAGCGGCACGTCGACGGGCAACTCGCCGCGGTGGCCGAGTTCTCAGGCTCGGCTGACGGATCAGTGCTGGTCGCGGTGGAGGAGTCCGTGGTCGCAGGCTATGTCTCGGTCGGGTTCGAAGCCTGGAACCGGCTCGGCCAGATCCACGGCCTGGCGGTGCTGCCGGAGGCACGGCGGCGGGGCATCGCCAAGGCGCTGGTCGAAGCCGCGGTGCAGCGCCTGCGGTCCCAGGGCGCACGCGGGGTCCGGGTCGACACTCCCGTGGACAATCTGACGGGGCGCCTGTTCTACCAGTCAGCCGGCTTCACCGAGGACCACATCCTGACCAGGTACTACGCGGACGATCTTGACGGCGTGACCTACGTCCGCTTCTTCGACATGTGAGCTGGGAGGCTGAGGACGTTGCGGACGCGTGAGCTGCCCGGCGGCGACACCTTGATCACGCGGGTACGGGCGAACAACCCCGACGCCAACTTTCGCCAGATGTGCAAGGAGCGCTACGTCCCGACGAACGTGCTGCCGCTCGGCGAGCGCTTCGACGGCCACCTCGTCTTCGCAGGCGATCGGCGCGGAAAACCCCGCTTCGGGGTGGACGACGCATGGGTCACTTGCAGTCCCGACCAGGCACAACGGTGGCGGGTCGCGGCTGACGCGTACCTGCAAGAGCTTGCCAACGCTTACCAGGAGCTTTTCGCGGCGCACGGAGCCCGAGCCGAGCTGGGGGTGTATCTGGGTCTGGGCGCCTTCACTGCCGCGCCGAGGGGGCTCCGCCTGCCCGGGTGGCGACGGCGAGCCGCCGCCCATTCCGCCGCCGCTCAGCAGCGGTTCGCTGCGCGGGTCACCACGGCCCTGCAGCGGTATCAGCCGGTACGGGACGAGATCGAACGGCGCCGCGAGCAGGCGTTCGCCGCACAGCGGGAGCAACAGCGCCACCTTGAGGCGTTGCGTCGAGAACTCCTCGACGTGGCCCGGCAGCGGGTCTGGGTCTACGCGTTGACCAGAGATTCCACGGTGCATGTGTGGCGCGCCGACGTGCCACCCGAACAGCCGGTCCCCGAGGCGGCCGAGCGACGCGACGGACCGCTGACCGCCCAGGAGCTGGAAGAGGCGCTGTGGCAGCTGCGCTGGGACGGCGCGATGCGGAAGATCGTCTGGGACCCAGCGGCCTGCGCCGAGGTCGAACGCGGATGCCGGGAACGAAACGTCGCTTCCTCGTTTGAGAACTGGTGGCGCCAGGTGACTCGGCACGGCTGGAACATCGACAAGAAGTTGGGCGACGGGCACACCACCCACATCAGCTCGTACGGCAGCATCGGCGACGCCTCCAGCGGCTTCAGCGTTTGACCAGCACCGGCGTCTGACCAGCACAGCCGTCTGACCAGGTGAACGTCAGGCCGCGGCGGTCACGACCACGATCACCACGGCCAAGGTGGCGTCAAGGGCGAGGCAGAATTCCGCCATCGAACGAGCCACCACGCGGCTGGTTCGGTGATGGTGCAGATCCCACCCCGCGTGTACGAGCAGGCCCAACGCCACCAGGTAACTCCCGAGTACCGGGTTGACGATCAGTCCGATCGCGGCGACGGCGCCGAAGCCGAGCCAGGCGAGCGTCTGCAGCGGCAACCCATGGCGTGGCCGCAACGCTCCCCGAAGCAACCCGTACGCCAACAAAAGAACGCCCGAGCCGAGCAGCACCCAGGTGGGGTCGAACTGGTTGTCGACAATCTTGACCGCCGTGATCACGACTGCGGTGGCGAAGAACATGGGCCACGCCGCCCGAGGCGTGCCCCACGCGGCAGCGCCGAGGTAGACGATGGCGGCCGCGGCCAGCACCGCCGCCATCTCCACGCCGGAGGTCATGCCGAACGCGACGGCTGCCGCAAAGCCGAGCCCGGCCAGCGCCGGCCAGCGCTGCCGTAGCGAACCAATAGGGGACGGTTCCGCCGTCGCCGAGCCAGGGCTCATGACGGCGCTGTCGCCAGCGTTGGATGTCATGGCCACACTGTCGCCCGGGAGCCCTCTGAGGCCCAGCATGGTGAGGAAGCAGGTCCGAAAGTGTGGGACAGCAGGTCTGTTTTGGCTAGCCTCGCGCCATGGAGAACGTACGGAGCGTCGCGATCGTCGGCTATGACGACGCCGAACTGCTCGACATCGCCTGTCTCGCCACCAGCCTGCGACTGGCGAACGCGATCGGGCGGCCGCAGACCCGGTACCGGATCGCGGTGACCAGCGCGGGGCAACGTCCGATCACGTGCGGGCTGGGTCTGGTGTTGCAGAGCACCCAGGCGTTGGAACGGCTCACCGGACCCCTCGACACCTTGATCATCTCTGGTGGGATCGGCCACACCCGTGCCGCCGCGAACCCGTTGCTGATCGCCCACGTGCAACGGCTGGCGCGGATCAGCCGGCGGGTCGCCTCGGTGTGCACCGGGGCCAGCGTCCTTGCCGCCGCGGGGCTGCTGGACGGCCGGCGCGCCACCACGCACTGGCGGTTCGCGGACGCGTTCGCGGCGCGGTACCCCGCAGTCGATGTCGACCCGGACCCGATCTACATCCGGGACGGGAACATCTCCACCGCCGCCGGGGTGACCAGCGCTCTGGACCTGGCGTTGGCGTTCATCGAGGAGGACCACGGCCGGGGGTTGGCCCGGCTCGTCTCCCGTGACCTGGTGACGTACCTGCAGCGCCCCGGCAATCAGGCGCAGGTCAGCATCTTCACCGCCGCGCCGTCACCCGAGCACGACGTGGTGCGACAGGTGGTCGACCATGTCACCAGCAACCTGGGTGGCGATGTCAGCACCGCGGCGTTGGCAGGCGTCGCCGGTGTCAGCCCCCGCCACCTCACCCGGCTCTTCCTCACCCACATCGGTCAGACCCCGGGCCGGTTCGCACGCCACACCCGGGTCGCGGCAGCGGCTCATCTGCTGCTCACCACATCGTTGCCGCTGCCGGAGGTGGCGGCGCAGTGCGGTCTCGGCTCAGCGGAGACGCTGCGCCGGACTTTCACGCGGCGGTACGGGGTCTCGCCAGCGCGGTACCGCGCCACACACCACCGCTCAGCCGGGTGAACCCGGTTCGCATCATCCGCGAGCGCCTGGGGTTGACCTGCGGTTTCCTCGATCCTGTTTCGTACCAGGGATGGCCGTTCGGGCCCCGCGCCAGCATGGTGCGAACCCGGCCGGACGATGAGAGTGGCGTGTGTCCCACAGTGCAACGGGGACACTTCGTCACGCTGCTCTCGTGGCATCGTCAATCATCGTGCTGTCGCGATGGCACTCGGTTGCGGGGCCTCCTATGCTGAGCGCCGCAACGCCGGTAGATTTGGCCAGGGATGGGGTGCCACGTGCCACGAATCCGTTTTCAGCATATGCGCGCACGAGTCATCGTGGCGGTGGTCGCGATGTCGCTGCTGCTGCTGGTCGTCGTTGGATACGCGGGCTGGTTGACCTTCGGGCCCGGCCTGGAGCTCAGAGGGATCGACAGCTACCACCGGGGCGTCTACCAACCCACTGAGCGACTCGTCACCGCGTTGCAGGACGAGCGGGAGGTCTCCGCACGCGCCCTTGCCGGAGACCGGCAAGCGGAGGTGCCGTTAGAAGCCGCCAGGTCCACAGTGGACGAGACCTGGCGTGACTGGAAGAAATCCGTCTCCAGCCAGGACGTGCAGTCCATCGCGGATGAGGCGCTGAAACGCCGGTTCCAGGCCCTACGAAAGGCGTATGCCGGCCTGGCTCAGACCCGGTCCCAGGTCGACAGCGGCGCCATCAGCACCACCCAGGCTCTGAAAGCTCTGAGCCGGGTTGTCGCCGCGACACCGATCTACGCCTCCCCGGCCACATCGGTGTCTGGGCTGGTCACCGACGAGCACCAGCTGATGGTGGCGATCCACCGGGCCCGGGAAGCCACCGCGCAGGAAGTCGCCGCGCTCAGCGGCGCGTTGACCACAGGCGAAGTGACGCACGCTGACATGCGAACCATGCTGCGCATCGCGGGCGCCCGGGAGCGTCTGTTGGACGACGCCATCGCCACCGCGCCTGCTTCTGACCGGGACCGGGTCCGGCAACTTGCCTCAGGTGATGCGCTCACCGACCTGGCCGACGCCGAAGATGTGACCCTGTCCGAGTTACGCAAGACCCCGCATGCGACATGGTTGAGCGTGGGAGAAGCGGCCCTGACCGACCTGCGGGTCGCCGAGACATCCTCTGCGGTCGCGCTGGCCAAACGCGCGGAAGCCCAGGCTGACAGCAGCCTCTTCCAGGCAGCGCTCGTCGCCCTGGGTCTTGTGGTGTTCGTGGCTGGCCTGATGGTCGTGTGGCTGGTGGTCGCCCCCCGCCACGTGCTGGACCAGCTCGCCGCAGCCAAGGCCGACGCAGACAGCTGGGCGGCGACCCTGCTCCGGTTGCAGGACCTGCTGCGCGACACCCGTGACCCCAACGTGGCGATCGAGACGCCGCCGCCACCGGAGGGAGCTGACGAGTTCGGACTTGTGCGCCAAGCGATCGCCGAGGGCTTCCAGAAGGCTTCCGACGCCCTTCGTGAGCAGACCCGGCAACACGTCGGAACTCGCGAGGCCACCAAGAAGATCGCGTACCGGCTGCGGAATCCACTCAAGCAGCTGCACCGAATCCTTGCGGACCTGCAAAAGAGGGCGACCAGCTCGGAGGAGATGGAGCGGCTCTACCCGCTCGACCACCACGTCACGCAAGCGATGAGCGACGTGCAGAAGATGCTCGTTGTCGCCGGTGAAAGAGGACAACGCGCCAGGTTGGACGCGGAGCCGATGGAGAACGTCATCCGAGCCGCCCTGCAGGAGTGTCTGCACTACCAGCGGGTGCAGCTCGGCTCGATCCATCCTGCGGCCATGCACGGCCGCGTCTTCGGCGACGTCGTGCAACTGCTCAGTGTGTTCATGGACAACGCGACCCGGTTTTCACCGCCCTCCACTGACGTGATTGTCACCGGGGAGGCGGTGTCCAACGGGTACGCCGTGGAGATCGTCGACAAGGGAATCGGCCTCAAGGACGGGCGGTTGGAGCGGTTCAACGAGCTACTGGGCGCCGACCGACCGCCCGAGCTCCGTCCCGAGGACATCCCGCAGCTGGGGATGGTCGTGGCTGCCACCCTTGCCGCCCACTACAACATCAAGATCACTCTCCGCCGGTCCGATTTCGACGGCGTGCGGGTGATCGTGCTGCTCGGGGCGGAACTGCTGGCCGGCCAGCCAGCCGAGCTGCTCAAGCCCATCGCACGTACGGAAGCAAAACCCGTGGAGGCGGTCAGGGCGGCTCCCACCGTGGTGCCCCTGAGGGTGCCGGCAGCGCTGCCCGCGGCTGCGATCGAAGCAGCGCCGCCTGAGCGCCGGCCATCCCCGGCTCCTCGCAACAGCGCCGAAAAAGGAGCGCTGCCGCAGCGCAGGCGTCAAGCAGGCGCCGCGGACGAACCTGGCAACTCGCTAAGAACGATCATGGGGAGTGGGGGATCCGTGGACCGTGCGCCGGAGAAGGTGCAGGACCGCTACAGGGGATTTCAAGCGGGCGGGGCCGCGGCCAGAGAACAGCGGCGCCGCGGACTGCCTGAGGTCCCTCTCGACGGTGACGAGTAAAAGGAGCGCAGGTGCAGCAAGACTTGAAATGGCTCCTCGACAGATTCACCAGCCGCATCGCTGAGGTGAAGGCCGCGGTGCTGCTCTCGGAAGACGGTCTGGTGATGGAGGCCTCCGGGCCGTTGGAGGCAGCCGACGCCGAGCACGTGGCTGCCCTCGCGGCGGGCTACCACTCGCTGTCCAAGGGGGTCACCCAGGTAGTTGGCGGCGGTTCCGTGATTCAAACATTCGCTGAGCTGCCGCACGGCTTCTTCATGGTCGCCGCGGCTGGCTCCGGCACCTGCTTGGCGGTGATCGTCGGGCACGAAGAGGGCCTAGACACAGATTTCAAAGAGGTCGCGTACGAAATGGAACAGTTGGCGGCCAGCGTCGGCCACGTGCTGTCCACGACACCGCGGGCTTCAGAGCAGCCCGCTGTGGCCCAATGAGGCACGATGAGCAGGGGCAGTTCGACGGCTCCGACGAAGTCGACCATGAGCCGGTCGTGCGCCCGTACGCGATGACTCAGGGCCGTACCAAACCTCGCGTGGACGTTGACCTGCTCGCCTTTGTGCATCGCACCGGGCCGATGGACCCGCTGCGTGACCGCGGCGAGCACCTGCAGCTGCTTGCCGCCTGCAACGACCCGGTCCCCGCCATTGAACTCATCGACGTCATCGGCAGAGCGCCGTTCAACCTGCCGCTTGAAGCCGCGCGGGTGATTCTCGGCGAACTCGCCGCCCAGCGACGCGTCACGATCACCGCGCCGGCGAACCCAGCGCCCGAAGCGGCCACTCTCGAAAAGCTGCTCCGCGGCCTCCAAACGCTCTGACAAGGACTTTGACGTGACAAACCAGTTGGACACCGCGCAACCGCCCCCGGTGAAAATCCTGATCTCAGGCCCGTTCGGAGTCGGCAAGACCACGCTCGTGGCCGCGGTCTCCGAGATCAGGCCACTGCGTACCGAGGCGGAAATGACCAAGGTCAGCGAGCCCGTGGACGTGCTGACCCGGGACACTGCCAAGTCCACCACCACAGTGGTGATGGACTTCGGGCGATTGACGCTGCCTGAGCTCACGGTCTACCTGTTCGGCACCCCGGGCCAGTCGCGGTTCAGATACCTGTGGGAGGAAGTCGCCTACGGCGCGGTCGGCGCCGTGGTGCTGGCGGACACCAGCCATCTGGAAGCTTGCTTCGACGCGGTCGACTTCTACGAGCAGCGCGGCGTGCCGTTCGTGGTGGCGATCAACTGCTTCTACGGGCAGCAGGACCACGACCAGACCGAAGTGGCCAAGGCCCTGGAGCTTGACCCGGACGTGCCGCTGGTGTTTTGCGACGCGCGGGAGCGCCAGTCCGTCAAAGACGTGTTGATCACGCTCGTGAAAACCGCGCTCAAGCAACACCGGGAGGCGCCGTCACCACCGGCGCAGCGGTCACCTGGATCGATGGTGGACTCGACCAGCTCGTGAGGATCCGGGTAGCCCACCCGGGTGCGTGACGCGTACGACTCACACCAACCAGCCGCCGCGCAGGCCGAGGTATGTCAGCCGGCACGCGCAACCCTCCAAAATGGCGCAACCTCGCTGCTATGGTGCAGAGACGTCGATCTATAGACGAATCTCACAGGCCGGCCAAGAAGCGAGGTCCGATGGCAAGCGCCACACCTACCGGCACAGCCGACATCGGCTGGCGCTCGGCGCCACGCCTGGTGCGTGATCCATTCGAGTTCCTGATGGGCGCCGCTGCCCAAGGCCCAGGTCTGGTGAAGCTCAACTTGTGGCCCTACCAGGTGTGGCTGGTGACCGAGCCTGATCTGGTGCAACAGGTCCTCACCAGCTCCCGATACATCAAAGGCAAGTTGATGGACGGGATCAGGCTGGCACTTGATGACGGCCTGTTCACCGCCGACAACCCCGCCTGGCGGCGACACCGGGCGTTGGTGGGGGAAGCCTTTGCCCGGCAGCACTTCAGCCACATCGCGCAGGTGCTGGAAGCGGTCTTCACTGAGGAGGTCGCCCGGCTCGACCAGGCCGCCGAAGCTGAAGCCGCCGTCGATGTGCTGAACTCAGGTATCAACCTCAACACCGAGATCGTGCTCCGGGCATTGGTCGGCACGGACCTCGAGCCGCAGCAGAGAGCCCGCATTGTTGAGCTCATCGACGAGGTGTTCGTCGGGATGGCGGCCAGGATGTGGACGTTCTTCGTACCTCCGTGGTTGCCCACTCCCGGTGGCGCCGCGTACCGACGCGCTTGTGCTGAGTTGGACGCGCTGATGATGACGATCATCGCGCAGAGACGGGAAATGGCGCCGCGAGCCGACATGCTGGGTGCGCTGCTCGCCGCCAGCGACAGCGACGGTGGGCTCACCGACGAGCAGATCCGCGCCGAGCTGAAGACCATGTTCGTCGCCGGGAATGAGTCCACAGCCACGTCGGTGGCGTGGATCGTGCATGAGTTGATCAACCACCCGGACGTGGCGTCACGACTCGTGGCTGAACTCGACAAGGTCCTCGCCGGACGCGTGCCCACCATCCAGGACCTGCCTCAGCTTCCGTACCTGCGGCAAGTCGTCGCCGAAGGGCTCCGGTTGCACCCCGCATTCCCGCTGTTCTTCCGCACCGCCGCAGAACCGGACCAGCTCGCGGAGCGGGCTGTGCGCGCAGGTGACTACGTGGTGGTCTCCCCGTGGGCCACTCACCGCGACCCCCGTTGGTGGGACGAGGCCACGACCTTCAACCCCGACCGGTTCGCCAACGGCGTGCCGCGCCCGTCCGGCTCGTACTACCCGTTCGGGGTGGGCCAGCGGATCTGCATCGGCAGGGAAATGGCCGAAACCGACGCCGCGCTGCACGTGGGCGCCCTGTTCGGGCTGTTCGACGTGGCGCC
>JBOGDL010000005.1:0-23922 GCA_050701815.1 Micromonosporaceae bacterium | reverse complement strand
GCGGAGGCGGCGCGGGCGCAGCGCGACGCGGTCCAGATCGGCTGGATCGACGAGCAGCCGATCTCCCGCGAGCTTCTGGACGCCAGGCTGGCGTCGCTGCGCAGCGGCCCCCGAGCCGGCGCCCTGCCCGCGTCCGGCAGCAGCGAAGACCGGCAATTGACGAGGTGGACCGCGCAGGTGCTGTTCACCGAGGAGATCTGCCGCCTTGAGGCACGCCGCCGCGAGCTGACCCCGGGCACGCCGGCGGAGCTGGATCCGGTGGGGGCGGTGCAGCTGGGTTCGATCAACGCCGCGGCGTGGCGATCATGCCCCGAGGTGAGCGCTGTCTTTGAGGCGGTGACGTCATCCCCGCAGCTGCCCGACGTGGCTGCCTGGGCGCGGGTCGACGCGGTCACCCTGGCCCGGTTGCGACATGGGGAGCGGTTGCGCGAGTTCGCCCGGTGGCTCGACCGGCGCCGCAGCGAGTCGCTCCGGCACGCGCCAGGTTTCGAGCACCCCGGCGATCCCTCGCAGCCGGACAACACACACCGGCATTGAACCGGCGGCGCCGCCGCAGCGGGGCGCTGCGGCGGGTGGCGCTGAGCCGCAGGTGGTCTCAGCGGTGGCCCCGGCTGACCGTGCGGTGACGGCCAGCCGGGCGTGCCGCATCAGCCGATGAAGCCCTTGGACTTCAGCCAGTCCTCGGCGACCTGTTCCGGTGACTCTCCGTCCACGTCAACCTGGGCGTTGAGCTTCTGCATGGTCGCGTTGTCGAGCGCCTTCGCGATCGGGTTGAGCACCTTCGCGATCTCGGGGTGCTTCTTCAACACGGACGTGCGCACCGTGGCTGCCGGGTTGTAGACGGGGAAGAACTTCTTGTCATCCTCCAGCACCGTCAGGTCCAGCGCCCGGATCCGGCCATCGGTGGCGAACACCTCGCCGAACACGCACGGATCGCCCTTGGACACCGCGTTGTAGATGGCGCCGTCCTTGAGCTGCTTCAGGTTGTCCTTGGGGGTGGTGAAGCCGTACGCCTTCTCCAGGCCGGGCAGGCCGTCATCCCGCTTCACGAACTCGGTCGCCACGCACAGGCTGGCCTGACCCGGGTCGGAGTCGAGCAACTTGGCGTAGTCGGAGATCGTCTCGACTCCCAGCTTCTCGCCGGTCGCCTGCTTCACCGCGATCGCGTACGTGTTGTTGAACGGCGCCGGGTCAAGCCAGCTCACCTTGTTCTTCTTGTCGGCGTCGGCGACCGCCTCGTACTGCTCGTTCGGGTCGGTCAGCGGCTTGGTCTCCTTCAGGAAACTGATCCACGCCGTGCCGGTGTACTCCCAGTACAGGTCGATCTGCCCGGAGGTCAACGCGGTCCGCACGGTGTCGCTGCCGGACATCCCGCATTCCTCGGTCACCTCAGCGCCGGCTGACCGCAGGGCCAAGCTGGAGATGCTGCACAGCACCAGCTGCTCGGTGAACTCCTTGGAGCCGACGGTCAACGAGGCGCCGTCCAATTCGGCGTCTTTGGCCAGGCTGCCTTCGTCAACCGAGCCGCCAGACAGGCCGCAGCCCGCCACCGCGAGTGCGAGTGCGGCAGCCAGGGCGGCCCCGAAGAGTCGACCAGCAGGTTTTGTCGGTATTGCCATGTGCGCCTCCATGAAGTTGTCGCTAACAGGGGGTGGGGCAGCGGTCTAGAGGCCACGCGGCCGGAGCACGCGTTCGGCGAGGCCGGCGAGCCAGTCGACGGTGAGCGCCAGCACCGCGGTGAGCACGCTTCCGGTGATCAGCACCGGCATCCGGCTGAGCGAGATCCCGGCGTCGATGATCACACCGAGCCCTCCCGCGTTGGTGAAGGCGGCGAGAGTGGCGACCCCGACGTTGATGATCAACGCGATCCGGATCCCGGCCAGCATCACCGGCACCGCCAGCGGTAGCTCGATCCGAAGCAGCACCTGCGTCCGGGTCAACCCCATGCCGAGCCCGGCGTCGATCAGGAACCGGTCCACCCGCTGCAGGCCCACCATCGTGTTACGCAGCACGGGCAGCAACGCGTACAGCAGCAAAGCGATGATCGCGGGCCAGAAGCCGGTGCTCCAGACGATGGCGAACAACACCAGCACGCCGATCGACGGCACGGCCTGACCCCCGTTGGCCAGTGTCAGAACCGCGGGGCTGAGCTTGCCGAACCCGGGCCGGGTCAGCAGCACTCCGAGGGGCACCGCGATCACGATCACCAGGATGGTCGACACGGCCACCAGCTGCAGGTGCTCGATGATCCGCTGGGTCACTTCCTCCATGGTGATCGACCGTTGCTCGATGGAGTCGAGCTTGCGGCTGCTCAGGTAGAGGTAGAGGGCAGCGCAGGCGCCGCCCAGCAGCAGCGGCATGGTGAGGATCGACCCGAGTGTCAACGACCCTCTGGTGGGCTCGGCAGCCGGGAGCGCGGGCTGCTCGGCCCCGGGCAGACTCTGCACGGTCATGGGGTGGCTTCCTCAGCTCGCAAGGCGTCGGAGTCTCTGGCTCGCACAGCGTCGGAGTCTTTCGCTCGCAAAGCGTCGGAGTCTTTGGCTTTCATCGCGTCCGACCAGCGCAGCAGGCGTGTCGTCGGGCCGGTCACCGCCAGTTCCTCGACGCCTGCCTCCAGCATCGCGTCCAGCGCCTGGTAGAGCGAGGCGTCCTCCGGGAGGCTGGGCAGGCCGTCCGGCTGGTCACAAGGCGGCAGCGGCAGATCACGGAGCCGCACCAGCTCCAGGCTGCGCAGCGCCGCGCCGGAACCAGTGAAGCTGCGCACGAAGTCGTTGGCGGGGTGCGCCAGCACCCGCGCCGGGGTGTCGTACTGGGCGATTTTCGAGTCCGGGTCGAAGATGGCGATCCGGTCGCCCAGCTTGATGGCTTCCTGGATGTCGTGGGTGACGAACACGATCGTCTTGCTGATGTGCTGCTGCAGCCGGAGGAACTCATCCTGCAGCCGCTCCCGGGTGATCGGATCGATGGCGCCGAACGGCTCGTCCATCAACATCACCGGGGGGTCTGCCGCCAAGGCCCGCGCGACGCCCACCCGCTGCTGCTGCCCGCCGGAAAGCTCCCGGGGGTACCGGTTGCGGTACTGGCCCGGGTCGAGCCCGACCAGTTCCAGCAACTCATCGGCACGGGCGGCGGCTTTCCCAGCGTCGTCACCGAGCACTCTCGGGATCAGGCCCACGTTCTTCGCGATCGTCATGTGCGGGAACAGCCCGACCTGTTGGATCACGTACCCGATCCGGCGGCGGAGCTGGGTGGCGTCGATCTGGGTCACGTTCTCGCCGTCAAGGTAGATCTGTCCACCGGACGGCTGCACCAAGCGATTGATCATCCGCAGCGTGGTGGTCTTGCCGCACCCCGACGGCCCCACCAGCACCGCGATCTCGCCCTGCCGGACCTCAAGGTTCAGCTCCGCGACCGCGTCGGCGGGCTGCCCGGGGTAGCGCTTGCTGACCCGGTCCAGCCGGATCATCGCTCGGTCCTGGGCACTGGGGGAGTCAGACACGGATACCTCGCGAGGTGGTGAGTCGGGCTAGGGCAAGGAACAGCAGATCCAGGAAAAGCGCCACGACCACCACGCCGAGGACGCCTGCCAGCACGTCATTGAGCGCGTTGGCTCCGCCGACCCGCGCCAGCCCGCCGAAGATCAACTCTCCCAGGCCGGGGCCGCTGACAGCGGCGGCGATCGCGGCGATGGCCACGACCATGATGGTGGCGAGCCGGATCCCGGTCAGCACCACGGGCCATGCCAGCGGCAGCCTCAGCAGCCACAAGCGCTGCCAGTCAGACAGGCCCAGGCCCTGGCCGGCGTCGATCAACGCGGGATCCACCGATTCCAACCCGGTGACCGTGTTACGCAGGATCGGGAAGATCCCGTACAGCATCAGCGCGGCGATGGTGGGCAGCAGGCCCAGGCCGAGAATCGGAATCAGCAGCCCGAACAGCGCGAACGAGGGGATCGTCAACAGCGTCCCGGTGATCGCGAGCGCGACCCGGCTGGCTCGGTCGTGGCCGTGCACCGCGATGCCGACTCCGACCCCGATCACCGCGGCGAGTCCGACCGCGATCAGCACCACCTGGGTGTGGATGAAAATCAGCTCGGCCAGATCCAGCCATCGGTCGACCAGGTATTCGGTGAAAGTCAACGCCCGATCCTCCTCGCCCGCCACATCGCCAGATCCGCCACGCCACACCGGGCGGGCGCGCCGACCCCCGGCGGGGCCAGCCCAGTCACCTCACATGGCCGACAGCAGCACGCGCCCTGGGCACGCGCACCCCAAAGGCGCCCTGTGGAATTGCCAGGGCAAGACGACAATCTTCAATTGCGCAGCGATGGTAGAACGGCCTCACGTCGCTGGGCGACCCCGAAGCGAGCGGCATGTCGCCACCGTTGGTCGCAGAACGGTCACTGCCAGCGGCCCAGCGAGCAGGTGATCACTAAGGGAGTCGGGCCGGCGACGAGCCGGACGGTACGTCAATCAGCGGTCACACCGCTGTCGCCCCATTCGTCGTACGGGAAGCCCTGCACCTCAAGCCCCTGCTCCGCACCCGCCGTGAGCAACGCGTCGTGCAGGTGCTGTCCGCTGGACCGTTCACAGTGCAGCAGGTACGCCAGCCGGCCCCGGCTGTCCACGCGCGCCACGCCGACGGCCACACCCGCCACAGCGGACCGGAACGCAGCGCCGTCGGGCGTCACCTGATCCGACGGGTCGACCGGACACAACGCGGCCAGCACATCAGCGGCCCCCGGCCCGGCGAGACGCAGCAAAGCGAGGCCGTGACTGAGGTCGGTCACCGTGACCAGATCGGCGCCGGGCGGTGGCAGCTGACGCTGCCAACTGACCACTGCGGAGAACGTGCCAGGCGGCGCCAGCAGCAACCACTCGCCGGGCCCGGCGCCCACCACGAGGTGAATCAGCGGCGTGCCTGGGGCTGGCGCGGGGGGCCGGGCCTGGTTGAAGCGGACCCCGAGCAGCTCGCCGGACCCGTGCTCGGGCGTGGCTTTCACCTGCACCTTCGTCAACGGCGCCAGGTCGGCCAGGGTGGTGTCGGCGGTGCTGCGGCGCCCGCTCACCTCCCAGCCTGCCCTCACCACCACCGGTTCGCCCGGCGCGATCGGACCGCGCGCCACGATCGCGGGCGCGATGGTCGGCGCCACCCGCGGCGAATCCTGCAGCTCCGCCGCCAGGTCAGCCGCTGCTGGGTCAGGCACGGGCCCGCCTCCCTTCCGGGTCGACGTGGGCGAGGTGAGGCAGCACCAGCGCCGGGGCTCGAACCCCGTCCGGCTGCAGCACCGTGACGGCAGCCCCCGGGGTGGTGAGCTCACGATCCAGGCGTGCCAGGCAGATCGCGCGTCCCAGCGTCGGCGACATCCGGCTGGACGTCACCATGCCCACGATCTGTCCACGTTGGTCCACGATCTGGCTGGCTTCGGCGGGTGCGCGGGAGCCGTCGACGGGTTGCAACGCGACCAGCCGCCAGCCGTCGCCGCGCTGGTGTTGCCACGCCAGCTCGGGCTTGCCGACGAAGTCCGGCTTGTCGAGCTTGACCGCCCAGTCCAACCCGGCGCCGTACGCCTGCGTCAGCCCGTCGGTGTCCTGCCCCACGATCAGGTGACCCTTTTCCAGGCGGAGGATCCGCTGCGCCTCCACCCCGAACGGGGCTGCCCCCAGATCGCGGCCGTGCTCGAGCAGCGCCGACCACACGTGCAACCCGTAGCTGGCGGGGATGTGCAGCTCGTAACTCAGCTCGCCGGTGAACCCGATCCGCCACAGCACGCAGTCGTCGACCCCGGCCACCCGTCCGACCCGCACCCGCATGTAGCCGAAGTCCTCGGGGGACAGGTCGATGCCCTCGACCAGGCGGGCCATCAGCTCCCGGGAGCGGGGCCCGGCGACGTTGACGCTGGCGTACGCGGTCGTCACCGGGGTCACGTGCACCCGCCAATCGGGGTGCTCGGTCTGCAGCCAGTTCTCGACCCATTCCCACACCGCCGCGGCGCCGCTGGACGTGGTGCTCATCAGGTAGCGGTGCTCGCTCAGCCGGCCGGTCACCCCGTCGTCGAAGACCACACCGTCCTCGCCGCACATCGCGCCGTACCGGACCTGGCCGACGTCCAGCTTCGACCACTTGTTCACGTACAGCAGGTTGAGCAGTTCAGGCACGTCCGGGCCGTGCAGCTGCAGCTTCCCGATCGGGGTGACGTCGATGATCCCGACGTTGGTCCGCACGTTGCGTGCCTCGGCGGCCGGGTCGCCGTAGTGGTCGGGGCGGATCCAGGCGCCGGCCACCAGAGGCTGGGCCCCGCGCCGGATGTGCCAGTCGTGCATCGGGGAGAGCCGGGTCGGCTCCATCTCCTGGCCCGCCAACGCGGCAAGCGTGATCGGAGCGTACGGGGGGCGCCAGGTGGTGACGCCGGTGTCGGTGATCGATCGCCCGGTCGCCTCGGCGACGATCGCGACCGTGTTGACGGTCTCCAGCTTGCCTTGAGCCGGGCCCATGGTGGCGGTGCTGTACCGCTTCGCCAGCTCCACCGAGTCGTAGCCTTCCGCCACCGCCGCGAACAGGTCCTTGGACAGCACGTCCTCAGAAAAATCCACAAAGCCGTGGGTACGCCCCCGGAACAGCTCCGGGTGCGGCTCGATCGGCAGCTCCGGGATCGGCCGCGCGGACTCCGGGTCAGGGCGCACGGCGCGCCAGCGCTGGCCGGTCTCGGCGGCACGCCGGGCAGCCTCGGCCCCGACCGCCTCGGCGTGCTCCCGCAACCGCGCGAGGCCGCCGTCGCCCACGATGCCGCCGGCAGCCATCACGTGGTGCGGCAGCCGCTCCAGGTCAGGGAAGAAGCGTGCCGCTTCAGGCCGGTAGACAGGCTGGTCGCCCGCCATGTTCAGCAGCGAGGTCGGCGCCGTCCAACCGGTCGCGGTGACGAACAGGTCGCAGCGGAAGGCGCGTCCGTCCGCCACCTCGACGGCACGCACCCGGTTGCGGCCCCGCACCCGGATCACGTCCCCGCCCTGGCGGGCGTCTTCCACGTGGACCACCTCGACACCGGCTCTGCGCAGGTCGGCCACGGCGGCGTCGCCCTCGGCGTTCGCGGTGAACACCACGGCGCGTTCGCCGGGCTTGACCGCGTACAGGTTGATCAATCGCCGGACCGCGGTTGACAGCATCACCCCGGGCAGGTCGTTGCCGGCCACCACGTACGGGCGTTCGATCAGGCCGGGCGCCACCACCAGGGTCTTGGCCCGCGCCTTGATCAGCTGCTCGGCGCCGTACGGCAGGCCGCGCCGCACCACCGCGACCCAGTTGTCGTCGTACCGGCCGGTGACCACGGAGTCGGTCAGCACCTCGATCCGGGGGTTCTGGTCGATCCGTTCGACGAGTTTCCGCAGCGCTGCCAGGTGCGGTGGGCCGCCCCAGCGCAGGCAGCCGCCGAGGGCGTGCTCCTCCTCGACCAGCATCACCCTGGCGCCGGCAGCGGCAGCCGCGAGCGCCGCCGACATACCGGCGGGGCCGCCGCCCACGACCAGCACGTCGGGGTGAGCGTGCCGGGCGCCGTGCCGTGGCGCCGGGTCGGCGTCCGGTCGCGGCGGCAGCCCGCCGGCGGCGAATCCGCGCAGCACCCGCTGGTAGAACGGCCACAGCCAGGCCGGACGCAGGAACGTCTTGTAGTAGAAACCCACCGTCAGGAACCGGCTCAGCAGCCGGTTGCCGGCCCGCACATCGAAACCCAGCGAGGGCCACACGTTCTGCGGACGCACCGCCATTCCCGGCTCGACCAGCTGGTGGGCGCCGCGCACATTAGGGTGGTCATCGGCCTGCACCAGGCAGCCCGGGTCCAGGTAGCTGGCGGTCAGCAAACCGCGGGGTCGGTGGTACTTGAAGCTGCGGGAGAACACCCGCACCCCCGCGGCAGCCAGCGCGGACGCGATCGTGTCGCCGCGGCACGCAGCGTAGGAGCGGCCGTTCCAGGTGAAGCTGAACGCCGACTCGCGGTCGATGGCCTCGCCGGGCTGGGGCTCGAGCCGCATCCCGCTGTGCGGTGAGGTCACGGCTCGGGGTCCTCCGTCCGGTCGTGCGACTGGTTGGTCTCGGTGTCCCGCTCCACCACCAGATGCCGGCGGCAGCCCATCCGGTGAAACCAGCGCTCAACGGTCGGGCCTCTGCGGTTGTCCCGCAGGTAGAGGTACTCCCGCCACTGCGCCGGGGTGGCGGTGGCGGGATCCGGGCGTGGCGTCAGCTCGCCCCGGCACACGAACTCCGAGACGTTGCGCAGCCCGCACCAGGGACATCGCAGCAGCATCACCGTGATCGACTCCTCTCCGGGCCACGAGCGCAGGCCCGCGCCACGCTCCGACGAGGGCCGAAGCGGGCTCGCAGGGTCTGGTCAATGTCCAACTGCCGCCGCTCCCTTCTCGCCCACGAGTCGGTTCTCAGCGAACCGGTCCAGCCCGAACCCGGCGATGATCTCCGGGGTCTTGCCGGTGGCCACCAACTCCGCCATGGCTTCCCCCGCGACCGGGCCGGCTTTGAAGCCGTACGTGCCCCAGCCCACGTCCACCAGGAACCCGTCCACCGGGGTGCGCCCCATGATCGGGGCGAAGTCCGGGGTCATGTCGCACAGCCCGGCCCACTGCCGGAGCACCCGCAGCCGCCCGATCGCGGGCATCAGCTGCAGCACGTGGCCGGCGAGCTCCTCGAGGAACTGCAGCGACCCCCGAGTCGAGTACGACGGGTACGGGTCCACGCTGGCGCCGAAGACCAGCTCGCCGCGGTCGGTCTGGCTCACGTACACGTGCAGGCTTCCGGATACCACCACCGGCTTCAGGAACGGCTTCACCGGCTCCGTGACCGCCGCCTGCAGCGGGAACGTGCGCACCGGCATCCGCACCCCCGCCAGGTCCGAGATCAGGCTGGACCAGCCGGCGGTGGAGTTGATCACCGTGCCGGTCGCGATCCGGCCCCGGTTGGTGCGCACCCCGGTCACTGTGCCGCCGTCGACCTCGATCCCGGTCAGCTCGGTGTCCTGGTGGATGTGCACTCCGGCGGCGTCGGCGGCGCGGGCGTACCCCCAGACCACCGCGTCGTGCCGGATGATCCCGCCCGGCGGATGATGCAGCCCGCCCAGGATCGGATAGCGGGCGCGGTCGGAGGTGTCCAGGTGCGGCGCCAGCCGCGCGATCTGGTCCGGTCCGATCACCTCGGAGTCGACGCCGTGCAGCTTGTTCACCTCGGCCCGCCACCGCATGGTGCGCAGCGAGCTGTCGCTGTGCGCCAGAGTCAGGTGGCCGCGTTGCGCGAACATCACGTTGAAGTTCAGGTCCGTAGCGAGTCGCCGGTACAGGTCGAGCGACCGCTGGTAGAAGCGGACGCTTGGCCCGGTGAGGTAGTTGGATCGGATGATGGCGGTGTTACGCCCGGACCCGCCGCTTCCGATGTAGCCCTTCTCCAGCACCGCGACCCGGGTGATGCCGTGGTTCGCGGCCAGGTAGCGGGCGGTTGCCAGGCCGTGCACCCCGCCGCCGACGATCACCACGTCGTAGCGGGGCGCGAGCGGATGTGATCGCCACGCGCGCGGCCACGCCTTCCCGGTCAGCCCCCGCCGGAACAGGCCGAACGCCGAGTGGCGCGCCGGCCCTGCGGGGTCGCGCTGGAACATGGGGGACCACCCGCTCTCGTTGCCGCGGCACAGGGGTTCTACAGCTGGCCTGCGTACTGCTGGTTCTCGCGTCGCAGGGTCGCGTCGGTGCCGAAGTACGCGTGCTTGGACATGTCCACCGAGTACCGGCTGGCAGCCGGGGCGCGTCCCAGCGCCTCGGCCATCGCCCGCACGTGGTGCGGCGCCGCGCCGCAGCACAGGCCGAGGTAGCTCACGCCCGCCGCCCGGGCCTTGCGGGTGAAGTCGCTGATCTCGTACCGGGTGCAGGTGAACGGGTCCAGCGCGGCCGGGAACGACGTGCCGTTCGGCAGCGCAGAGGCGTCAGCGCACGGGTCGCGCAGGGACTGGAACGTCGGCTGCTCCGTCGTGGTCCGGTACGGCACCGGCAGCGCCGCCACCGGGACCGACAGCGCGTCTGCCAGCGGCGCCAGCAGCGGTTCCATGGTGGCCGGGCCGCGATTGCAGTTGAGCCCCACCACGTCCGCCCCGGCGTCCTCGAGCCGGCGGCAGGCGTCGGTCAACGGGACCCCTTCCCGGGACTTGCCCTGACGGTCGGGCACCAGCGTCACCACTGACACCAGCCCGGCGTCGCGGATCGCGGCCAGCGCGATCTCGGCTTCCCCCAGGTAGCGGAGGGTTTCGGCGATCACGAAGTCGACACCGGCCTCCGCCGCCCACCCGATCTGCTCGGCGAACATCCGCCGGACCTGGGCGTGGGTCGCGGGGTCCGCGGGGTCGTACACGTTGGTGTTGCAGACATTGCCCGCGAACAGGGCGCCGGCGTCGCGGGCCACGTCCCGAGCCAGCGTCAGGGCCTGCCGGTTCAGCGGCTCCAGCAGGTCTTCCTTGCCGACCAGCCGCAGCTTCTCGCGGTGCCCGTAGTACGTGAACGCCTCCACCACGTCGGAGCCGGCGTGGGTGAACTCCTGGTGCAGCGCCTGCACCCGCTCCGGGTGATCCAGCACCACCTCCGGCACGAACGGGCCGGCTTGCAGGTAGCCGCGGCGCTCCAGCTCGAAGAGGTAGCCCTCGGCGCAGATCACGGGGCCTTCTGACAGTCGTGACAGCAGCCCATCGGGGACGGTCTCGGCTGGCTCCTGGTGAGTGTGGGTCATCGTGTGCGGCGCCTTTCGTGTGTGCGGGTCAGGTCGTCGTCGGGTCGCGGGCGCTTCGGCGCCTTGGCGGGCCACGGGCGTTGTCACGGCTAACTCCACGGGAACGGCGAGCTGCTGACGGGGTGCAGCTCGCCCCGCTCGTACCGGGAGAATCGAAACGGCTCAAGCAGCGGTTGCGGCTCGTCCAGCAGCTCCTTGGCCACCAGCGCGCCGACGCCGATCATCTTGTAGCCGTGGTTGGAGTCGGCGATCACGTACGCGTTCTGCCGGAACCGGTCGAACACCGGGAAGCTGTCCGGGGTGAAGCAGCCGAGCCCGCCTGAGGGTTCCCGGAGATAGCGCCCCCGCGCCCCGGCGAACCGCTCGTGGCAGTGGGCCAGCCCCGCCGTCCACATCCTGATGAACTGCTCATCCACCAGGTGGGTCCTGCTGTTCGCCCCGTACGGGTCGACGGCGACTGTCTCGGCGGGCTTCGGGATCGGACGGGGCGCGCAGCCGCCCTGCACTCCGCCGAAGTGGGGATCGGGCTTGTAGTAGATGCCCCACATCTGGTCGGTCACCAGCTCGCCGTGCTCGTCGTGCAGCGGGGTGTCGCTGTCGACGTGGATCACCGGGGGATGGTTGCCGCGGCTGTCCGTGAACAGCGCCGGGTCGTACCGGATCACGCCTTCTTGCAGCATCCAGTACGTCCACATCGGACGTTGCTCGGCGGGACCTGAGGGCGCCTGCCGCGCGGTCACGGTCGCGGGCAGCCGCAGCATCGCCCACAGCCGCTGCGCCCAGGGGCCGACCGCGATCACGAGCTGGTCGCAGTGGATCGTCCCCTGGTCGGTGCGCACGGCCCGGACGGCGCCCCCGGCTGTGCCGCGGCCCGTACCGCCGGCTGGGCCGCCGGCTGTGCCGTCCTCAAGGTCGAGGCCGGTGACCTCGACCCGGGTGCGCAGCCGCACCCCCTCCGCCTGGGCCAGCTCGGCGAGGCCACGTACCGAGGCCATGTTGTTGGCGTAGCCGCCGCGCTGTTCGTGCAGCACGCTGGTGGCGCCGGGCGCCCGCCAGTCCCCGAACAGGTCCTTCAAGTACGCCTGGCACTCGGCGGCGCCCTCGATCAACGTGGACGGGTACCCGATGGCGCGTTGCTCCTGGTGGATCTGGCGCACCCCGTCCCGCATCGCCTCGGGGGAGACCTGCAAATACCCCACGGGGTGGTACGAGAGCTGCCGCGCGTGCTGTTCCCAGATCGACACTGAGTGCGCCATCAGCTCGCGCATCGCGGGCTGGAAGTAGTTGTTGCGCACCACGCCGCAGGCGATCCCGGAGGCGCCGGCGCCGATGTCGCCCTTGTCGAGGACCACGATGTCTCTTCCGTCGCCACGCCCCGAGCGGCGCAGCTCGACCGCGAGCCGCCAGGCGGTCGACAGCCCGTGCAGGCCGGCGCCGATGATCACGTACTTCGCCGATGACGGGTCCATGGCGTCCTCCGAGAGCGGGGCCGCGGGGTCGTGATGTGAACTGTTGTGCGGTGTTGCCATTTGGGCAACAGTGTTGCAAATGTGGGGACAGACTAGCATCGCGTTCGTGACCACGACACCCGTTCGACCGATTTCCACCGTGTTGCGCGCCATCGGGGTGCTCAACGTGCTCGCCGAGACCCCCGGCGGGCTGGGAACCAACGAGATCGCCCGGCGAGCGGGGATCAACGTGAGCTCCGCTTCCCGGCTCCTCGCCACCCTGGCCTCGGCTGAGCTGGTGCGGCGCTCGGCCGGCAGCGGTCGCTACCACCTCGGCCTACGGCTGATCCAATTGGGTAACGCGGCGCTCAGCGCGGTGGACTTGCGCGAGGTGGCGCGCCCCCATCTGGTGCGGCTCTCGGAGACCACCGGGGAGACGTCCACGCTGTCGGTGCCCAGCGAACGGGTCACCATGACCGTCGACTTCGTGCAGAGCCCGTCATCGGTGCGCAGCGTGGCGCAGACCGGGCGGCCGAGCGCGCCGCACGCCACCGCGACCGGGAAAGTCTTCCTCGCGTACGGGGGGCGGCTGTCGGACGATCCGCTGCCCTCGTACACCGGACGCACCGTCACCGATCGGCAGGCGCTGGCTCAGGAGATCGACCAGGTGCGGGAGCGGGGTTGGGGTCAGGCGGTCGGGGAGCGGGAGAACGATCTGAACGCGATAGCGGCGCCGGTGCTCGGCGTCGACGGCCACCTGGCCGCGATTCTCGGGTTGCAGGGCCCAGCGGGACGCTTCACGCAACCCGCGATGCGTCGGGCCGTGCCCGAGTTGTTGAAGCACGCCGAGCAGTTGAGCGCCCAGCCGCGTACCAGTTGATGGTCCTCGGGGTGGGCGCCGCAGCTGGCCTCAGGCGTCCCCGCCCTCCCGGATCAACCGGTCCACCTCACGCGCCACCAGACCCAACCGGGCCTCAGCGTTCAGCGGCACCTCGCGGCGTCGGCGCCGGGCCGCCGCGGGGTCGACGTTGACCGTCACCAGCGCCTCCTCCCACAGCGGCGCCTGCGCCACCACGTGTCCGAACGGGTCGATCACCCGGGAACCGCCCCAGAACTTCGCCCCGTCCTCCTCGCCGACGCGGTTCACGAAAATCACCCAGACCTGCTGCATACGTGCGATGAACTGCACCAGGTCGCACCAGTACGCGATGTTGTCCAGCGAGTCGGGCCCACCGCCGGCCGTGCTGTTCGCCACCACCAGCAGCACCTCGGCGCCGTCCTGCACCGCCAGCCACGGCATCACCGACTGCCACGCGTCGTTGCACACCAGCACCGCCATCCGTCCGTGTGCGGTGTCAAACGCTCGCAGCGACTGGCCCGGGCTGGCGTGCTTGCGCTCTTCCCAGATCAGGTACGTGGGCAGGTACAGCTTGCGCTGCAGGTGCGTCAAGGCCCCGGAGGACAGGTACGCCGACGCGTTGTACCGTCGCAGCCCGCCGTCCTCGTGGAGCCCGATCAGCACGTCGGCGCCGTGCCGCGACAACGCCAGCAGCCGCTCGTCCTTCGCGCTGATCGAGGTGTCCTCGGCCGCCATGCTCAAGGCGTATCCGCTGAGCGCCAGCTCGGGAAACACCACCAGGTCCGCGCCCTCTCCGACCGCGTCCCGCACCGTGGCGTCGGCTCGTCTGAGGTTGCTCTCCAGCATGCCGAGCTCGCAGTCTGTCTGCGCCAGCGCAATCCGCATCGCCGCCCGCCGATCTCGTCGAACCTGCTTTGCTGAACTCTTGCATAAGCGTCCGGCTCGTAGTGCGCAACGCGTAGCGTCACGCGGAACGTGTGACCGTCGGTTGCGGATTGCCGGACCGCCGAGCCGGCCGGGTTGGCGCCGGGCCGCGCCCGCCAAGCGCTGGGTTGGCGCCGGCCGCGATCGGCTGAGCCGGCAATGAGCTGGCGCGGTGTTGCCAATGGCCGCGACCGGCCAGCAACGTAGGCTGTGCGGTGCATGAGCGTGACTATCACTGACACCACCGTGACCAGGGACTTTGTGCTCACCCTGTCCTGCCCGGACCGGGTCGGCATCGTGCGCGCGGTCACCGGCTTCCTCGCGGACCGGGACTGCAACATCGTCGACAGCCAGCAGTTCAGCGACCTGAGCAGCGGTCGCTTCTTCATGCGGATGCGATTCGTGGTGGCTCACCGGGAGGCCACGTTGGAGGCGCTGCAGGTGGGTTTCGCCCCGATCGGCGCCGCGTACGACATGCAATGGCAGCTGTACGACTCCGCCAGTCGCGGTCGCGTGCTGATCATGGTGTCGAAACTGGGCCACTGCCTCAACGACCTGCTCTACCGGCACCGGATCGGCGCCTTGCCCGCGGAGATCGTGGCGGTGGTGTCCAACCATCCGGACTGCGAGGAGTACACCGCGCCGTACGGCATCGAGTTCCACCATCTCCCGGTGACCCCGGAGACGAAGCCGCGGCAAGAGGCCCGGCTGCTGGAGCTGGTGGACCGGCATCGGGTGGACCTGGTGGTGCTGGCGCGGTACATGCAGGTGCTCTCCGACGACCTGTGCCAGAAGCTGGCGGGCCGCGCGATCAACATCCACCATTCGTTCCTGCCCAGCTTCAAGGGCGGCCGGCCGTACCACCAGGCGTACCAGCATGGGGTGAAGCTGATCGGGGCCACCGCTCATTACGTGACCGCCGACCTGGACGAGGGCCCGATCATCGAGCAGGAAGTGGCGCGGGTCGACCACGCCGACACCGTGGACCAACTGGTGGCGATCGGCAGGGACACCGAATCCTTGGCGCTGGCGCGCGCGGTGACATGGCACCTGGAGCATCGGGTGATTCTCAATGGAGGCAAGACGGTCGTGTTCCGTTGATCATCGGCCCGGAACGTGGGATGACGCGGGGTCTTCGGCGCCGCCGTGGGCGGCCTCTTTGTGTGACTCTGCGTCGGCTTGGGCGGGGCATCAAGCACGCCACCAGCTACCAGAACGTCACTCTATGTCGATGACGCGACGTTTTTCGCGTAAGGGGCGTCCTGACGCATAGCCGTCTGACGTTCTATGCTGTCCCGCGGCATGGGGGTCAGAGCGCTGGACCCGAATTCGTGGATATCTGACGCGGGATGGGATGCGACGTGGCACAAACCCGGCCTTGGTCATTCAGCAAGGTGAGGTCGCGGATCGCTGTCGGGCTGCTGGCGTGGTTGTGCATCCTGATTGTGTTGGGCGCGTACGCGGTCGTCCTGACATTTGAGACCGGGTTCGAGTTACGCGCGGTGAAGACTTTCCAGGAACAGGTCTACCGGCCCACCAAGAACCTGGTGTCCGCGCTGCAGGCCGAGCGCCTGGCGTCGATGCAGATGCTTGGCAAGAGCTCCCGAGCGAACCGCCAGGAGCTGGAGGGCCAACGGAAGGCCAGCGATCGGGCCGAGGAGGCGTTTCATCGTGCTGCCAAGGCCTTGCCGGAGGATATGGCCCCGTTGCTTGCCTCCCTCGTCAACCGGGCGCTGACCAAGCTCTCGACCCTTGACGGCCTACGAGCGGAAGTGGATTCCCAAGCGGTCGATCGGATCCATGTGATGACCGCCTTCGGCGATGCGATCACCTCCCTGGCGCCGGTGTTCAACGCGACCCCGGCCCGGGGTGAGCCGGGGATCGGTGAGCGGCAGCGGGCGCTGGCCGGGTTGCAGGTGGTCCGGGAGTCGCTGGCCCGGGAGATCTCCCTGCTGGGGGGTGCTCTTGCCGCTGGTGAGCGGACAGCGGGCGAGGAGATCGACCGGGCATTCGACCAGCAGGTGGGCGCCCAGCAGTTCCTCTTCCGGCAGTTCGCCACGGAGCTCGGCAAGGCTCAGCGGGACGCCTTCAACCGGATGCACGCCTCGAGCGAGTTCGATGCGCTGCGCAGCCTCGAGGACGCGGTGAAGCAGGCGGACGAGTCCGACACCGAGATTCCGTTCTCGGCGAAGACCTGGAGCGCCGCCGGCACGAGCGCGTTGTCGGCTGTGGACGATCTGGAGTCGACGTTTGTCGGCGACCTGCTCGAGGTGTCCGACGCGCGGGCCGACGCGGTGATGCTGCGGGCGTGGCTGATCACGATCGCCGGCGTCATCTTCGTGATCCTTCTGATGGGCGTGTGGCTGATCGTGGCAGCCCGGCACGTGTTGTCGCAGCTGGGCGGTCTGCAGCGCGCTGCGCATAGCGTGGCCACGACCCGGCTGCCACACGTGATGGACCTGCTACGGCGCGGCGAGAAGGTGGAAGTGGCCACCGTGGCGCCGCCGCTGGAGTTCGGCCCGGACGAGTTCGGCGATGTCGGTCGGGCGATCAACAATGTGGAGCAGGCCGCGGTGCAGGCCGCGATTGACCAGGCGGAGCTACGCGGCAGCCGGGACGTGCTGATCAGCTTGGCGCGGCGGTTCCAGAGCCTGGTGCAGCGCCAGCTCAGCCTGCTGGATGAGATGGAACGCCGGGCCGCCAACCCCGACGACCTGGAGCAGCTGTTCGCGGTGGACCATCTGGCCACCCGGATGCGCCGCCACGCGGAAGACTTGATCATCATCTCGGGCTCGACGCCGGGGCGCCGGTGGCGTAAGCCGATCCCGCTGGTGGACGTGGTGCGGAGCGCCATGGGAGAGGTGGAGGGCTACGCCAGGGTGACCCTGCTGCCGGTGCCCGAGGGCGCCCTGGCTGGCCGGGTGGTGGCCGACGTGATCCACCTGCTGGCGGAGTTGATCGAGAACGCGGTGGCGTACTCGCCACCGCACACCAAGGTTCAAGTGGGTGGTGAGCTGGTGGCCAACGGGTTCGTGGTGGAGATCGAGGACCGGGGCCTGGGCATGTCCGAGTCCGAGCTGGCCCGCTACAACCAGATGCTCTTGGACCCACCGGAGTTCAACAGCCTGTCCGACCCCACTCGGCTCGGGCTGTTCGTGGTGGCGCGGCTCTCTCAGAAGCATGAGGTCAGGGTTCACCTGCGGCCGTCCCCGTACGGGGGCACCAGCGTGATCGTGCTGGTTCCCGCCTCGGTGGTGGAAGAACCCGGCTCGCCGCAACCCGCGCTTGAGGCGGGGAGCAACGGGTCGCGTCCCCGGGTCGCGATCGAGCCGGCTGGTGTGGACAGTTCCCGAGTCACCGATGCTGACGAACGCCTCGATCACGAGACGAGCCTTCACAGTGAGCGGGAGGACGCTGTCTTTGAGGACACCACCCACTTTGAGGACACCACCGAATGGTCGATGAGTCTGTTAGACGGTGAGTCCTGGCTTTCGACGCCGGCGAAGGAGGGTAACCATGCAGCGGACCTGCCCCCCATCGCGCCACCTCCGAAGGTTCCGGAGCTTGAGGAGTCAGATCAGATCTCAGATGACGACGACCGTGAGCTCGCCGCTGAGCCGGGGCTTCCGCGCCGGGTACGCCAGGCGAGCCTGGCAGACGAGTTGCGCGAGACCACCGTCACCGAGACCACGGAACCGCCGGCGACCGGAAGGTCCCCGGAGCAGATCAGATCTATGATGACCGCCTTCCAGCGAGGTTCGACCCGAGGTCGAACTGACGCGGAAAGACACAGCTCGGCGTCCGATGTGTCTCGGCGCCCCTCACCCCGGCCCTCCACGACGGCCGAAGATAAGGACTGAACTGATGTCACAGACATCGAAGACAGTGGACTTGGTGTGGCTTCTCGACGACCTGGTCACCCGGGTGCCCGACGCCCAGGAAGCCATTGTGCTGTCCGAGGACGGGCTCCTGATGGCCGCCTCTCGAGGATTGGGCCGGGAGGAGGCGGAGCACCTGGCGGCGGTTGCGGCCGGGTACCAGAGCCTCTCCCGGGGCGCGGGCCGGTTGTTTGGCGGTGGGCCGGTGCGTCAGACCACGATCGAGATGGAAAATGCTTTCCTCTTCGTGACCGCGGCGGGAGCTGGCGCCTGCTTGGCGGTGCTCGGTTCCGGGGATTCAGATCTGGGCTTGATCTCGTACGAGATGGAGGTGCTGGTGCAGCGGGTGGGCGCTCATCTGTCGACGTCGCCGCGGATACCAACTCATCGCAACATGAGCATGTGAGTCCATCGTGGCCGAATCTGACGAGGAAACGTGGGTCGACGAAGCAGCCGGGCCGGTAGTCCGTCCGTACGCTGTGACCGGCGGGCGGACCAGGCACGGCAGTGAGGCATTCGATCTCATCGCGTTTGTGTTGACCGTGAGCACCACGCCGCGACCTGACGCGGCACTGCACCCGGAACACCTGGCGGTGCTTGAACTGTGCCGAAAGCCGCAGTCGGTGGCGGAGGTGGGTGGTCGCCTCGATCTGCCGCTGGGAGTGGTGAGGGTGTTGCTCGGTGACCTGCTTGATGAACAGTTGATAGTTGTGCGCGAACCGACAGCCATCACCCGGCTCCCGGAAGAGCACGTGCTTGAGGCGGTGTTACATGGACTCAAGGCACTTTGAGAGCGCGGCGTCCACGGTCGACAGCGCGGAGGGCGCCTCCGCGGACCCGGAACAGGCCATGGGGAACCTCCCTATTCCCGTGAAGATCATTATCGCGGGAGGCTTCGGGGTCGGGAAAACCACCCTGGTGGGCGCGGTGAGCGAGATCCGCCCGCTCCGCACCGAGGAGATCCTGACCTCGAGAGGTGTGGACGTCGATGACCTGGACGGCGTGGAGGATAAGCGCACCACGACCGTCGCCCTGGATTTCGGCCGCATCAGCATGCCGGGCAATCTGGTGCTGTATCTGTTCGGCACCCCGGGGCAGAAGCGATTCTGGTTCTTGTGGGACGAGCTGGCGTTGGGCGCCCTCGGCGCGGTGGTGTTGGCCGACACTCGCAGGCTCACGGACTGCTTCTCCTCGGTCGACTACTTCGAACGCCGTGGCACCCCGTTCATGGTGGCGGTGAACTGTTTTGAAGGCGCCCGGCGGTACTCCCCAGAAGCGGTGCGGGATGCGTTGGATCTTGAGCCGCACATCCCGCTGTTGCTCTGCGACGCCCGGGATCGGATCTCCGTCAAGGAGGTGCTGATGACCTTGGTGAAGCACGTGATCTCGGTCGTGAAGGAAGGTCCACCCGACCTCCCGTCGCCCCGGCAGCCGTCGGTCGGCTGACGGTGCGACGCGGGCAGTGCGGCGCGGCCGCCGGCTGACGATCTACAGCAAAGGCCGCGACGGCGTGCCCGGATCCGGGTCAGCCGTAGCTTTGTTGGGGTGGCGTTCGGTGGCGGAGTCCGCGCCCGCGTCGGCGCCCGAGGCGCCAGCCGGGGTGTCGTCGGCGCCCGCCGGGGTGTCGTACCAGAGGTCTTCTGCGAACTCGTCGAGCAGTGGAACTGCGGTCATCACATCCGCATTGTGACAGGCTCAGGTTTCGTCAGGCGGACGGCAATGTTTCCAGCTTGCTAACAGTGGCCGGCGTACGACAGCCCGTATCCGCTGAAATTCAGCCTTTTGCCCCACCGGCGGTGAGCCCCGCGACCAGATGCCGCTGCGCGAAGAAGAACATCATCCCGGCCGGCAGCGTCACCAGCACCGCCGCGGCTGTGAGGTACTCCCACTGCGGGTTGAACTGCGGCACAAACTGCTGCATCCCGTACGCGAGAGTGAAGCGGTTGTCGGTTTGAATGAACGCCGACGCGTACGCGACCTCGCCCCACGCCGTGAGGAACGTGAAGAAGCCCGTGACCGCGAGCCCCGGGCGCGCCAGCGGGGCGATCACCCGCCAGAAAGCGCCGAAGGCGCCGAGGCCGTCGATGGTGGCTGCCTCGTCCAGTTCCCGGGGGATGGTGTCGAAGTAGCCCTTGAGCATCCAGGCGCAGAACGGCGTCGCGATCGTCAAGTACGCGATCATCAACGCGAACAACGTGTTGATCAGCCCGAGCTTCGCCATGATCACGTAGATCGGGACGATCAAGATCGAAACCGGGAACATCTGGGTGACCAGGAAGACCCACAACAGCCCGCGCCGGCCCGGGAAGTTGAAGCGCGACACCGCGTAACCCGTGGTCGCGGACAGGAACACTCCCACGATCATGGTGACCGCGGCGACGATCACGGAGTTGCCGAACCAGCGTGGGAAACCGGTCTCGGTCAACACATGCAGGTAATTGGCGAGGGTCGGCTCCTCGACCAGGGTTATCTGCGTGCTCTGCACCGCGTGCCCCGGCTTGAACGACGACAGCACCACCCAGACGATCGGGAGCAGCGCCGCCGCCGACGCAGTGATCAACGTGGCGTGCAACAGCACCGACATCAGCGGGCTGCGCTGGCCCCGGCGGTAGGCCATCCTCACCACACCTCACCCTGGCGGCGCAGCAGCCGCCGGTAGACAGCCGCGAACACCAGCAGCATCGACAAGATCAGCACCCCGTACGTGGCCGCGAGCGAGTAGTCGCGCAGCCCCTCGAACGCGGCCCGGTACGCGCCCGTCACCAGGATCTCGGTGGCCCCTGAGGGCTGGCCTTCGGTCACCAGGAAGATGATCGGGAACATGTTGAAGGTCCAGATGCCGCCGAGCAGGATCACGGTCGAGCTGACTGGACGCAGCCCCGGCAGCGTGACGTTGGCGAACCGTTGCCACGGGGTGGCGCCGTCCATCTCGGCGGCCTCGTAGAGCTCCTCCGGGATGGCCTGCATCCCGCCGAGCAACGCCACCATCATGAACGGCACGCCCAGCCAGATGTTGGTGACGATGGCGGCGAACAACGCCGTGGACTGGTGCGCGAACCATTCCACCGGGTCCGCTCCGAAGCTCCTCAGCACCGCGTTGACCAGCCCGAACCGTTCGTTGAAGAGGAACTTCCAGGCGAACGCGGCCACGAACGCGGGCACCGCCCACGGCAGCACCAGCAGCACCCGATAGACGGCCCGCCCCCGTAGTCTGCGGTTGAGCAGCATCGCCAGCCCCAGCCCGATGCCGTAGTGGAACACCACGCAGCCGGCGGTCCAGATCATGGTGACGGCGAGCCACTGCCAGAACTCGCCCACCTCACCGGCGAGCACGCTGGTGTAGTTGTCCAGCCCGGTGAACTGCCAGCGGTCCGGGTTCGGCTTGCACACCTCGCCGCCGCCGAGTGTCTTCACGCAGATCTCGGAGCGTTGGTTCGACTCGTCCAGGTTGGTCAGTGACAGCACGATCCCGCGTGCCAGGGGATAGAAGACAAGCACCCCGAGCACCAGAGACACCGGCAGCACCATCGCCCAGGCCAGCCAGTGCCGGTCCCAACCTCGGCGCAACCGCCCCCGCCGGCCCGTGACGGGCCGGCGGTCTCTTCGCGTAGAAGCGCTTCCACCGCCAGGGGATTGCGCTGCTGGCGCCTGATCCGGGTCGGACGACGCGGCCGTGCCGGTGGCCGAGGTCGCCGAAGCGGTGACTGTGTCGCTCATCAGCTGTGTGTCTAGCTGCTGTACTTCGGCACGACCTCTGACTGGTACTTCTCAGCGCAGCTGTCCAAGGCCGCCTTCGGGTCCTTGCCCTGCACCAGCACCTCAGTGGCCATCTTGTCCAGCGGCCCGAAGAACTTGCCGCCCTCGGGGATCCAGGGGCGGGCGACCGCGGCGTCCACCACCGGCTTGAACGCCGAGATGATCTCGTTGTCCTTCACGCTTCTCATCAGGTACGCGGACTTGCGGGTGGGCAGCAGCCCCAGCTCCTCAGCCAGGAAGGCCTGGGAGGCAGCCGAGCTCATGAAGTTGATGAACGCGATGGCAGCGTCCGCCTTCTTCTCGGGCATGCCGGACCAGATCACGTAGTTGTGGCCGCCCACAGGGGAGCCTGCGGTTTCGCTGCCGCCGGGGACGGGCGCGATCCCGAGGTTGTCGACGCCACCGAACTTGGGCGCGTTGCGCACGTTGTTGACTTCCCACGGCCCGTTGATGATCATCGCGACCTTCTGCTCGTTGAACAGGGTCATCATGGTGCCGTACGAGTCGTTGGCGGGCGGTTTGACCGCGGCGCCGGACTTCACCAGGTCAGCCGCGGCGCTGATCCCGGCCACGTTCTCGGGGCTGTTGACCACGATCTTCTTGGCCTTGGGGTCGACCAGGTCGCCGCCCTCGCCGTAGATGAAGGGCAGCAGGAAGTAGCCGCCGGCGTTCAGGAAGATTCCGTCGGCGTCGGTCTTCTGCTGCACCGCCTTGGCGGCCGCCTTCACCTCACCCCAGGTCTTGGGCGGCGAATCAACCCCTGCCTTTTCCAGCAGCGCCTTGTTGTAGAGCAGCGCCAGCGAGTCGGTCACCTGGGGCACCCCGTAGGTCTTGCCGTTGTGCTTGTTGGAAGACATCGGAGTTTCGAGGAAGTCGATCTCTTCCTTCAGCAGGTCGGTCCCGTCGAGCGCGTAGAGGTAGCCGAGCGAGGCGAACTCGGGCACCCATGCCACCTCGGCGCGCAGGATGTCCGGGGCGCCCTTCTCAGCCTCGGCCGCGGTCTTGAACTTGTTCTGGGCCTCACCGAAGGGCACTGACTGATAGTTGATCTTGACGTTCGGATACTTCTTGTTGAACTTGCCGATCAGCTTCTTGAACGCCGGGCCCTCGTTCTTCGGGTCGGACGTGTCCCACCAGGTCAGATCGGCCTTCAGGGACGTCGGGTCTGCGTTCTGATCGCCCTGCTGCGGGCCGCTGCCGCACGCGGTGAGCACCAACGCGAGCGAGGCGAGCGCGACCACCGGCTTGGCGGCCGACAATCGGCGCCCTTGCCGCCATCTCGGCTGCGCCGGGTCGGACCCGGGGTGTCCAAACAAGCTCTTGATGGTGAGGCGCATCTGCGCTCCTTTGGGAGATGGCTCAGGGGCGTTCAGAATGTACAGGGTTCTTGCATGGGATGGAAGTTTCTTGCGATCGTTGTCGGCGCCTTGCGCCGTGCCGGCAATGACGTTTCAGATTCGACTAGGGTTCTCGTCATGCGCGCACGACTGGCAGATGTCGCCAAGCAGGCCGGGGTCAGCGAAGCCACGGTGTCCCGGGTGCTCAACGACCGCCCGGGAGTGAAGAGCGAGACCCGCCAAGCCGTGCTCACCGCGCTTGACGTGCTCGGCTTCGAACGCCCCGCACAGCTGCGCAAACGCAGCGCCGGCCTGGTCGGCCTGATCGTCCCGGAGCTGGACAACCCGGTGTTTCCGGCCTTCGCGCAGTCCATCGAGTCGGCATTGGCCCAGCACGGCTACACCCCGGTGCTGTGCACCCAGCGCCCCGGCGGAATCCCCGAAGACGAGTACGTGGAGATGCTGCTCGACCGCAACGTCTCCGGGATCGTGTTCGTGTCCGGGCTGCACGCCGACAGCACCGCGGACCCGGAGCGGTATCACCGGCTGGTCAACCGGAGGCTTCCGATCGTGATGGTGAACGGGTTCATGGCGGGAGTCGCCGCGCCCTTCATCTCCAGCGATGATCACGCCGCCAGCGAGATGGCGGTGGGCCACCTCGCGGCGCTCGGCCACTCCCGGGTCGGGCTGATCAGCGGGCACACGCGTTACCTGCCGGTGCAGCGCAAGATGGAGGCGTTCCGGGCTGCGGGGAAGAACCTGCTCGGGATGCCCGAGAACGAGCTGGACGAGTTGATCGAGCTGTCCCTGTTCTTCGGGGTCGAGGGTGGCCAGGCCGCAGCCGACCGGTTGCTGGACAAGGGCGTCACCGGGATCGTGTGCGGGTCAGATCTGATGGCGCTGGGCGCGATCCGGGCGGTGCGGGGTCGTGGTCTCGCGGCGCCCCGGGACGT
>JBOGDL010000004.1:0-6732 GCA_050701815.1 Micromonosporaceae bacterium | reverse complement strand
CGCCACGCCCGAGGGGCGGGCTCAGCGCGGTCGCAGGCTGTGAAGCACGTCCTCATGCAGTTTGCCGTTGGTGGCCACTGCGGAGCCGCCGTGCGGCCCGGCGATCCCCTCCAGGTCGGTGAACCTTCCGCCGGCCTCGGTGACGATCGGGACCAGGGCCGCCAGATCCCAGAGCGAGACCTCCGGCTCACAGGCGATGTCGACTGCGCCCTCGGCCAGCAACGTGTAGCTGTAAAAGTCCCCATATGCCCGGCTGCGCCACACACCAAGGCCAAGGTCGAGCAACCCGGGCAGCCTGCCTTGCTCGTCCCAACCGCTGAGCGAGGAGTAGCTCAGTGACGCGTCGCGCAGCTGACTCACCTCGGACACCTGGATGCGCTTCGCCGCGTGCTGATGCTTGCCCGCGTACGCCCCGGTGCCTTGTGCGGCCCACCAGCGCCGTCCCAGAGCGGGCGCGCTGACCAGGCCCACCACGGGCTGATCTCCAGCGAGCAAGGCGATCAGGGTGGCCCAGACCGGCACCCCGCGCACGAAGTTCTTGGTGCCGTCGATCGGGTCGATCACCCAACGCCGGGCCGCCGGCCATGCGCTCGGCTCCGTGGCGCCGAACTCTTCTCCCAGCACGGCGTCGCGGGGCCGGGCGCGTGAGATCACGCTTCGCAGCGTCTCCTCGATGGCGGTGTCCGCGTCGGTGACCGGGGTGAGGTCCGGCTTCGACTTCACCCGCAGGTCAGCCGCCCGAAATCGAGACATCGCGACTCGGTCCGCGTTGTCGGCCAGAACATGGGCGAGCGACATGTCGTCGCCGTATCCGCTCACATCCCGCCTCTCTTGCCCGCTCCGTGAGGGCGTGCGCTTGCCCGGGCCGCGGGTTCAGCGACACCGCTGCGGCGCTTCGCCGACGTGACCCGCTGTGGCGCGTCAGCGAACCCTGGCCCGGTTGCGTGCTCTGCACGCAAGCTTCGCACACCAGTTCGTTGACGCTTCATGGCCCGCAACCTAACCCACATCCACCCGAGACAGTGAGAGGCTGCGCGCGGCCGGAACCGCGCCGTGGCCAAATCGCCGCTCAGCCACGCGTGGTGTCAGACGGTCCGGAGTCACCGCGAGAGTCAAGCAACCGCCGGTACGAGGCGAGTCGGCGTGGGTCGGCGTTGCCGTCAGCTGCCCACGCGTCCAGCGCGCAATCGATGGCCTCATCGGTGTGCTCGCACCCCGGCGGGCACTCAGCGGCGCCGGGCGAGAGGTCGCTGAAGCCGTGCAGCAGGCTGCGGGGCGAGACGTGAGCCAGCCCGAAGGAGCGCACCCCTGGGGTGTCCACGATCCAGCCGCCATCGGGCAGCTTGAGCGCCACGGCGCTGGCGGACGTGTGGCGACCCTTGCCGATGGCGCTCACCACGCCGACGGCGCGGTCCGCGCCGGGTGCCAGCCGGTTCACCAGCGTTGACTTGCCCACCCCGGACTGGCCCACCAGCACTGAGAGTCGATCGGTGAGCCGGGCCTGCAACGCGTCGAGCGGTTGGTCGGTACTCACCGTGACGTGCCGCAGCTCCAGGTCGGCGTAGTAGCCCAGCACCGGCGCGGACTCGACCTGGTCGGGGGATTCCAGCAGGTCGGACTTGGTGAGGCAGAGCAACGGCTCGATGTCGGCGTCGTACGCGGCGACCAGGCACCGGTCGATGAAGCCGGTGCGAGGCGGCGGGTCGTGCAGCGACGAGACGATCACCAACTGGTCGGCGTTGGCGACGATCACGCGTTCGGTGGGGTCGTCGTCGTCCGCGGTGCGCCGCAGCACCGAGCGCCGAGTGTCGATCCGGACGATTCGCGCCAGGGTGTCCGGGCGACCGGTGATGTCGCCCACCAGGCTCACGTGGTCGCCCACCACCACCGACTTGCGGCCCAGTTCCCGGGCCCGCATCGCGGTCACCTTGTGGCCGTCGACCAGGCAGGTGTACCGGCCCCGGTCCACGGCCACCACGAAGCCGGGCACGGCCTCGGCGTGGCGGGGCCGGATCCGGGTACGCGGCCGGGACGTGCGAGCGGGGCGCACCCGCACGTCGTCCTCGTCGTACTCACGTTTTCGCTTCAGCGTCGGATCACCGCCGATCAGCCCGGCCTTCTCGCGTAAAAGCGCGTCCACCACGCCCCGGCATCGGCGCAACCCGCCCGGGGCCTGTCATCAGCTCGACCTGCCCGGGGCAAGGTCACCGTCAAGCATCTGCCTCCACAACGTGGTGAAGCCGGGAAGGGTTTTGGCCGTGCACCCGACGTCGGAGACCACCACGCCGTCGACCACCAGCCCCAGCACCGCGGCCGCGGTGGCGAGCCGGTGGTCCTGGTACGTGGCGAACACCCCTCCCCGCAGCGGCCGCGGGGTGATCATCAGCGCGTGCCGGGTTTCCGCGACCCCGGCGCCCAGGTTCTCGAGTTGCTGCGCCAAGGCGCTCAGCCAGTCGCTCTCGTGGCTTCGCAGGTGTCCCAGGCCGTGCAGGGTGGAGGGGGAGTCGGCCAGCGCGCAGAGCGCGGCGATCACGGGGACCAGCTCGCTGACCGCGGACAGATCCGCGTCTATGCCGCGGATCCGACCTTCGCCCCGCACCGTCAACGCGGACGCGGACTGGGACAGCCGGGCGCCCATGGCCGCGAACAGCAGCTCCAGCGCGTTGCCTGGCTGGGCGGTCTGGGCTGGCCAACCCGAGATGGCAACCCTGCCTCCGGTGACCAGCGCGGCGGCGAAAAAGGGGGCGGCGTTGGACAGGTCGGGCTCGATGGTCCAGCCGCGGCCGGCGATCCGGCCCGGCGCCACCGCCCAGACGTCCGGTGTGGAGTCGTCGACCCCCGCGCCCACCGCACGCAGCATCGACACCGTCATCCGGATGTGCGGCGCTCGAGGCAGGGGAGCGCCTTCATGGCGTACCACCAAACCTTGGTCGAAGTCGGGTGCGGCCAGCAGGAGGCCTGAGATTAACTGGCTGGACGATGAGGCGTCCATGGTCACCTCACCGCCGCGGACTTCGCCCTTCGCTCGTACGGTGAACGGCAAGCTGCCGGCTCGGGGAGTGTCGATGTCGACCCCGATGCGGCGCAGCGCCTCGATCAGGGGGCCCATGGGCCGGCGCCTGGCCCGCCGGTCTCCGTCAAAGGAAACCGGCCCGTCAGCGAGCGCGGCTAACGGCGGCAGGAAGCGCATCACGGTCCCGGCGACCCCCACGTCAATCTCTGCTGGGCCGCGCATCGGCCCTGGCCGCACCACCCAGAGATCAGGGTCAACGGTGGAGACGTGGACGCCGAGGGCACGTAGGCCCGCGGCCATCAGCCCGGTGTCCCGGGCTGCGAGCGGGCGTCGCAGCGTGCTGGCGCCGACCGAGGCGGCGCCCAGGATCAACGCTCTCGCGGTGATCGATTTGGAACCTGGAAGCCGCACGATGGCGTTCACCGGATCGTGTGCCCGAGGGGCAGCCCAGGATTCGATCGGCTGTAGGACGCGGAAGCCCCGCCCACCCGGCTGGTCCGGCGGGTCTACTCCGATCGGTGTTGTCACGGACACAGTCTGCCTGGTTGGCGCCACGGATGGCTCAGCCGGAGGCGCCGGTGTCGATTCCTCGGGTCGGTAGGTTGACCCGCATGTGTGGCAGGTACGCGTCAACCCAGAGCACCGCGGCGCTGGCGGCGGTCTACCAGGCCGAGGATGATCTCGCCGAGGCGCCGATCGTGCCCAGCTACAACGTGGCGCCCACGGATCCGGTGCATATCGTGCGTCGGGTGCGGCAGCAGCGGGTGGTGAGCACGGCGCGGTGGGGACTGCTGCCGCCGTGGGCCGCCGAGGCTCGAATGGGCGCTCGCATGATCAACGCACGCGCTGAGACGGTGGCCACGTCCCGCGCGTACCGGGGCCCGTTCGCCCGGCGCCGGTGCCTGGTTCCCGCCGATGGGTGGTACGAGTGGCTGCGCCTCGCCGACGGCGGGCCGAAGCAGCCGTTCTACCTCACCCCACACGATGGCGCGGGGTTGGCGTTCGCGGGGCTGTGGGAGGTCTGGACGCCGCCGGCCCGCGCCGGCTCCGGCGCGTCCGGCGCCGCTGGCTCAGCCGCAGCCGGGCCTGTGCTCACCTGCACGATCCTGACCACCGCGGCGATCGGGGAGCTGCGTCAGGTGCACGACCGGATGCCGCTGGTGCTGAGCTCCGGACGGTGGTCCTCGTGGCTGGGCGAGGAGCAGCCCGACATCCCCGGCGGTGCGGCTGACGTGGTCTCGCAGCAGGCTGACTTGCTCGCCTCTGAAGGCGAGGGCTGGGCGGCCGGGATCGAACTGCGGCCGGTGGGTCGCGAGGTAGGTGACGTACGGAATGACTCTCCGTCACTGATTCAGTCAGTGATCTTTCCGCCACGCGCTGTAGACGATGAAGTACCGATCGATTTAACCCTTTTTTAGCCGATTTATAAGGGTTCATTCTCAGTAATTGCTCAGGAGTTGTGTTGTCACAGCCCGTACCCCTTGCCCTGGTGCCCGCCTGTGGGGTAGAACACAGCGCCGGTGGGTGTTAAACCGGCTCACCGGCGTGTCAGAAAAACCGAATCAGCACCACGGGGGAGGTGGGGTGCCAAATGACCCGTGCGCGGATGCCCCGTCCGCACGAAGTCGCCGCCGCACGGCGTGACCCGCGACTCTTGCGGGCTTCCCGGGAGCGCGAGAACGACACGGCGTGGCGGGGGCGAGGACGCTGCCGGACAGTGGACCCTGAGACGTTCTTCCCGGCGCCAAGCGAGCCCGCGGACGCAGCCTTGGCGATGTGTCGCGCTTGCGACGTGCAGGGGGCGTGCCTCGCATGGGCGCTTGAGGCCGGCGACTGCAACGGCGTATGGGGTGCCACCACGCCTCGAGAGCGCCGCGCCATGCTTGTCGCCTGGCGTACCGCTGACGGGCCGGACTAGGGCCTGTCCCGCGGTCTTGGCAGAGGCGAGCGGCATTGCCTGCGAGCCTCCGCGGTGGCGCTCTAGGGTGTGGCTGTGGCTGACACGGCGGGTGCTCGTGATTTCCGATCAACGCGATTCGAGCACACCACCCCGGTGGGGCCCGCCGAGGTCGTGCTTGATCTGCCAGAGCATCCGTTGAGTCTGCTGACCCTGGGGCACGGCGCCGGCGGTGGAGTCGACGCGCCAGACCTGTTGGCGGTTCGCGACCTGGTCACGTCCCATGGCGTGGCGGTTGCCCGGATCACGCAGCCGTACCGGATGGCGGGCCGGCGGGCGCCAGCGCCCGCCAAGCAGCTCGACACCGCATGGACTGCCACGGTTGTCGCGGTGCATGTGAAAGGGCTGGCCAGCCTGCCCCTCATCTCCGGTGGTCGATCCAGTGGCGCCCGGGTGGCCTGCCGCACCGCCGAGTCCGTTGCCGCGGCCGGGCTGGTTGCCTTGGCGTTTCCGTTGCACCCACCCGGTAAGCCTGATCGCAGCCGGGCCGACGAGCTGCTGACGGGCCGCCCCACCCTCGTGATCAATGGTGACCGTGACCCATTCGGCTGCCCTGACCCGGTGGATCAGGCGGTGGTCGAGGTGCTCAGTGGCGGAGATCACTCGCTGCGCAAGGTGGCGGATCAGGCGGCGGCGCTGGTGCTGGCGTGGCTTGCTCGCCATGGCTGGGCGCAGGCCTCGCAGCAACCCTGAGGCCCGCTTCACAGCTGTTGCGGAATGACTGCCAGGGCAGGGTGCGTTACACACTCCGGGAGCGCCGAGCGGCGACGCTGAAACAGCGGATGCCAGGTACACCAGGACGTCTCCCGTGAACGTTGGTGTGACGATTCAACCCAGAGGAGCCCAGGTGGGACTATCCCAGAGCTCACGTCGGGCTGAGCCTGTCGACACCGTCCGGCTGGGCGGCGAGGCAGGGTTCGGGCGGCGGGTGCTCTTCGGCGCTGACTGGCCGGTCATGGCGGTCGGGTCGCTGATCGCCCCCGCTCCCCAGGCGCTCGCGTACTGGGGCAGCGTATCCTCAGCGCAAGCGCGGTCTATGGAGGGTACGGATTTGGTGCTAGCGGAGACGCCTGAGGAGCGGCGCGCCCGATTTGAGCGGGACGCGATGCCCTTCGTCGATCAGCTGTACGCCGCTGCCCTGCGGATGACCAGGAACCCCGCCGACGCCGAAGACCTCGTGCAAGAGGCGTACATGAAAGCGTTCGCCGCTTTCCACCAGTTCCAAGAGGGCACCAACCTCAAGGCCTGGTTGTACCGGATCCTCACAAACGCGTACATCAACACCTATCGGCGTCGGCAGCGCCAGCCGGTGCAGAGTCCGACCGAAGAGATCACCGACTGGCAGCTCGCGGCAGCGGAGTCCCACACCTCGAGTGGCTTGAAGTCGGCCGAGACCGAAGCGTTGGACCGGCTCCCCGACTCTGATGTCAAGGAGGCGCTGCAGTCGCTTCCGGAAGAGTTTCGGCTCGCGGTGTATCTCGCCGATGTGGAGGGCTTCTCGTACAAGGAGATCGCCGAGATCATGAACACTCCAATCGGCACGGTGATGTCTCGCTTGCATCGGGGTCGGCGCAACCTGCGCGAGCGACTTCAGGAGTACGCGGCTGATCGGGGCGTGACCCGGTCGCTCGACGCGGCAGCAGGGCAGGAGGTGTGAAGCCTTGAGTTGCGGCGAGCCCCACGAAGTCGACTGCCGGGAAATCCTCCAGGACGTGTACCTCTACCTGGACCTGGAGTGCGAGAACCAGCAGCGCGACCGGAT
>JBOGDL010000003.1:0-7553 GCA_050701815.1 Micromonosporaceae bacterium | reverse complement strand
TCCAGCAACATGGGCCCCTGGGACTATCAGGACGCCTGGAACGACATGGTGCGCATCCGCGGCGACCAGTCACTTCACAGCTGGCTCACCAGCTACTTCGACCGGGTCTGGGCGGACGACTGGATGGGCTGGAACACCAACGCGGAGCGAGACGCGTCCGGCGACGCCGCCACCAGCGCCCGCGACCTGCCCGAACGCGCCTGGGTCTACCCCCGCTTGAAGCCGGGCGACCCGATCGCCGGGCAACTCGCCAACACCACCGCGTGCCACACCGACGGCGACTCCGACGGCGACTGGGACAAGCGGGTCTGGGTCGCCATCTCGAAGTGGAGCGAGGGCGCCCGTACCGAGATCCTCGACAACCTGGACCGGCTGGACGCCGCCGGCTGCGACGTCAAGGTGGTGCTCGGCGACACGGTCACCGACACCCAGCGCCGAGCCGTACGCCAGCGGCTCAGTGCAGACCCCGCTGCGTCTGACAAGGTCCGGGTGATTTGCGACCTGCACCACAAGTTCATCGTGATCGACGCCAAATACAGCGGCTCGTACCACGAAGTCGCCTTCACCGGGTCACACATCTACGCCACCGGCAGCCTCTACAACAGTGGCGAGTTGAGCGTCCGGGTGGGCGGACAGGACAGCGGCATCGACAACGACGTGGTGCGTGACTACATCACCCACTTCCAGATGCTCTTCGACCGGGCGCCCCAGGACGTCTGCGGATAGCGCGCGGCGAGCTCGACACTGTTGGGCGGCGGTCCGACACGCCGTACGACACGCTCCCCGGCAACGACCTAGGACCACCCAGCGTCGTTGAACAGGACACCACCGAAAGGCCGGGCGCCGCACGGGCCAGGACACCGTGCGGCGCCCTCCCAAGCTGGCTCGGCGACGCCTTGCGCGACTCGGCGCCCACACGAGGCGCCCTTGCGACACGGGGAGGTGTGCGACGCATGACACACAGCCTTTTTGCCGGGTGGCTGCTGACACTGTTCGTGATCATCACCGCCTCACAGTTACTCAGCGCGAAGAGCGGCTTCAGCTGGGGTGACGCGGTACGTGCCAGCACCGCCTATCTGGCGGCGGCGAGCATCCCCACTCACCTGTTGGTGAATGTGCTCGCAACCAGGATCGGTTAAGCCCGAGTTGCGGGTATGGAGTGGCTAATGCCTACTGGCAACGCGTAGATCAGGGGTGAAGAGTGACATTTCACCTGGGGTGCCTACTGGGGGAAGGTGAGATTCGGGTGAATCACGACGCCGCGGGCCACTACGAACGACTTGCAGCCACGTACGACCAGACTTGGGGACATCGCCCCGATTACGTCGAATGGATGAACGGCGAGATCCTGCGACGGCTGAACCTCACCACGGGTGATCATGTCGCGGACATCGGCGCCGGCACCGGCCTGTTCCTCAGACGCCTGTCCGAACAGGTTTCCGGCGAGAACCCGATCGTCTGCATCGACCCGTCACAGCAGATGCTTGACCGGCTGCCAGCCGACCTGAGGGTGCTCCCGGTGTGCGCGTACGCGGAGGACGTGGCCACGGCGCGGGTCGGGTTGCCGTACGACAAGCTCGACGTGATCACGATGAAAGAAGCCATCCATCACGTACGGGACATTCCGGGGACTCTGCGTGGCCTCGCCAGCTGGCTGGTCCCCGGCGGACGGGTGCTGGTGGTCACGGCGCCGCCGCGGCCGGAGTACCCGCTGTTCCAGGCGGCCCGCGATCGATTCGCCGAGGGCCATCCCGAGCCGGAACACATCGCGGACGCGATGCGTGAGGCCGGGCTGCACACCCAGCTGGAGCACCAGGAGTTTCCGGTCACCGTGGACCGGGAGCACTACTTCAACCTGGTGCGCAACCGCTGGATGTCGGTGCTGTCCACGTTCACCGACGAAGAGCTGGACGCTGGCCTTGAGGAGATGGAGATCGCGTACCCGCAGTCCCAGCTGCAGTTCGCCGACCGCTTCGCGTTCGTGCTCGGACGCCGCCCCTGACAGGAGGGCGGCACGGGGACGTCGAGCGGCGAACCGCGGTCACATGAGAACCGCCGTTGGACGAGAAGTCGCGACGGGAACAGAACGGGAATGATTGGGAGCCTCGCAGTCGGGTAGCCGACGTGCATGGCATCTGTGGCATTCATTCTCGCTGACCTGTACGAAGACTCCGAGTTCACAGCGCCCTGGGAGGCCGCTGCGGAAGCCGGTCACCAAGTTGCGGTGATCGGGCTGAAGCGCGGCGCCGAGATCACCGGCAAGAAGGGCGACAAGACGACGGTCGACATGGTGGCCGGCGAGGTCATCCCCGAAGAGTTCGACGCGCTGGTGATCCCCGGGGGCTACTCCCCTGACAAGCTGCGAGTCGACCCGGGGATGGTGGGATTCACCCGCGAGATGGTGGAGTCCGGAAAACCTGTCGCGGCGATCTGCCACGCCGGTTGGATGCTGGCTGAGGCGGATGTGCTGCGCGGCCGGCGCATCACGTCGGTGCGCAACGTGCGCACCGACATGATCAACGCAGGCGCCGACTGGGTGGACGAAGAGGTCGTGGTGGACGGGAATCTCATCACATCCCGTACCCCGAAGGACCTTCCGGCTTTCTGCCGGACCCTGCTTGAGCACCTCAAGTGAGCGCGCCACCCCGTACGCTCGCGGACGCCCACGCGTAGGGCCTTGTGGCCCCGGGCTGATTACATAGAGTAATTATGTGGCACCTCGCTGGCCGCCTGAGCCTGCGCTGAGGCGTGCCGCTTGGTGTCCCAATTCCTCAGGCACACCACTCCTAGCTGCAGGTTTGCAGAAAGTCGGAGTCGGGCACGGGCACAAACGTGACGACAGCAAAGAAAGACACCAAGCAACGCTCTGATCACACAGAGCAACGTCGCGAGGCTGCGCGGACCAGTCGCGAGCCTGCGCGGACCAGTAACGGGGCTGTGCGGACCATGGGCGATGCGATCCGCGCCGCAACTCGCGAATTCAACGCCGTCACTGGCAAGAACCTGGATTCAGTGACGGGCGCCCGCGCCATCGACGGCGGCTGGTCGCTCCTCATCGACGTGGTGGAACTCGACCGCATCCCCTCTTCGACCAGCGTGATGGCCACGTACCGGGTCGACATCGACTCCGCAGGCGCGCTCTCCTCGTACGAGCGGCTCCGCCGGTACAACCGAGGGGCGACTGATCCAGCATGAGCACACCACCTGCCACCCTCACCCGCAGACAACCCGACTCCCTCGCGGACGTGCTGGAGCGCGTCCTTGACAAGGGTGTCGTGATCGCCGGGGACGTGGTCGTCAACGTGCTCGACATCGAGCTGCTGTCGTTGAAGCTGCGGCTGTTCATCGCGTCCGCCGACACCGCCCGCCAGATGGGCATGGACTGGTGGACCACGGACCCGTTCTTCAGCTCCCACGCCGCCGTCGACTCGGACGAACATCGGAATCCCCGCCGTCAGGTCGGGGCCAGCGGCGACTCGGAGCTGGAACAGGAAAACCGCGAGCTGCGGCAGCAACTCACCGCATTGCGTCGCGATCGCGAGCTGGACGACCGCGAGCGGGCGCTGGCCGATCGTGAGCGCGCGCTGGACGACGGCAGCCGCACACAGCCCTCCGGCACGCCACGCGCAGCCGCCACGAAGCGAGGTGACGGTCGTTGAGTCTCGCCGCCGACAGCCACGCGGTCGAGCCCGGCGCCGCCGCACGGGGTCTCTACGCGTACGCGATCACGTCCGCGAACCGGCTCGACCTGACCGAGACGCCGGGGCTGCACGACGCATCCCCGTTGCGGCTGATCCGACACGACGACATCGCGCTCGTGGTCTCCGAGATCACGGTGACCGCCCTCGACGGTCTGGCCGACGACGACCTGGCCAATGAGGGCCGGCTCGCCACCCTGGCACGCGAACACGACACCGTGGTACGTGCGACAGCGACCCAAGCGCCGGTGCTTCCGCTGCGGTTCGGCACCGTGGTGGTCGACGCGGACGCCGCGGTCAGTCTGTTGCGCAGCCGTCTTGACCAGGCGCGCCAGCTGCTCAGGCACGTCGCCCACCACCAGGAGTGGGGAGTGCGAGTGCTCCGTACGGCAGACCCCGGGGCCGACGCGGACGCAGCCGATTCCGCGCAATCGACGGCGTCGAAGCCGTCGGCGGAGAAGCTCAGCGGCGCCGAGTACCTGGCGCGGCGACGACAGGCCCGGGCCGACCAGGAGGACTCCGAGGCGCGGGTTCACGCGCTGCTTGAGTCGGCGCACGACTTCCTGCGGCCCCTGGCGCGTGACAGCGCGCCGCGCGCGCCACGCGGATCGCACGTCCTGGCAGACACCGCCTACCTGATCGCCCAGGAGCGTGAGGCCGAGTTTCTCGACTCACTGGAACAGCTGGCTCAGCGACTGCACGCGGAGCACATGCAGGTGGAGACCAGCGGGCCGTGGCCGCCGTACTCGTTCGCCCGATTGGCTGGTGACGACCGATGAGCCATCCGCGCGAATCCAACCAGAACCCCGCCCAAGCGTCGCGAGAACTTGTGCCGGCGGCGAGCCAGATGACCGATAACGCGGTGGCGCAGCCCGCAGCTTCCGGCTACTACCGGGTTCCGCACCGGACCAGCATCGCTGACCTGCTTGATCGAGTGGTCCACAAGGGCGCCGTGGTGAACGGGGACGTGATCATCTCGCTTGCGGGCATCGACCTGATCCGGGTCGACCTGCGGTTGCTGCTGATCGGTGTCGATCGCGCGCTGCACCCCAGGCAGGCGCACCACCCCGAACCGGCGCCGCCTCCGGGATCTGCGACAGATCGTGGACGAGCCCGGCCGGCGGACCTGAACCCCGGCCCCGCGAGGGCTGCCGACACTGCCCTTCCCGAGGAAGGAGGTAGGTGACGTGGCACAGCTTCGAGTCGCCGCCGACGCGGACGAGGTGGGGCGCGGGCTGGGACGCCTGGTGGTGGCCGTGCTGGAGATCGTGCGGGAGTTGCTGGAGAGACAGGCGTTACGCCGGGTCGACTCTGGCGACCTGGACGAGACCCAGATCGATCAGCTGGGCCTCGCGCTGCAGGAGCTTGAGCACAAATTCGCCGAGCTGCGCGACATCTTCGGGGTCGACCCTGACGACCTGGACCTCCCCACGGACCTCGCCACGGTCCTCCCGGCTGACCTTCAGCCGGATGCAGACCAGTTGCCGACTGGGCGATCCCGTCCCTGACCTGCACGTTCCCAACCCGAAACCCAACCCGAAACCCATCCACGGGCGCGCGCCCGCCTGAGGCACACACGTGCCCTGAAACCCTCCCAAGAGACAAGGAGCGATCACATGACCGCCGCAGTGGCAGGAAACAGAGCGCCCCGACCAAGCAGCCTCGCAGACGTGTTGGAAGTGGTGCTGGACAAAGGAATCGTGATCGACGCGTACGTGCGGGTCGCCGTCGTCGGGATCGAGTTGCTCACCATCGACGCCCGCATCGTGATCGCCAGCGTGGACACGTACCTCCGGTTCGCCGAGGCCGTCAACCGGCTCGACCTGCAACCCAACAACCAGGTGACGGGGCTGCCGGGGATGATGCAAGAGGTGACCGAGGGCGGCGCCAAGCACAAGACCAAGGGCGCCTTGTCAGGCATGGCGGACACCGCCAAAGAGGTCGCCTCATCGCTGACTGGCGACGACGAAGAGCCCGAACGGGAACGGGCACGGCGGCCGCGCAAGTCGAGCCGGCGGAGCGGCGAGGCTGAGTGATGCTCCACGTGTACGGAGTGATGCGTCCCGGCGCGACGCTGCCGGGCCTTCCCGGAGTCGGGGAGCCACCGGGAGAGCTGCGGTTGGTCGACTGGCAGGATTTGGCGGCCGTGGTCAGCCCGTTGGTTGACGAGACGCAGTTGACCGACCAGGACGCCGTACGGCATCTCGATGTGCTGACCACGATCGTCGCCGAACACGACGTGCTGCCACTGCCCTTCGGGGTGGCGGCGCCGGACGATTCAGCGGTGCGCGAGGAGGTGCTGGAGCACCCCGCCCCTGACCTGCGGGCCCGGCTGGAAGCCCTGCGGGGCCACGTTGAGCTTCGTGTCGACCTGACGTTCGACGAGGAGCAGGCGCTACGCCAGGTGCTGGCCGAGCACCCCGAGCTGAGCACCGCGATGGGACCCGACTGCAGCTTCCAGGAACGGGTGCAACTGGGTGAGCAGATCTCGGCGCAGCTGGCGGCGCGGACCTCGGAGCAGGGCGAGCGGATGATGGCTGGCGTGATCCCGCTGGCTGCCGACACGCACCGGGAAGCGGGCGGGGCGCCCACTCTTGACCGCTGGTCACTGCTGGTCCCACGGTCCCGGGTCGCCGAAGTGGATCAGGGCGTGCATGCGCTGGGGGACCACGCGCACCTGCAGGTTGAGTACGTCGGGCCGTTGCCGCCGTACAGCTTCCTGGGTCGAAGTGATGCCACGTCACGGCCAGCGGGCGAGGGGGGTTGGGGCGCCTCAGGCTCCGGACGCTGGGGCTGGTGACCGCTTCGCAAGCCTGAAGCCGGACGCTGGTCCGGCCTGCTGCTTGTGACTTGATCACTGTGGGCCTGGAACCGGGCATCGACTGAGTTCGCTCTAGCGCGGCGCCGGGCAACAGACGTAAGCTTCTTTTCGAAATCTATTCGAGTACGCAACTTTTTGTCGGAGCTGGCAGAAAGGACCCCCCGTGCGTGCCAAATTCTGGCTAGTCCCGGCCCTACTGGCCCTGGCCCTGATCGGCTCATCGCAGGTCAGCGCCAACCCGGACCCGGGCTCACCACCCGCTGCCGCCGCAGCCAAACCGAACATCGTCTTCATCCACACCGACGACCTGTCCAGCAACCTCGTCCAGCACATGTCCGAGGTGCAGGCGTTGAAAGCTGCCGGAACCTCGTTCAACCACTACTCAGTGGTGGACAGCCTGTGCTGCCCCTCCCGAGCCGCGATGCTGACCGGCCGGTTCCCACACAACACCGGAGTGCGGACCAACAAGAACGGCGCCATCGGAGGCCACCAGGCTTTCGTCGCGAACGGCAACCCGCAGCGCACGTACGCAGTCGCGCTGGATGACGCCGGCTACCGCACCGGGCTGTACGGCAAGTACATGAACGGCTACGACATCCGAGCCAACAACGTGCCCCCGGGCTGGGACGAGTGGCACGTCGGTGGCGACGGCGCCTACGCGAACGTCGCCGGCGCGTACGAGATCACCCAGGTCCTGCAGAAGGGCGCCAACAAGAACATCAGCCGACCCAACGTGTACCTGACTGACCTGCTCGGCGACCGTGCCAAGAACTTCATCGACCGGGCGCACACCGCCAACCAGCCCTTCTTCCTGCAGATGTCGACGTTCGCGCCGCACTCCGGGGTCGGCGGCCCCGCCGGTGAGCCCCGGTTCCCACCGGCGCCGCGGGACCGCCCCGGCCACGATTTCCCCGGTGGCGACTGCGGTGTCATCAACGGAAACCGCACCGAGTGCGGCAGCCTGAGCGTGCCGCGCGGCACCGGGTTCGATGAGGCCACGTACCAGGAGCTGGACACCGACCTGCGGAACCGGG
>JBOGDL010000002.1:0-6537 GCA_050701815.1 Micromonosporaceae bacterium | reverse complement strand
GCGCTGACAACAGCCCGGCGACCCAACTGAAGCCCAGCAGCTGGGCCAGCAGCATCGGCGCCAGCGCGCCGAAGCCGGTCAGCACGTTCAGGAACGGGCGACGACGGGCGAAGTAGAGGCAGATCACGGACAGCCCCAGCCACGCCGCGGCGTACCCGAAAAGCGCCGCGAGTCCGAGCAGAAGCCCGGACCCGACTCCCCACAGCGCGGCCCGCCAGCCCCGGCGCTCGCTGGCCCGCACCCCAGCCAGGATCATCGCGGCCCCCAGCACCGTCACCACCGAGTCGATGCTGGACGAGCTCCACAACGCGTACGGGGCCAACACCACCACCGGCAGCAGGCGACGCGCGTTGACCTCACCGCAGGCCGATCTCGCCGCGGCCAGCACCAGCGGTATCGCGAGCGCGGCGACCCCTGCCAAGAGCACCTGAATGGTCACCTGATCGTGTAGACCAAGGCGCCGCAACATCCAGAGCAACAGCACCGGGCCGGGCGGGTGGCTCCGGGCGGCCCAGCTGTGCGCCGCGTCCGGGTCGGTGAAATTCTGCAGCCACGCACGGGGATCAGCGCCGATGCCGGCGGCGTCTGTCGAGAGTTCGCCCAGGTCGCCGGTTCCGATCGCGGCGCCGTCAGCGTCACGGCCCCAGACCAGCGTCACACTCCAGCACAGGCCGAAGCCGTAGCCGAGGAGCAGGGCGACGCCCCAACGCAGGCGTTCAAAACCACCCCGTGCCGCGATCGCCAGCACCGCGGCCGCGGTCCCGACGCTCGCTGCCAGACCTGGGGTCAGCATCGATGTGTACCGCCCCTGGAACGGCGGGCTCGCGGTGCCCAGGCGCGCGTCCAGCTTCACGGCAGCCCAACAGAGCAGCAGCCCGATTGCTCCGAGAATCAGCCAAATCGCGAGGTCACGGACCTCGATGGCCCGCGTTGCCCGGTTCTTGGCTTCATCTCCCACGGAGCGACACGGTAGCGGGTCGCCCACAAGATCCGTCGGTTCGGTTGTCATCTCTGGGCTGACTGGCGCATGATCGTTCTTGGCGGTCTAATAGAAAGGACCGTCGAACCGCTCACCGAGTGACGTGAGGGATGAACATGGCAGCCACCGGCACCAACACCACCACCCCAAAGGGTCGCCGGATCGTCGGCGCGGAACGCGCCTCACTCGCCAAGGACCTGGTCAAGCGGTACACCCAGGGTGAGAGCATTCGCGCGCTCGCATCCACCACCGGTCGTTCGTACGGCTTTGTGCACCGGGTGCTGACCGAGTCCGGCGTCCAGTTGCGGCAGCGGGGCGGCGCCCGGCGTCGCAAGAGCTCCTGACGCTGGGTGACCCAACAGACGGGGGTGCGACTGGACCGCGATGGTCCAGTCGCCACAATCACGCTGTGTCGCCCCGATTCGCTGAATCCGCAGACGCCTGCGCTCTGGCGCCGGCTGCGCGAGATCGGGCGTGACCTTTCGGGGGGCACCCGGCTCGTCGTGGTACGAGGCGAAGGCCGCGCCTTCTCGGCCGGCTTGGACAAGGCCACGCTGACCGGCGGGGCGTCCTCCGACGGGTCCCTGCTTCATCTGGCGCAGCTGTCCGACGCTGAACTCGATCGTGAGATCGCGGGGTTCCAGCAGGCATTCGCCTGGCTGCGGCGTCCCGATCTGATCAGCGTCGCCGCGGTGCAGGGGCATGCGGTGGGCGCCGGGTTCCAGCTTGCGTTGGCGTGCGATCTGCGGGTGGTGGCCAGCGATGTCCGGTTCGCGATGGCTGAAGTCCGCCACGGTCTGGTGCCCGACCTCGGCGGCACCAAGCGGCTGACCGAGCTGGTCGGCCCGTCCCGTGCGTTGGAGTTGTGCCTGACGGCACGCCAGGTCGACGCTGAGGAGGCGATCCGGATCGGCCTCGCCGCGCTGGCGGTGGCGCCGTCGGAGCTGGACGCCGCCGTGGCCGATCTGACAGCGGCGCTGCTGGCGCCCGCCCGGGAGGCCGCGTCCGAGATCAAGGCCCTGCTGCAGGGCGCCGACGGCCGCTCGTACGCTGAGCAGGAAGCAGCCGAGCGGGCCGCCCAGGCCCGGCGGATACGTGATCTAGCCGGCATCGGGGAGTAACCCGCAACGCCGTGCAGTTGTCACAGGCGTGTCGCACACTGCCGGCGGAGGTAATTAATGACAGGCCCAATGGGCATGGCGGGCGCGGGCTGGGGTTTCCTGCGCTCGATCCGCAACGAGGAAGCGGTCAAGGACCGCAAGCTCACCCGGCACACGGTGCGCCGGGTGATCAGGTACGCGCGGCCGTACCGGGTCCTGGTCGCGGTGTTCCTGGTCGCGGTGGTGATCTCGGCGGTGGCCGGGGTGGCGACGCCGGTGCTGGCCGGCCGGGTGGTCAACGCGATCACGGACTCCTCAGACCGCGGGCTGGTGTTGTCGATCGCGTTCCTGATCGCCGGCTTGGCGGTGCTCGACGCCGGGTTCGGCCTGCTGCAGCGGCTGTTCTCCGCCCGTATCGGGGAAGGCGTGATCCTGGATCTGCGGCGCCAGGTGTTCGATCACGTGCAGCGGATGCCGCTGCAGTTTTTCACCCGTACCCAGACGGGCGCCCTGGTCAGCCGGTTGAACAACGACGTGATCGGAGCGCAGCGCGCCTTCACCACCACCCTGTCCGGTGTGGTGAGCAACGTGGTGGCGTTGGCGCTGACCACCGGCGTGATGTTCGTGCTGTCGTGGCAGATAACGCTGTTGTCGCTGATGTTGCTTCCGTTGTTCGTGCTCCCGGCGCGCTGGGTGGGCCGCCGGCTCGCCGAGATCACCCGGGAGAGCTACCAGCTGGACGCGAAGATGAACAACACCATGACGGAGCGCTTCGGCGCCGGTGGCGCGCTGCTGGTGAAGCTGTTCGGCCGTCCCGACCAGGAGGCGCACGAGTTCGCCGAACGCGCCCGGCGGGTGCGTGACATCGGGGTGCTCTCGGCGCTGTACTCCAGCGCCTTCTTCACCGCGCTCACCCTGGTGGCGAGCCTGGCGCAGGCGCTCACGTACGGCCTGGGGGGCTCGTTGGCGATCTCCGGCGCGGTGAGCGCTGGATCGGTGGTCACCTTGGCGTTGTTGCTGACCCGGCTGTACGGGCCGCTGACCGCGCTGTCCAACGTCCGGGTCGACGTGATGGGCGCGCTGGTCAGCTTCGACCGGGTGTTCGAGGTGCTCGACATCCGGGCCAGCGTGGTGGACAGCGATGACGCGGTCGAGCTGCCCGCCGGGGCGGCCCGGATCGAGTTTCGCGATGTCGAGTTCGGGTATCCGGCGGCGGCCGATGTGTCGTTGGCGTCGTTGGAGGACGTCACGGTGTTGGACCGGGCCACCAACGATCCGGTGCTGCGGTCGGTCTCGTTCACCGTCGAACCCGGTCGCATGGTGGCGCTGGTGGGGCCCTCAGGGGCGGGTAAGAGCACCACGTCGATGCTGGTGCCCCGGATCTACGACGTGACCAAAGGCGCCGTGCTGGTCAACGGCGTGGACGTGCGGCGGCTGCGGGGGGAGTCGCTGCGGGGCGCCATCGGGGTGGTCACCCAGGACGCGCACCTGTTCCACGAGAGTTTGCGCGCGAACCTGGCCTACGCGCGGCCGGGCGCCAGCGACGAAGAGCTGTGGACGGCGTTGGAGCGGGCGCAGCTGGGCGCGTTGATCCGGTCGCTGCCGGACGGTCTGGACACCGTGGTGGGGGAGCGCGGGTACCGGTTCTCCGGCGGTGAGAAGCAGCGGATCGCGATCGCCCGGCTGCTGCTGAAAGAGCCCCGGATCGTGATCCTGGACGAGGCCACCGCGCATCTGGACTCCGAGTCCGAGGCGGCGGTGCAGCGTGCTCTGGGTGAGGCGTTGAGCGGGCGTACCGCGCTGGTGATCGCGCACCGGCTGTCAACGATCCGGGACGCCGACGAGATCCTGGTGCTGGACGACGGCAAGATCGTGGAGCGCGGCCGGCACGACGAGCTGATCACCGCCGGCGGCCTGTACGCCGAGCTGTACCGCACCCAGTTCGCCGACTCGCCGCGGGGGATCACCAGCCCGAACTTGATGATCGACCCGCCGGAAGCTGACACGAGTGTGCCGCTGAGCGAGTCAACCGCCGAGCGGGCTGGAAGCTGAGCAGATCCGGCCCGGAAGCGGGGTGGCCCAGAGCGCGGTCGGGCCTGCTCAGCGGCGCACCGCGGCCTCTACCAGGTCCAGCACCGGGCCCAGGTCGCCGGCGGGGCGTCCCATCGCCAGGTGCATCACCAGCCCGTCATGCGCCAGCTCCAGCAGCCGCTGCAGCACCTCGACTGGCACGTCGTCACGCAGCGCGCCCGCGTCGCGCTGCCGTTGCAGCCGGGTGAGGGTGGCGGCTGAGATCGCGGCGGACCGCTCCGCCCACCGGGTGGCGAACTCCTGGTCGGTGCGTAGCCGCCGGGAGACTTCGAGCTGGGTGCCCAGCCACCCTGTCACCTCGGGCGCCTCGGAGCGGGCCAGCAGATCCCGCATCACCTGCACCAGGCCGTTGCGCGCCACGGTGTCGACCATGGTCGCGGCGTCGTCTTCGGCGACCGCCAGGAAGAGCGACTCCTTGTCCCGGAAGTGGTGGAAGATGGCGCCGCGGGACAGCCCGGTCTCGTCCTCCAGGCGGCGGACGGTGGCGCCTTCGTAGCCGTGGCGGGCGAAGCAGGCCCGGGCCCCGGCGAGGATCTGGCTGCGCCGTGCGGCAAGGTGGTCCTGGCTCACTCTCGGCACACGTCGATGGTGGCAGCCGACGGCGGGTTTGTGCAATCCGTACGTACGGCTTGCCAGAGATGTTCACCCACGGCGGAAACGCTGAGGCCAGCCCCGAGCCGCCGCTGCTGGCCGCCCGAGGTGCAGCTGCTGGCCAGGCTCGACCTGCGCTGAGAAAATGGCGCCGTGACTCAACTGCCAGAGCAGCCGCTGCCGGTGGCGGCGATCCAGGCCCAGGCGACACCCGGCGAAGTCGCCGAGAACGCGGCCGCAGTGGCTCGGCTGATCCGCCAAGCCGCGCAGCACGGCGCCAGGCTCGCGGTGTTTCCGGAACTGTTCCTGCCCGCCTATCACCCGCCCGTGCTGCTCGCCGACCCGGCGCGGTGCGACCTGGCCGCGGACGAGAACGGAGTCGTCGACGATCCCCGGCTCGATCCGATTCGCGAGGCGTCCCAGCGGCATGACCTGGTCGCGCTGGTGGGGGCGAGCGTACGGCGTCCCGACGGCGCCCGGCGGTGCTCCGCGTTGCTGGCCGACGGCTCGGGCGCGGTGCGCGCCGCGTACGACAAACAGCACTTGTGCGGGGCGCATGAGCGTGAGCTGTTCTCGCCCGGCGACCAGGGCTGCATGATCCGGGTTGACAGTTGGCTGTTGGGTGTCGGGATCTGCTACGACGGCTGCTTCCCGGAGCACGCTCGGGCCGTCGCCAGGGCCGGCGCCCACGGCTACCTGTGCCCCAGCGCGTACGTGACCGGCTCGCAGCACCGGCGCGACCTCTACTACCGCGCCCGCGCGCTGGACAACACCATGTACGTGGTCTTCGCGAACCCGGTCGCGGGCGTTGACGACTGGCGGTTCACCGGCGGCGCCGCCGTGTACGACCCTCAGGGCAGGCCGGTGGGCAAGGCCGCCGACGACGGCGAGGCGGTGGTGCGGGTCGACCTGGACCCGCAGCAGCTGTCCCGGACCCGTGCGGCGCAGACCATGCTGGCCGACCGACGCGATGATCTGGCCCCGGAGTCGGTCGTGGTCGCCGACACCGCGCCAGCCGGCGAGCGTGCCTCCATCCCGCGTTCCGGTTGAGTGGCGGGTCGGGTCACTCGACTTCGGCGAACAGGTCGTCGATCGCTCGCCAGACTCGTTTCGCGGAAATCGGGTACGCGGTCTTCAGCTCCTGAGCGAAGTAGCTCACTCGAAGTTCTTCGATCATCCATTTGATCTCTCGAGCCGCGTCCAGCCATGGGGTGTCCCGGGCTGCTTCCAGCAGCGCCTGGTGCTCGGCTCGCAGCTCCTGGATCTCCTGCATCCGCTCCCGGTCACCCCCGGGGTTGGCGGGCAGCTTGTCCAGCCGGGTTCGCGCCGCTTTGAAATAGCGCATCAGGTCGGGGAGTCGGGCGGCGCCGGTGTCGGTCACGAAGCCGGGGTGGATCAGATCGTTCAGCTGTGCCCGGATATCGGCCAGAGAGGGAAGCAGGGCAGGCACAGCCTGCTGCAGCCGGGCACGCACCGCGTGCGCCGCGGTCAAGATGTGCTGGACGTCTGCGATCACATCCAGCACCGCTGTGGCGAACTCGGGCCGGACCGCCTCCCGCAGCCGCTGGAACCCTTCCTCGTCCCATGCCGGTCCACCCGCCTCGGCGATCAGCTCGTCCAGCGCGCACTGGGCGCAGTCCTGCAGCAGGTCCGGGATGCTGCGGTGGGGGTGGCGGGAGAGCGCCAGCTTCGACTGGTTCGACAACCGGCCCTGGGTGAACGTGATCGGCGACGGCAGGTTCAGCAACAGCATCCGCCGCACCCCCCGCCACATCG
>JBOGDL010000001.1:0-3876 GCA_050701815.1 Micromonosporaceae bacterium | reverse complement strand
CCTCGATCGAGATCGAGGTGAGCACGTCCTCCTGCACCAGGCGCTGGGACAGGATGATCGCGTCCTCGTAGTTGTGACCCTCCCACGACATGAACGCCACCAGCAGGTTCTTGCCGAGCGCCATCTCGCCTTCGTCGGTGCAGGGGCCGTCCGCGATCACCTGGCCGGCCTCGACCCGGTCACCTTCGTCCACCACCGGCTTCTGGTTGATGCAACTGCCGGCGTTGGAGCGACGGAACTTGTGCAGCAGGTACGTGCGGCGGGCGCCGTCGTCCTGATGCACCGTGACGTAGTCGGCGCACATGTCCTCGACCACGCCAGGCGCCTCAGCGACCACAACATCGCCGGCGTCCACCGCGGCGCGGTACTCCATGCCGGTGCCCACCAGGGGAGCCTCGCTCTTCAGCAACGGCACCGCCTGGCGCTGCATGTTGGCGCCCATCAGAGCCCGGTTCGCGTCGTCGTGCTCCAGGAACGGGATCATCGCGGTGGCGACCGAGACCATCTGCCGTGGCGAGACGTCCATGTAGTCGACCAGCTCCGGGGAGACGAAGTCGACCTCGCCACCCTTCTTTCGCACCAGCACCCGGTCCTCGGCGAATCGGCCGTCCGACTGCAGCGGCGCGTTCGCCTGCGCGATGACGTGCCGGTCCTCTTCGTCGGCGGTGAGGTAGCGCACCTCACCGGTGACGCGGCCTTCGGTGACCTGCCGGTACGGGGTCTCAATGAACCCGAACGGGTTCACCCGAGCGAACGTCGACAAAGCGCCGATCAAACCGATGTTCGGACCCTCTGGGGTCTCGATCGGGCACATCCGGCCGTAGTGCGACGGGTGCACGTCCCGAACCTCGAAGCCGGCCCGCTCCCGGGAAAGACCGCCAGGGCCAAGCGCGGAAAGCCGACGCCGGTGGGTCAGGCCAGCCAAAGGGTTGGTCTGGTCCATGAACTGGGACAGCTGCGAGGTGCCGAAGAACTCCTTGATCGCAGCGACCACCGGCCGGATGTTGATCAACGTCTGCGGCGTGATCGCCTCGACGTCCTGGGTGGTCATGCGCTCCCGAACCACCCGCTCCATCCGGGACAGGCCGACCCTGACCTGGTTCTGGATCAGCTCGCCCACCGTGCGCAGCCGGCGGTTGCCGAAGTGGTCGATGTCGTCCGGCTCGTAGCCATCCTCGCCAGCGTGCAGCCGGCACAGATACTCGATGGTGGAGGCGATGTCCTCGTTCGTGAGCACGCCTGTGGTGATCGGGACGCCGTCGTTGAACTTCTTGTTGACCTTGTAGCGGCCCACCTTCGCCAAGTCGTACCGCTTCGGGTTGAAGAAGAGGTTCTCCAGCAGGGTCTGCGCGGCCTCGCGGGTAGGAGGCTCGCCCGGACGCAGCTTGCGGTAAATGTCCAGCAGAGCTTCGTCTTGGCTGGCGAGGTGATCCTTCTCCAGGGTCGCCTGCATCAACTCCGAGTCGCCGAACCGCTCCCGGATCTGCTCAGTGGTCCACCCGATCGCCTTCAGCAGCACGGTCACCGCCTGCCGGCGCTTGCGGTCGATCCGAACTCCGACCGTGTCGCGCTTGTCGACGTCGAACTCCAGCCAGGCGCCCCGGCTCGGGATCACCTTGACGCTGGAGACGTCCCGGTCGCTGGTCTTGTCTGGCTGCTTGTCGAAGTAGACGCCGGGTGAGCGGACAAGCTGGCTGACCACCACACGCTCGGTGCCGTTGATGATGAACGTGCCCTTGCTGGTCATCATCGGGAAGTCGCCCATGAACACCGTCTGGCTCTTGATCTCACCAGTGGTGTGGTTGGTGAACTCCGCGGTGACGAACAGCGGGGCGCAGTATGTCCGGTCTTTCTCCTTGCACTCTTCGATCGGGGCTTTCACCTCGTCGAAGCGCGGATTTGAGAACGAAAGCGACATCGTCCCGGAGAAGTCCTCGATCGGACTGATCTCGTGGAGGATCTCGTCAAGACCACAACGCGAATCTGGGTCGTCGGCGACCCGAGTGCGCCACCCCTCATTGCCCACCAGCCAGTCGAATGACTCGGTCTGGATGGCGAGAAGGTTAGGAACCTCGAGGTGTTCGGCGATCCTGCCGAATGTGACTCGGCGGGGAGCGTAAGCGCTCGTCGTGTTGCTGGTCTTCGCAGGGCGGGAAGCTGCCAAGGTGCGTCCTTCCGAGGACCTGTGCTGCAACGGCCGTTATGCGCGCACCCCGAACGTCCTGCACCAAATTTCCGCAATCTCGACGTGATCGCACAAATCCGGACAGGGATCAGAACGGAAGGCAGCGCAAACTAGCAGTGTAGCCGAAAGCCTCACCACTGTCGAGCCCGTTGGCGCACGCTGATTCAGGCGCCCTTTTTAGATCGCTTCCACCTTGCTACAGCGACCGCAGTGACCGGCGACTAGGGACCAGCGTGCACGTATCCGCCCTCTCCAGTCAAGGGTCGGCGCGCGCCATACGCCCCGAACTGCGGGAATCTGGGCATCACGCTGAGCTTCGAATCAAACCGCCACCGCGTTCGCCACCAGCCAGTCATCTTGGCCGGTCTGATCATCAGACACTCGAACCATGGTCAGGACCACCCGGTTCTGATCCAACTTCTCACCCTTGATGTTGACGTTCCGCCGGTATTGGTTGACATAAAGCAACACCGGAATCCGGTCCGCGGTGGCCTCCTCAACCATCACGCCTGTGGACTTCACCTCGGCCCGCACCACCGCCTTCTCCTTCTGAGCGGTCGCCTTCAACGCCCCGGTGGTCTTGGCGTACTCCTTGGCGAACTTCCCGGTGACAAACTCCTTGCCGTTAGCCACGCTCTGATCGAAAGACCTGTAGTCGTACGAGAAGATCGCGCGCGCCGCGGCGGCTGCGGCCGCGGTCGCCGTGCCGCGGGCCTCGAAAGGTTCTTCCTGGTTATCCGTGAAGTACCAGCCCGCGCCCGCCAGCAGCGCGAACACCAACGTCCACATCCCGATGGCCATCGCGGTGCGACGCAGCCGCCGCACCGCGGCCTCCGCCTCCCGCGCCCGGCGGCCCGGCCGCGAGCGAGGGGCCGTCACCTTCCGGGCAGCCGCAGGCTTGGACCTGCTCTTGACGCTGTCAGAATCGGCTTTCCGCTTGAATCGATCACCACGGGCGCTGCCGGCAGCCCGCTCAGCCTGGGGCTCCTCAGGCTCCGGCTTCTCGGCCTGGGGCTCCGCAATCGCTCCCTCGTCCGGCTCCAAGGCACTTTCAGCCACCGAGCGGTCCTGCTGGGAGTCGAGACTGTTCGACTTCCGGTCGGCTTCAATCGCGGAGTCGTCAGCCTCGGCGTCGTGGCTCGATTTCAGTTCAGGTTCGATCTCAGCGTCCTCGGCCTCGGTGCCCGCCACATTGGCGGGGTCGCTGTTCTCCGGTCTCACTCCAGCACGGCGGGGCGACGGACGACCGGATAGGGGTCTGTCGGTCACGTTTGGGGCTCCTCAGCACTTGACTCGGCGGGCCAACCAAGGTGGCGACGAGCGAACGGCGCCATCAGGTCCGCTGGCTTCACATCCCGCGCACACGTGTCTCACCCGACAAACCGCAACTCTGCAACCAACCAACGGTCGGACTCTTCGTGGTACGACATCTCGACTTCGATCCGGTAATGAGCTTTTCGGCCTTCGGGCGCGTTTTCGTTCTTCACTCTGGCGTCAACCGCGACCAGCACCACGGCCGAATCGCCGTCCCCGCCGACCAGCCCTGCCCGCAGCACGTTGCCCCTGGAGTCGACCTTGTTCGCGTTGACCGTGTCCCTGACCTCGGCCTTGCCCGCGTCGAACTCTTCCTTGAAGTTTCCGGTCGCTCCCTGGCTCACCTGCTCAAGATCTTTGTCTACGCTCCTCGCGCT